>CBDUCI010000151.1:0-6311 GCA_965365605.1 uncultured bacterium
CACCAACGGAGCGAGAGGAGCCAGCGGTGGATCGTCCCCGAACAGGATCCCGCCGGGGCGGTTGATGCGTCCGGTGATAACGTTCAAACTGTGCACGGCCAAACCGGCGAGCAGGCCGTTGGGGGCCAGCGTCACGTCCGACCCGAAGACCGCGACCGCGGGTTGGTTCTCCGCGAACGCTTTGGCGAGCGATGTGATCCGCTCCACCGGTACGCCGGTAGTCGCCGAGACTTCCTCTGTTCGGTAGTTGCGCGACACGATCGAGCGGTACCCTTCCTGAAGCTGTCCCTCCTGGTTGATAAAGTCCTCGAACCCAGTCACGTGATCGGCTACAAACCCGGCGTCAAAGAGCTCATCCCGGATCAATATGTATGCGATCCCGAGTGCTAAGACGGCGTGTGTGCCGGGACGGATTCCGACCCACTCCTGGGACCGTGCTGCGGTGCGGGAAAACCGAGTGTCGATCTGAACAAACCGCGGGCGCTGCCCGTTTGCTTCCTGAGGGTCGGCGAACGCGGTGAAGGCTTGAAGAGGCGACCACCAGGCCTCGAAGAGGGGCGCACCGAAGGAAAGCACAAGGTTGGCTCGTTCTAGATCGAAGCTCGGTTGTCGCGCTATGCCGTGTACCAGATTCATAATCGAATCGGTTCCGTCGGGGTAATCGTCGTGCACGTAGTTGGGCGATCCGAAGGCCTTCAGAAACTGCCCCCACAGGTTCTCCATGCTGCCTGCACAGTATCCGGCGAGCAGCGCCAGCGCCTCGGGTTTACCGTTTGTTCGAATCGTTTGGAGGCGTTTAACCATAACCGCGATCGCTTCATCCCTTGTGATCGGCCGCCACTTGTCGCTACCACGTGAGCCATCTTGGACCATCGGTGAGCCCAGTCGCTCTGGGTGATAGAGCATCTGCACACCGGCGATGCCCCGCGGACACACACCGCCCTGGCTCATCGGGTGCGTGGGATTGCCAAAGATTCTTACCAGACGACCATCTACGATGCGAGTCCGAATACCACACCGCGCCGGGCAAATGAGGCACGAAGTGTTCAGTTGATTCTCGAGGCCAGGGGTCCACCCGATGTCGGGGATATCATCGGTTGTCCAGAAAACACCCGGCAACCCCTGCGCGGCAAGCCCGACACCGGCGGCGCCCATTACCCACAAGAATTCGCGTCGATCCAGGCTCATCCGGCCGACCTCGCGTTACCGATGGCACGCAACGCAGTTAAGTGTTTCCTCGTGTTCCTGATGACAGTCCATGCAGAAATTCATGTCGACTCGCACCAAGGGACGCTCCGGCGGGCGCTCAGTGTCGGCGATCGCTCCGTGACAATTCGCGCACTCTAGTTCGCCGATGCCGACATGTCTCCGATGCGTGTAGAAGACGTGGGACGGAAGACGAAATAGCTTATTGAACGTCAGTGGGTCGCCATCCGAGATAAGTTCCGTTACGCGGGCTGCCTCCTCCGAAGTGCCCTGGGGCGTTTGGTGACACATCGAGCAAACGTCAGCGTTGGGCAAACCGGCATGTGCGCCCGTGCTGACGTACGGATGGCAGAAGTCACATGCTAACTGAAGCTCTTGGGTGTGCTTCAGATGATTGAAGGCAACCGGCTGTGGTATCGCCGGTTCGCGACCGGCTACGAATGAGATCGCAAGAGCAACGAAGAGTAACACCGCGACAACCAACACCGACGGACGGCGCACGGGACACATCACCCGAAAACTAGGTGCTTTCCCAGACTCGGAACTTGCCGCCCGTTATGCTGCATCATTGTACCGCTGTCAGAGAATCGACACGTCGGCATAAGGGGTCCCTTCTCGTTCACTGAGTTCGGCACCAGCGGGGTGGACAAGCCCCTTTTGGCCTCGATGTCTCACCCTAACTCCGTGGTCTCGAACACGTCTGTCGGGAAGGCGCGCAGGATCGTGTCGCCAAAATACCGACCGCACGTGTAGGGGATTCCCGTACCCACGGCACTGGTGTGATCCTCCAGCCAGCGTAGATTTGGCGACACGTTGCAGCATACCCTTAGTGGGCTCCCAGGAGGCTTGTATGAGTGTTTCCAATCGTGTCAAACGACTGCTCGATGAGCAGAAGGTGGAATACACCCACCACACACACGCGCCGGCCTACACGGCGCAGGAAGTGGCTGGCGCGGAGCACGTTCCGGGAGGCGAATTCGCCAAGACCGTGGTGCTCACCGATGGGTCTCGGTTCGTGATGGCGGTGCTACCGGCGACGCGCAAGATCGATCTTTCCAATCTCAGGTCGATCGTCGGCAACGAAAAACTGAGACTTGCGACCGAAGACGAGTTCAAGGGCCTTTTCCCGAACTGTGAGACCGGCGCGATGGCGCCTTTCGGGAACCTGTACGATCTCCCAGTTTACGTCGATCGCTCACTCGAGGAAGACGAGAAGATCACGTTCAATGCGGGGTCGCATCAGGACACAATTCAGATCTCGTACGCCGACTACGAGCGACTCGTCGAGCCAAACAAGGCCGAATTCTCGGAATCTCTCTGAGGTAGCCTCTGGCGGCGAGGAGCCTCCCTTGACACGGCGGGTCGACTGCGCATATTTGCGCAAGTCTTGACCCCTAGGGCTATCTGCGTCGATAGCTCTCGACGCATCACCATCGATCCTTCGCGACAACGTTGTTGAACCCCTGAACGGGAGCTCAGGGACTCCGTGCAAGCAGCCGCGATCCGAATCCTCCTTGCGCTCCCGGTGCTCGCCGTCCTGTCCGCTTGTGGACGGGCGCAGGCCGAAGGCCCCACCCAGCCGATCGAGTTCATGCACAACGTCCACGTCACGGACAACGCGATGGAGTGCGCGTACTGTCATTTTGCGAGCGCTACATCAGAAGAGGCCGGCATGCCATCCGTCGAGACGTGCATGGGTTGTCACCGTTTCATTCGCGGCTCGACGCCGGAGTATCAACAGCAGATCCAGCTTCTGGCGGGGTTCTGGACGGATTCCCTTCCAATTCCGTGGGTACGGGTCCACAGCGTGCCCGAGTTCGTGCAGTTCAATCACAAACCACATACCCGGGCCGAAGTGGAGTGTGTCGAGTGTCACGGCGAAGTGGAAACGATGGAGCGCGTGACACAGGTCGAGTCGTTGTCGATGGGGTGGTGCCTTGAGTGTCATCGCAACGAAGAAGCATCGGACGATTGTGCGGCATGTCACTATTAGACCCGAGACGGTAGGCGACGTGTGGAACGACGCGAGTTTCTAAAGCTGGTTGGGGTCACGGGGGCGGGAACGATGACCGCCTGCGATCAAAAAGTTGGACCACAGGCCCTCATCCCGTACTTGGTGCCGCCCGAGAACGTCACGCCCGGGATACCGACGTGGTACGCGTCGACATGTCGCGAGTGCCCGGCGGGTTGCGGCGTGCACGTCAAGACCCGTGACGGTCGCGTCATCAAGCTCGAGGGCAACCCCAACCATCCGGTCAACCAAGGCAAGCTGTGCGCCCGCGGTCAAATGGCGACTCAGCGGCTCTACGACCCCGATCGGTTGCGTGGGCCGCGGCGAATCGAGAACGGTGAGCAAGTCGAGGTGGACTGGGCGGCCGGGATCGAGCAGTTGGTCGAAGGGATCCGGAGTGCAGGCACAGAGCCTGGGTCGATCGTCCTGCTGACGGGTCTCGAGACCGGCACTCGCGATCGGTTCTACGATGAGTGGGCAGCGGCGGTCGGCGCGACCCGCGTGGTCTACGAGCCGTTTGCGCACGAAGCCGTTTTGGAGGCCAACCGCCGCGTGTTTGGCCGTGCGGCCGTGCCCGACTACGACATCGCGGGTGCCGATTTCGTGATCTCTTTTGGGGCAGATTTCTTGGGCACCTGGGTGTCACCGGTTCGGTACGGACGGGCGTGGTCCGAAATGCACGCCTTCCGCGGCGTGGAGTCCGTGCGACCCGACGGCGAGGGGGTCTTCGTGGCGGTCGAGCCGCGGTTGTCGATGACCGCGTCGAACGCGGACGAGTGGGTGGCTGCGCGACCCGGTACAGAGCACCTGGTCGCACTGGCCATGGCCAACGTGCTTGGCGCCGGCGGTCCGGCTGCTGGTTGGACTCCAGCGCGGGCAGCGGAAATGACGGGTGTGGACGCCGAAACGATCGAACACCTGGCAGAGCTCTTCGCATCAAAGCGGAGCCTGGCGCTGCCGGGCGGAGTCGGCTCTGCACACCGCGCGGCAACGGCTGCCGCCGTGGCGGTCAACGTGTTGAACCAGGCCGGTGGTGCGGTGGGCGACACCGTTGAGGTAAACGGTGCGATCACCGGTGGTGTGCCGGGTGCGTACCGCTCGATGGTCGAACTCACCGGGCGCATGAGGAGCGGCCAGGTGAAAGCGCTCCTGCTGGCCCACGCCAACCCGGTGTTCTCGCTGCCGCCGGGGGTTGGATTTGCGGATGCCTTGCTCGAGGTGCCTTTCCGGGTTTCGTTTAGCTCGGTGCTCGACGACACCGCGTCCCACTGTCAGTTGTTGCTACCCGATCATACATCGCTCGAGTCGTGGGGCGACTGGGTGCCCGAGGACGGCGTCATGAGCCTGATCCAGCCGGCGATGCGTCCGGTTTTTGACACCCGCCCGATGCCCGACGTGCTGCTCGATGTCGGGCGGGCGTTGGTAGGTGAGGGGGAGACTCCGGCGATCGAGGCCGAGAGCTGGTATGGCTACTTGCGGTCGGCATGGAGCGACGTCGCCGACAGCGAGCAGACGTGGGCTGAGGCGCTCAAGGCCGGCGGGGTGTGGCAGGCAGCGGCGACGGTTCCGACGACGACAGCGCCGGCAACCGGGGGCGACGGACTCGATTTTGGCCCGGTTTCATTTGACGGGCCGGAGGATGATGGCGCCTTTGACCTCATCGTGCAGCCGCAACTGGCGATGTACGACGGCCGGTCAGCCAACAGCCCGACCCTGCAGGAGCTGGCAGACCCCGTTACCACGAGCTGTTGGCAGACGTGGATCGAGATTCATCCCGATGTAGCGACCAGTCTGGGTGTCAAAGACGGTGACGTGGTCACCGTCGCATCGCCCCATGGCAGTGTCACGGCACCCGTCATCTCGTACGCCGGCATCCGGGCCGATACGGTTTCGATGCCGCTCGGCCGCGGTCACACGGCGATGGGACGCTTCGCCAAGGGTGGCGTCAACCCGATCGAGTTGCTGCCCGCCGATGTCGAGCCATACGGTGGAGGGCCGATCTACCAAGGCGTTCGGGTCACGCTGACGCCCACCGGGGCGTGGGTACCACCGCTCAAGCACCAAGGGTCAGACACTCAGCACGATCGCGAGATCGCTCAGGCGATACCGATGGCTGAGGCGCTCCACGCTGAGCCGGGTCACAACGGCAACGGCCATGGCGAAGCCCTCACGGTGGAGCGTGTCGCCGAGGACTCCGGCGTTGAGAGCCCCTATCGCTGGGGCATGGCGATCAGCCTGGATGCTTGTACCGGGTGCAACGCTTGCGTGGCGGCATGTGCCGCCGAGAACAACATCCCGTTCGTGGGGCCCGATCGGGTCGCCAAGAGCCGGCAGATGTCGTGGATTCGGATCGAACGCTTTTTGGAGAACGAAGAAAACGGACACGTGAAGACGCGTCACATACCGATGATGTGTCAGCACTGTGGGGCTGCTCCGTGTGAGCCGGTTTGTCCTGTGTATGCCGCTTATCACAATGACGAGGGACTCAACGTTCAGGTGTACAATCGGTGCGTCGGGACCCGCTACTGTTCGAATAACTGCCCTTACAAGGTTCGATACTTCAACTACTTCACGTACGAATGGCCAGAGCCGATGAATCTGGCGATCAACCCCGACGTCACCCTGCGTCAGAAGGGTGTGATGGAGAAATGCACGTACTGCGTGCAGCGCATCAACGCCGCCAAGAACACCGTCCGCGATGAAGATCTCGAAGCTGTCGTGCCGGATGGGTTTTTCCAAACCGCATGTCAGCAGACGTGTCCCACTGACGCGATCGTGTTCGGCAATCTGAAGGACCCCAATAGCCAGGTGTCGAAGCTCTCCCGCAGCCCGCTCGCCTACAGCGTGCTTGAAGAACTGAACACACGACCGGCGAACTTTTATCTAAAGACAGTGACCGAGCGCACATCCACCGAGGTAGCGCTCGAGACGGCTAGATCGGCGGGGGAGGTGTAAGGGGTGTCGGAGTCGACCTCCGCCGCGAATCGCCGCGCTTCCGGTCTCGCGCAGGCGACCGTTTTTCGGCGCGTCAACGACGACGTTCTGGCGACGCGCCTGCGCATGCTGCACCTGCGCCGCGACGGCGTGCAGCGCG
>CBDUCI010000152.1:0-6273 GCA_965365605.1 uncultured bacterium
GGGTGACTTCGAGAAACCGCCGGTACGTCCGCACCCGGGTGTAATGATCGATGTCGTCAGGGCGTGTCATCCCGACGACCGGGTGCAGGAAGAGCGTGCCGCTCTCCCGCTGGGCGGCTCGCTCGGCCATTAGCTCGTGGGCCCGGTGCAGCGGGTTTCGGGTTTGGAACGCCACAACGTGGTCGGGACGACCCGCACCCCCGAACACGCGTCTCGTCTCACTAGGGGTAAGACGCAGATCTTGAAAGTCGTAGTGCTTTGGAAGTTGAAGGATCGAGAGTTCGCCTGAGACGTTGATACGGCCCCAACTCTCCAGCTCCGCGACCAGTGGATGGCGAACATCCGTTGTGCCAAATACCGCCCGTGCTACTTCGGTCTTGTCCCAACAATAGGTCTCTTCGATCCGCATCGTCGCCAGGACCTCGTTTCTGGTATCCCGCAGAGCCACGACCTCACCCTCGGCCAGGCCGATCTGATCGGTATGGAGAGGCAGCGTTATCGGAATCGGAAACAGCGAGCCGTTGGCCAGCCGCATCTCTTGCAGCACGGACGCATGATCCTCGGCTCCCATGAAGCGATCGAGCGGCGCAAAGGCTCCCGAGGCCAGCATCTCGTAATCGCACAGCTGCCTCGATGTCAGCCGGACCGATGGCAGCTCAGCGGCCTCTCGAAGCCTGTCTGAAAGCGTTGTCATCTCCAAGAGCTCTGACATCTTCTTCCGATTCAGGTTGAGGTTCGCCGCATGGGCCAGAAGTTTGGCGCCCCGGGGAGGACTCGAACCCCCGACCCACGGCTTAGAAGGCCGTCGCTCTATCCAGCTGAGCTACCGGGGCAGCGCGAACGCACGCCGCCCATCGAGGACAACGTGCCCAATATTGTAAGATACGAAAGTCGGGCCTGAGTTTCAGGGCAGGGCGCCTAAGATCTCGTTTCGGAGTCGAACGAGCTCGGTCAATTCGGTGTCCGAGTTTGCTCGCATAGGCATGTGACGACCTTGGCCACTGGATCATTAAGTCGACGGATTCACCTGATCGACTCTTGATATGGTGACCACGTAGGTTATCGGCGACCATGACGGACCCAACAAACATCATCGAGTCCGTGGGCAACACGCCCCTCGTCCAGTTGACGCGCGTCGTTCGCGCCGGATTCGCGCGTGTGTTCGTCAAAGTCGAGAGCCACAACCCAACCGGGAGCATGAAGGATCGGATGGCGGTGTCCGTCGTCGATGACGCCGCCGCTTCGGGGCGGTTGGAGCCGGGAGGAACGCTCGTGGAGTACACGGGAGGCAGCACGGGGACCTCGCTGGCTTTTGTGTGTGCGGCGCGGGGTTTCTCAATCACGCTGGTGACCTCGGATGCGTTCAGCCAGGAGAAGCGTGATCACATGCGTGCGCTGGGAGCGGACGTCGTCGAGATCGCGAGCGGCGGAGGTTGCACCACGAAGGAGCTAATCCAGAGCATGATGGCAAAAGCCGAGGAACTCGGCTCGGCTCCGAGCGCGTTCTACGCCGACCAGTTCAACAACGTCGCCGCAGCCGCCGGTTATGGGCCGTTAGCGGAAGAAATATGGGACCAGACAGACGGGCGGATAAATGTTTTTGTGCAATCGGTTGGTACGGCGCAATGCATCACTGGGGTCGCGAGAGCGCTTCGGGCTCGTGATCCAGAGATCGAAATCGTTGCCGTTGAACCAGCCGAGTCGGCGGTGCTTTCCGGCGGGACTTCCGGTGCTCACAAGATCGAGGGGGTGGGTCCGGGCTTTATTCCTCCACTTTGGGACAAGGACCTCGTCGATGACATCCTGCAAGTTTCTACATCTGACGCCAAGGAGATGACCCGGACGTTGGCCAAAGAAGAGGCGCTCTTTGGGGGGACATCTTCTGGGGCCAACGTCGTGGCCGCCCTGCGAGTCGCGCAACGGCTCGGTCCTGATGCGACGGTTGTCACGCTGCTTTGTGACTCAGGCCTGAAGTACCTATCGACCGACCTTTATGCTTTCGACTAGGGCAACGATCGGGCGAGAGGCGACGGCATCGAGGACCAACCCGATCACTCGAATCGCGGCCGGTAGTCGTCGAGAACCGAGTACGGCTTTGGCCAGGGTAATGCGTAACCCAGTTTCTGGGCCGCGTTTCGCGTCCAGTACGGGTCCCATAGATGAGCCCGAGCCAGAGCGCAAAGATCAGCCCGGCCGGCAGCCAGGATCGTGTTGACGTCCATATACGACGAGATGTTGCCGACCGCCATCGTCGGGATTTCTGCCTCATGACGAATCCGGTCGCTAAACGGCGTCTGAAACTGACGACCGTAGATCGGTTTGGCGTCGGGTACGGTCTGACCTGCCGAAACGTCGACGATGTCGCAACCGTGCGCCTTGAGCGTCCGCGCGATCTCGACCGCATCGGTCACCTCGGTCCCACCCGGTGCCCAATCGACAGCGGAGATTCGGACCGAGAGCGGCTTATGCTGAGGCCACACCGCGCGCACGCCCTTCAACACCTCGAGCGGAAACCGCAGCCGATTCTCGAGCGGTCCCCCGTACTCGTCACGACGTTGATTGGTCAACGGCGAGACGAAGCTGGCCAGCAGGTAGCCGTGCGCGAAGTGGAGCTCGACGATATCGAACCCCGCTTTCTCAGCCATCTTGGCGGCGCGCACGAAATCGTCTCTGACCACGTCCATGTCGTGGCGATCCATCTCGCGCGGCACCTGACTGTGCGGAAAGTACGGAATCGGTGACGGACCGAGGATTTCCCAGTTCCCCTCCTCGAGAGGCTCGTCCATACCCTCCCACGCCAACCGGGTCGACCCCTTCCGACCGGCGTGGCCGAGCTGCAAGCCGATCTTGGCTGCGGTGTTCTCGTGTACGAAGTCGACGATTCGATTCCACGCCGCGACGTGTTCAGGTCGATACATCCCGGCGCATCCAGGTGAGATCCGTGCCTCGCGACTGATATCGGTCATCTCCGAGAACACCAGCCCGGCACCTCCGACAGCCCGGCTGGCGAGATGAACGAAGTGCCAATCGGTCGGGCTGCCATCCTCGGCCGAGTATTGACACATCGCCGAGACGACGACCCGATTGGCGAGCACCATCTGGCGCAACTTGAAAGGCGTGAAAAGAGGCGGCGGCGGGTCGTCCAAGTCGAGCCTCACACCGCTTTGTTGGCTCGCTTGCCCGGCAAACCAACGATCAATCTGTGCGGTCAACTTGGGGTCACGGAGTCGCAAATCCTCGTGGGTGATGCGCAGGCTTCGGGTCAACAGGTTGAACCCAAACTGAACGGGCTCGGTTTCCATGTAGCGCTCTGTGCCCTCGAACCACTGCAGACTGGCCTGCGCCGCCCGTTGGAGGCTTTCGACGACCGGCCTCCGCTCCTTCTCGTAGGCGGCCAGCGCCGTCGGCACGTCGGGCTCGACCCGGAGCGCGTCCGCAAGCGCGATGGCGTCCTCCATCGCCAGCTTTGTCCCTGAGCCGACCGAGAAATGGGCGGTGTGTGCGGCATCGCCGATCAAGACCATGTTGTCGACCGACCACGAACCGTTTGTCACGGTCGGAAACCGGCGCCAGATCGAGCGATTCGAGATCAGCCGGTGACCTTCTAGCTCGGCCGCGAACATCGCCTCGCAGAAGGCCACCGTTTCACACTCGGAAGCGTCTTCGAGTCCAGCAGCGCGGAGCGTCTCCTCGGTGGTCTCAACGATGAAGGTGGAGCGACCTTCAGCGTATCGATAAGCATGTACACGCCAAAGCCCGTGCCCATCATACTTAAAGTAAAATGTGAATGCCGGAAACGGGCGCGTCGTGCCCAACCATACAAATCGATTCGGTCGCCAATCGATCGCCGGTACAAAGGCGTCGGCGCGTTGTTCGCGCAGGATCGAGTTCGCACCGTCAGCAGCCACCAACAGATCGACATCGCTCATCTGTGGGACGGCGGTGAGCTCGGACTGGAACTCGAGCTCCACACCCAGCTGTTCGCAGCGCGCAGCCAAGATCTCCAGCAAGCGTTGGCGATCGAGGCCGGCGAAGCCGTGACCGGTCGAGCGGATCACCTCGCCCTTATAGTGGATCTCGATATCGTCCCAATGGGCGAACTCGGTGGTGATCCCGGCGTGCGTCTCAGCATCGGCTGCAGCCAGGTTGTCGAGCGTCGCGTCGGAGAACACGACCCCGAACCCATACGTATCGTTCAACCGATTGCGCTCGTGGACGGTGATCCGGTGCGTCGGATCGGCTCGTTTCAAGAGAATAGCCGAGTACAACCCTGCCGGACCGCCGCCGACGATCGCAACCCTCATGGGCTCTCGTTTTGTAGCAAGTGGCGGGCGATGATGAGGTGTTGGATCTCGGTCGTGCCTTCGTAGACCCGCAACGCGCGAACCGAGCGATAAAGTCGATCGACCGGGTGGTCGGCGACGACACCGCGTCCACCGACTATCTGTACCGCGTCGTCGACGATACGCTGCGCTTCCTCGGTTGCAAACGCTTTCGCCATCGCGGATTCAACTGTTACCCGCTTCGAACCCCGGTCTTTTTCCCATGCCGCTCGGTAGACCAGCAATCGCGATGCGGCCAGTCCAATCGCCATCCGGGCCAGCTTCTGGCGCACGATTTGAAACTCGGCCAGTGGTTTGCCAAACTGGACGCGCTCCAGCGCGTGTCGGCGAGCTTCGGCGAGCGCGCGCTCGGCCATGCCACAAGCCGCTGCGCCCACGGTGGCCCGCAGCCGATCGAGCGTTGCCAACCCGAGCTTGAACCCGTCCCCTTCCCCGCCCAAGCGGGTGTCCATGCCGACGCGGCAACCGTCAAACCGAATCTCACCCAACGGGTGGGGGGCGCTCATGATCTGCGGGCCAACAAAGTCGAGCCCGGGCTGATCCGCCGGCACGACGAAACAGGAGATCCCCTTGGCGCCGCGATCGCGATCGGTGGCCGCGAACACGGTGTAAAAATCGGCGATGCCGGCGTTTGAGATCAGCGTCTTGGCGCCATCGAGGACGTACTCGTTGCCAACACGCCGAGCGGTAGTCGCCAGCGAGGATACATCGGAGCCGGCCTCGGTCTCCGTCATCGCGAACGCGCCCATCGCACGACCCGCGCATGTGGGCTCGAGCCACTTCTCGCGGAGCGCATCACCGCCAGCCAGCAGAATCGGCGTTGCGCTCAACCCTTGGAGGGCGAACACCGCGTCCGCAAGCGGCGACACACCAGCCAACGCCTCTCGCACAAGCGAACAACCGCGCAGATCCTGACTCTTGATCGGACGAAACCAGCCGGCGTCACCAAGCAGCGTCAGCACCTCGCGCGCTTGCAGTCGGCAAGCCGGGTCGTCGGGTGGATCAGGAAGCGCAGCGAGTTCCGTGTCCACGAACCGCGAAACGTCTTCCGCCAGCTGGACGTGATCGTCTTCGAGGAACGCTCTGACGGTGGCGACGTCGGGCACGAAGACTACGTGAAGCGCGGCTTCCGCTTCTCACGGAACGCCGCGTATGCTTCCTTGAAGTTCGGGTGTCGCATACAATCGGCTTGAGCTCGTGCCTCGGCGTCGAGGGCGGGACCGAGATCGATTGACGCCTCACCGTTCAACGCCGCCTTGGTAACCGCCAGCGCCTCAGACGGACCGGCCGCTAGGCGAGTCGCCAACGCCTTCGCTTCGGCCACAACATCTGTATCGCCAGCAACGACGCGATTGTAAAGGCCAATACGATACGCCTCACGGGCGTCAATGAAGTCACCGGTCAGCAATAGCTCACTCGCTCGACCCCAGCCGACCACCCGGGGCAACAACCAAGCCGCGCCCATGTCAGCTCCCGACAACCCTACCTTGGTAAAGAGGAACGCGATCTTGGCCGTCTCGTCGGCGATCCGTATGTCACATGCGGTCGCGATCACTGCGCCGGCGCCGGCGACCGTGCCGTTCAGCGCGGCGATCACCGGTCGCTTGCACGACCGGATGGCCGCAATCAGATCACACGTCAAACGGGTAAACGCCAGCAAACCGGCGGCGTCACGAGCGAACAACGCACCGATGATGTCTTCGACGTCCCCGCCCGAACAAAACGCCCGTCCGGCCCCGGTTATAACGACCGCTCTCACATCCGGTTCCCGATCGATGCGCTGGAAGGTGTCCGTCAACTCTTCATACACCTCGAACGTCAAGGCATTGAGACGATCAGGGCGATTGAGCGTGATCGTCGCGACCCCGGTATCACGATCGACGGCGTACAGGAACGATTCAAACGGCTCGAAGATCAGCAGCTGGATGTC
>CBDUCI010000153.1:0-6214 GCA_965365605.1 uncultured bacterium
GCCCTTCATGCTCGCGCCGGCCTGCAGGAGCCCGATGTCCAGCACGCGGAGCGACACGTCCTTCAGCGGCGGGGGGACGTCGCCCGCGGCGATCCGCATGGCGAAGCCCTCGACGATGGAGGGACCGACAACATCACGACCGTGATCGCCCGCTATCAGCTCGAGGAGCGCCGGCTCAGAGAGCAGAACGAAACCGAGCGCGCGTCAGAGGCGGTGGTGGAGTTGAAAGACAGCCTGGGGTTGGCCCGAACCCCGCGCCGCATCGCTTGCGTGGACATCTCCACGATCCACGGCGAAGACAGCGTCGGATCGGTGGTGACGTTCTTCAATGGGGCGCCTCGGAAAGCCGGCTACCGCCGCTTCCGGGTCAAGTACGCCGAGGGGCAGGACGATTTTGCGATGATGGCGGAGGTGGTCGAACGGTACTTCCGGGGCCTTTTGGATCACGATAAACCATTGCCCGATCTGCTATTAATCGATGGAGGGAAGGGGCAACTCAATGCAGCCCGCGCGGTATTGGAGGAGCTCGGTGCGCGGCCGGATGTCGACGTGGCGGGTTTGGCGAAGCGCGAAGAGGAGATCTATCTGCCCGAACGCAAAGAACCCGTGTGGTTGCCCCGCCGATCGCGAGGCCTGCAGACGATGCAGCATCTTCGCAACGAGGCACACCGCTTCGCCGTTTCGTACCATCGCAAGCTTCACAGTCGTCGCCTGATCGGAAGCGAGCTCGACGAAATCCCCGGAATTGGTCCCAAGAGACGAGCCGCGTTGTTACACCACTTTCAGTCGGTCGATCAGTTGCGCCACGTGCCGGTTGACGAGATCGCCAAGGTCCCAGGATTTTCGGTCGCCCTTGCTGAGCGCGTGAAAGCAGCGCTCGGGTGACACCGGAGGCTCTGACCGCCGCAATCAAGTCCCAGGCGCTGGAGCTCGGCTTCGATGTCGTGGGCGTCGCCGCTGCCGACCGCGTCAAGGACGCCTCTCTTCTTGCCGAGTGGCTGAGTAACGGTCACCACGCAAGAATGGGTTGGATGGCCAATCATTTCGAAAAGCGGGTCGACCCTCGGCAACTGGTCCCCGGGTGCCGTTCGGTCCTATGCGCCGGCCTGTTGTACCACCAAGCGGGTGCTGGCCCACAACCGGAAGGAGTAGCCGTCGCGACTTACGCGTGGGGCGAGGACTACCATCGAGTTCTCAAGGACAAGCTGCACGCCCTCTTGGCTTATGGGAGAGAGCTCGATGCTACTTTTGACGGCCGCGCTTTTACAGACTCGGCGCCAGTTATGGACAAGTATTGGGCCGAGCGCGCGGGGCTGGGTTGGCGCGGCAAGAACACTAATCTGATCAACGTAAATCTGGGGTCGTTCCTGTTCCTGGGTGAACTCCTTGTAGAAGCCGAGCTCATACCCGATACGATCGGAGTCGATCACTGCGGCACCTGCACACGCTGCCTCGAAGCTTGTCCCACCGGTGCGCTCGTGGCGCCGTACGTGCTGGACTCGGCGCGCTGTATCGCATACCAAACGATCGAACATCGGGATGAGCTATGTGCGGAGGAGGAAGAGGCGATAGGGAACTGGCTCTTCGGTTGTGATGTCTGCCAAGACGTATGTCCTTGGAATGACGGTGCTCCGACCGCCCGTGAGCCTCGGCTTGAGCCTCGACACAAAGCGTGGCCGGCAGACCTCGACGCGGTGGTCCGAATGACCGAGAACGATTTTGTCGGCCGTTTTGGGGACTCTGCCATCGAGCGCACCCGGCGCCGGGGTTTGGCCCGCAACGCGGTGATCGTAGCCGGAAACACAGGGCTCGGTTCAACCCCCGCGCTGGAGCTGGCGACCGCCGACACAGATCCGGTCGTGGCGGGCACTGCGAAGCGGGCGCTCGCCCGTCGCCGTCGCCAACACATCGAAGCCGATCAACCGTGTTGAACGTTCGTCAGCACGTGGTTGGCCCGTTTCAATCCAACGCCTATTTGGTATGGGACGTGACGCCAGGCGAGGCCCTGTTGATCGATGCGTGTGGTGAGGCGCGGCGCCTGTTGGGGAAGCTCGAGGAACATGACCTCGAGCTGACGGCTATTTTGCAGACTCACGCGCACGCCGATCACATCGCGGCGCTACCGGAGGTCGTGGCGGCGACGGGTGCTCCGGTTTACTTACACCCGGACGCGCGACCGATGCTGATCAGCGCAGAGGAAAACCTTTCAGCGTTCGCCGGCATCCCGGTCACGGCACCGGTCGAGACCGTGGCCGTGACAGAAGCTGATGAGCTCAACCTCCTCGGTCGCGATATACGGATCTATCATACGCCAGGGCATGCGCCCGGGAGCGTGTGCTATCACTTTGTCGACGACTGTATCGTCTTCACCGGCGACGCCTTATTCGCCGGCTCGATTGGTCGGACTGACTTCCCGGGCGGCTCTTACGATCTGTTGATCGATGGTATCAAGAAGAAGTTGCTCGTGCTCCCGGACGAGACGCAGGTCTACTCGGGGCACATGGGCCCGACGACGATCGGCCACGAACGGGAAACAAATCCGTTCCTATGATATGAAGCGTGCCCTTGAGCGATACACGGAGTACCTGCTGCTCGAGAAGGGCTTGGCCGAGCGAACCATCGCAGCCTATCGAGCCGATATCGAGCGCTACCAGTCGTTTGCGTCCGAAAGCGGTAGGGACCCGGAGGAACGTGACACGGTGCGAGCCTATTTGAGCGAGCTAGATCGACAAAGCATGAAAGCCTCCACGGTGGCGCGCAGATTGACGGCGCTGCGCGGGTTCTATTCCTTTGTAGCCGGTGAGGGGGGGGTGGGGGCCGATCCGACTGAGGCGATCGACGCTCCCAGGCGCGGTCGGCGGCTGCCTACCGTGCTGAGCCTCGAAGAGGTCGAGCGGATCCTCGATGCGGTCGGGGGTAACGAGCCCTTCCCGTTACGTGACAGGGCGATGCTTGAGTTTCTGTACGGAACAGGCGTGCGCATCTCGGAGTTGATCGCCGTCCAGCTCGAGGAATGCGATTGGACTGAGCGCACCGTTCGACTCATCCCCGTTCGACGCCGTGTGCGGCGACGCGACGCCAGCGTTGGTGTGGAGTTGGCCGGTCCCAAAGGCGAAAAGGTGCGTGTCATACCGATTGGAAGGCGTGCGATCGACGCGCTGGTGCAGTACATCGAGGGAGAACGGGTCGCGTTGAAGGGTGCGGAAACCCAGGGTGTGTTGTTTCTAAACTTCCGGGGTCGCCCGCTGTCGAGGATGGGCGCGTGGAAGATAGTGCGGCGTTACGTTCGACGGGCCGGGATCGAGAAGAACGTCACACCGCACACATTTCGCCATACCTTTGCCACTCATTTGCTCGATCGTGGCGCCGACTTGAGGGCGGTTCAAGAGATGCTTGGTCACGCCGACATAACAACGACCCAGGTTTACACGCACATCGATCCTCCGTATCTGAGGGCCGAGCATCGCCGGTACCATCCTCGGGCATGAGGCATGGGCGACACATCGTTTTGGCCGCAGGGCTCTGGTTAGCGGCGACCGGCTCGGACGTGATGGCCCAGCAACCACACATCACGGTCGATCCGGAGATTCCGAGCGCGGTCCGCGCGCGTGTCGACAGCGTGTTGAGTAGCGCCGATCCTGTCTCGATCGCTGATAGCGTAGTCGTGCCACGAGGGTTGACTCGCGAAGCGGCACTGGTTCAGGTCGGCGGCACAGTGATTCTCGAGGGTCGGGTGGCCGGTGACGTGACGGCGATCGGGGGCCAGGTATACGTCCGACCGGGAGCGGTGGTTGAAGGCCGACTGACGGTCTTCGCTGGCGCGCTCTTCGGGTCGACGCTGGCCACAGTGCGGGACGGCGAGGAGTGGGTGCGCGATGCTCCGCTCGAGGTCGTCACCGATGTCGACGGCAATCTCCGAATCGTCTACGTCGAGCCGGAGCGTCCATTTCCGATCGAACCGAAGGGTTTCTTTGGTTTTGTGCCGTATCACTACACTGACGTTAATGGTCTGGCGTTCAGCATCGCAGTCGGTCTCCGGCAGCGACCCGAATGGCCGCGTACCAGACTCTCCGGTGGGCCGGTGTTTCGAACCGCTCGCGGCGAGGTTGGCTGGGATGTTGAGTTCGCCCGCGAATTCAGCGAGGACGGTGGCGAGATCGGCATGCGTACCTATTCGCGTACCGATACGAGTCAGCGGTGGCACCGGGGGAATCTCGGTAACTCGTTGCGGTCTCTCTTTTTTGCCGACGACGATCGGTTGTATTTCGAGCGCGAAGGGTACGAGGCTTGGGGATCGCTGCTTCTGATGCCAAGTCTGCGCCTGCGCATTCGTTGGCGGCAAGACGACTTCGATAGCCTCGAGACCGAAGCGCCATTTGCGTTCTTTGGCGGGGATGAGGATTGGCGGGTCAATCAGCCGATCACCCCTGGAGAGGGCCGGGCTTTGGGCGCCAGGCTGACCCTGGACGCGCGTGACTCGCCGCGGTTCGCGAGGCGCGGTGTATACGCGGACGTGCAATACAACCACTGGGGTTTTGGGGGTGATTTCGAGTTTGACTGGGCGCAGGCTGAGGCGCGCGGTTATCTGCCGACTGGTGGCGGTTCGTTCGCCGCGATGCGCGTCGTAGGCGGTGGGCGGTTGGGGGGTGGCGATAGGCTCGAACCGCAGTTTCTCTACAGTCTCGGCGGTCGTCGGACCGTGGTCGGCACCTCGTCCCTGGCCGAGCGGTTGACCGGCGATCGGATGCTAATCGCGAATGTGCGCTATCATCAGGCCCTGCCGAGTCCGATAAAGCGCTTTCAGAACTTTTACGCGGTGGGTCTGTTCGATATCGGTGACGCCTGGTTTCCCGGCGATTCCTTCAACTCGAACGTCGGGGTGGGGGGAGGGATTGCTTTTCACGGACCCGTAAAGTACCTGGGAGCGTTTGTGGCCTACGGCATCGATTCGGAGGAATGGAAGTTCTACGGCGTGATCTCGCCTTGGTTCTAGCTGCCATTCCAGCTCGCTACGCGGCGACTCGATTTCCAGGCAAGGCCCTGGCCGAGATCTCGGGCCGGCCGATGATCGCATGGGTGGTCGAGCTGTCCAGTCGAGCGGCGACTATAGACGAGGTCAGGGTGATTACCGATAGTCCGGCTATCGCAGAGGCGGCCGAGGTGGCCGGGGCTGTGGCGGTGATTAGTGAGCGTCCGGCGGCATCGGGCACGGATCGCATCGCGCATTTGCTCGAGCTGGATTCGGTGGCCGCCAGGGCTACGGTCGTCGTCAATGTGCAGGGCGACGAGCCGCTCCTCGAGCCGGCCGCGATCGATGCCACTGTTCAAGCGCTCGATCGAGATCCGCGGGTCGATATCGCGACGCTAGTGCGGCCGATCCGAAATGCCGAGCGAGCAGACGATCCGCATCTGGTCAAGGCGTTAATCGATGCGGAGGGGCGCGCCCTCGGTTTCCAGCGCGAGCCGGCAGCCGGCGACGAAGAGTCTCGCATTCATGTCGGTCTGTATGTGTATCGGCGGCATGCCTTCGATCGCTTTGCCGCTGCATCGCCGTCGCAGTCGGAGTTGACACACAAGCTCGAGCAACTCCGTGCCCTTGAGCTGGGGCTGGTGATCCGGTGCGTCGAAGTCGACACGGCGGCGATCGGCGTGGACACACCGGCTGATTTGGAGCGCGTGGAGGCGGTGCTGAAGCGGGTCGACGCGGAACGAATCTCACCTTAAATTCTAAGTTTACCTGAACCGAACAACCCTGGTGCTCTGATGCCCGATCGCGACCCCACGAAATACGTCTTCGTGACCGGCGGGGTCGTGTCTTCACTGGGCAAGGGCATCGCCGCCGCGTCGCTCGGGATGCTCCTTAAAGCACGTGGACTCTCGGTCACCATCCAGAAATTCGATCCCTACATCAATGTCGATCCGGGCACTATGAGCCCTTTCCAGCACGGCGAGGTGTTTGTAACCGATGACGGTGCCGAAACGGACCTCGACCTCGGTCACTATGAACGGTTCATTGATCGATCACTGTCCCAGGCGAACAACGTTACGACCGGGCGGATCTATCAGTCCGTGATCGCGAAGGAGCGTCGCGGCGACTATCTCGGCGCGACCGTCCAGGTCATTCCGCACATCACCGATGAGATCAAGCGAGCGATCACCCGGCTGCCCGAGCAGGAACCGGACATCGATGTGGTGATCACCGAGATCGGCGGCA
>CBDUCI010000154.1:0-6193 GCA_965365605.1 uncultured bacterium
GCCCACCTTCTGCGCGCGATGCAATCCATTTGAAATCCATTCCCATGAAGGAATTGATATCGCCGTTGACAAGCGCCTTGATGGTGTTGAAGTCCGAGCTTGTGGTCTCGGTCTCGCCCAGGAGAGCCTCACGGCCGACATACGAGCCGACATAGGTGATGCTTTCATCTTCACCGACCGAGTTGTCGCCCAGGAGCCGGGAAGCCCGGCGGAGCTTGGCGACGTTAAGGTCAGTGTTTGCACCGCCAACCGAGGAGGCAACCGTGGCCGTGGTGGCCGTTGCTTCCAGGGCGTCGATGATGAGCTGGTCTTCACGGCGCTGGATAGCGGCCGCGATCGACATTGCGAGCTCCTCGCGCTCCGAGAAGTTGACCTTCTGCTGGTCGAATACATCGGTGTATTCGGCAGCGTTCCAATCCTCGAGAGTTGCGGTTGCGTTGGTGTGGACCAGGTTCATGGGAACCACGTCCGTTTGCGGCACTCGCTGCGTTGCCAGGCCCGCGCCGAGTTTCGGGAAGCGGTGCGTAGAGCCGACGACGCCGGTCTTAATGCGAACCGTCTCGCGCAGCTTGCCGCGCTCCTGGTAAGCGTGCTTCACCATAGCGTCGAAAGATGCAATGGCTGCGGCTGAAAGGGTAGTAGACATTTCCAGTCTCCAACTAAGGTTTCGATTGATTAGATCGAGGGCGTCGGAGCGGTCGGGCCTAAATCGCGGAGCGTCGGGTGCCGGGCTCGTCGGGTCTGCATCTGGCGGTTGTTATCCACCGTGACGCAAAACCTTGTCAAGAAAAAACCCGGCGCTGCTACTACGTGGGGGGCAGAGAGCAACGCCGGGTCAGTCTACCAGCAAAGGGCAGCCCGTCTTGGGAGGAAAAGGCTGCTAGAGAACCCTAGACCGAACAGCGCCAGGTGTCGAGCCCTGGGCCATCGCTTTCTCAAGCTGCTTTTCTGCCCGGCTCACGGCCTCCTCGCGATCGGAACCAGGTGGCATAGAAAGCGCCTGGCGATGCTGCTCATACGCTTCCTCAAGCGTTGGGGCGCCCGCGACCCCCTCGGCCTTCGGGATTGCCTTCTCGCCGAACTCGGCAACAATGATCCGTTGCATGATCTGCAAGCCCTGCGCCGTGCCGACCATTTGGGCGAACTCCTGGACGTCCTTCTCGTTTTGCAAGATCCCGTTGTTAGCGAGCTTCTGCGCAAAGGTGTCGATCTGCCGGAGCGCGTCGTTTGCGCCCTGGGGGCCGAGGTCTCGGGTCAATGCCTCCATTTCGGCCTCGCCGTTGATCTGCATTGCCTGCTCTGGATCGGTCGAGATCGAAAGGCCGTTCTCCACAAGTTTACCCACAGCGCCGTGCATCAGCTTCGCAAACGCAGCATCGGGGATGCCCACCTCCATTGCGACCTCGCGGAAGGCATCGACGTAAGGCTTGCTCTCCTCGCTTGTGAGATCGGCCAGGACCACATCTTTGTCGCGATCGCCCTCGATGCTATCGAAGGTGTAACCGTCAATCTTGCCTGGCACGCTGCCCTCGAGCACGCCGTCCTCTTTCTTGCGGCTCGAGAGCTCCTGGTGCGCGCCCTTGTATGCCGTGTGCAGCTTGCGCAACGTGTCCTCGGCCGAGCTGCCGACCAGGTGATCGGCGATCTCAAGTCCCTCGGGCAGCTTCCAGGCATCGCCTTCCGGCACTTGCTCGCCCTTGCCGCCCTCGGCCTTTGGAGCAAAATCCATGATGCTGGAGCGCTGGGAAGGGGAGCCGAGTGAAGCATCCCCTCCCTCACCGCCGGGCGGCTGATCACCTCCGCCCTCACCAGGTGTCGAGGGTGTCCCTTCCCCCGATGCAGATTCACCTGACGTTCCTTGACCGCCCTCGCCGGGCTGCTCCCACACGGGGAGGAATTTCATCCATTCGGGTTTCATCGTCTGCTCTCCTCAGTGTTGGCGCGTGGGTCTTGAGTTACTTCTTTTTCTTTTTGGGCTCATCGATCGGCGTTGTAAACTCTGCGACCTTGCCGCTCAAGCTCGCTGAAAACTCTCTGATCTCGGCCACAAGCGGCACCTCATCGATGCGATCGCCCTTGTCGTTGGTCACATAGACCTGGATATCGATCTCCTTGGCGAACTCAGTGAGCGCGCGCTGGGCTGCCATGAGAGCGCGGTTCATCCGGCGCGTCGATCCACGGTTCACCTTGCGGCGCGTGACGCCCCCCGGTTCGCGTAGAGCTGCAAGCGCTGCGCTCTCTCCTGCTTCCTTCTTGGGCTCGGAGGCTTCTGCGAGCATTGCGCGCAGCTCGTCCACCGTATGCTTGTCAGGGTCAGGGCGATCGCCCGTATGCTCGCCGATCTTGTCAGCAATGTCTGCCTTGGTTGTCATTGGTTCTCACTCCGTTTCCGCTAGGCTCTCAGTTTCTTCTCCAGACGCCGCCGTCTCGACGTGCGCCGCAATCTCATAAACAACCTGGGCCATGCCCTCGCGATAGAAGCCGGAGCTTTTCGCCTCGCCTGGCACCCACCTGGACGTGTCGCAATACCGACGAAAGAGATCGCGCAGCACCATTTTCCCGGCCGGGGTCGAGAAGCAAGCCAGGTAGATCGATGGGTCAATGTCGCTATCCGGCACGAAGCCGGTCTCGACCGTGGTGAACTGGCCATCGGCAACCGCCGTCATAAGGCGTTGAAGGTCGTCAGGTGCCGTCATTCTGCTGCCATCGCCTGGACGGTTTGTTCAGCCACCTCGGGGTCGCCGCCTTGAGCTGCCGCGCCCTGGGCTGCCGCCGCCTTCTTGAGCTCGAGCTTTGTCTCAGGGTCATTCCTGATCTCGCTCGGAATGTTCATGAGATCGGCCAGCTTCGAGGTCGCCTTGTCGATATCGATCTCCATCATCGCCACCTCATCGCCGCCCAGCATCTTGAGCATTTCCACGAAGCGCACAATGTTCTCGACCTCGGTCATCGCCTCGCCCTTCGCGAGCGGCGAGAGCATGCGAACCTCAATCAAAAACTGGTCGATCTTGAGCCCTTCGGATTGGAGGAGCTGCTTGCCTTCCAGGATATCCACGACGCGCTGCACGGCAGGGATCACGAACTCTGCATAGAGACGGCCCAGGCCGCCAGCCTGGTCACTCACAAGCTCGCGAGCGCGCTGGATGAACTCGGTTGCGGTGCGGATCGGGCCAGCCTCGGGAGGCAGCGAATTGTCTCCGATCACCTCGAGGCGCTGGAGGCTCGGGCCATTGGGGCCGCCATTCGATCGCACCTTCATCACCGCAAGCGGCTTGATCCTGACCGGCCCGGTGACGCCGTTCTCGGTGACGGTATAGACGCCAGCCACAGCCAGGGCGGCCGCGCGCAGGGTCATTTCCACGATCTTGTTGGTCGTCCGAATATCGGGCAGGGCGAACAGCACCGGCCCGCGACCACGGTTCTCGCCTGGCAGCTTGGCATAGCGCGGCGTCACGAACGGAGGCGTGCGGCTCTGCCGCTGGACGATCCGCTCGCAGCCCTTGTTGTTCATGTGAAAGACTTCATAGCGGAATTGCCGCTTGGGCTCATCGTAATCGCGATAGACCACGGAGCACAGCTTGCACATCTTCTTGCGCCCCTGGTTCTCCATTTCGGCCCATTCCTTGATGGTGTCCGAGAGCTCGGCGTCTGGCCATTCCTGCTCGATCGCATCGGGGCGCATTTCGTGCCAGAAGAACCACCGATCGAGCTTACCATTCGGTCCCTCGTAGGCATAGAAATGCGAGAGAGGCATGGCCGCAAACGTGACCGGCGCGTCGAGAGGGTCATCGTTTGGCATGATCCGCATGCCGCCCTGGCCATAGTGCCAATCGATGTAGAGCTCATTTGATGCCGTGGGGAAGCCAGGGCCATTGAAGATCGCCTGGCACACGGCCGTCACGCCCTCAAGCTCGCGCTTTACCTGGTCTTTCGGCTTGCCGGTCGCAGCCTCGAAGGCTTCATCGGGCATGAGCTCGGCTGCCGCGCCCAGGCCAATCTCGAGCCAGGGCACAAACTGAGGCGTGAAGTCGGAGGAAAGCCGGTTCGCAGCTCGGATGACCGAAACCTGGGGGGAACTATCCCAGGACACGGAGCTCCGATCGGAGCCCTCCTGCTGCTTTGTCCAGTTTTCACGATCCGGGAACGTGAGCTCGACCGCCTCGCGATAGATTTCATCACTGGCGCTCTTGTCATCTTTGGCCCGACGAATGAACCGCCCGGCCTGCTCCTCGGACCATTGCGCCATTTTATTTGACGCCGCCGAGGTTGGTCGGAAGAACCTTGTTCAACCGGCCCACAAGCATGTTGCGGCCGCGACCGCCACCACGCTCGGCTTTCTGCCGTGCTCGAGCTTCATCTTCATTGCCAACCTGCTCGCGCTTGCGTGCATCGGCACGCGCTTCTGCTGCTCCGCCGTCTCCGCCGCCGCCAAATACCTTGCTCATCTTAGGGTCTCCGCCATAGCCAAAGGTTCATATCCTGACCCGAGGGGCCATATCCTGACGCTGGGCCGCAATCTAAGCGAAAACCGAACCAGCTTGCAAATCTTTCCTCGCGCGCCGCCCCTGATACCACCCAGGCGCGCAGCTCATCATACGGTCCCAGGCGCTCCAGGTCGTTGAACAGCTTGAACATCGGTCTGATCTGCCAGGGAGACACAAGCGCCTTTGCAGCATATGCCACGAACCACCCGCGATTGAGGTAGGGTGTCTCATCGATGACGGCCATTCCGGCGATCCAGCGATCGTCAATCGTCATCCCCCATTGCCAATGGCTCCGTGTCGCGCACTCCAGAAAATAGGCCGCTCCGAACTCCGTTTCGGTTTGGGTCTCGCGCAATTCGCTCAAGATCGTCCCGTTCGACTTTCCCCCACGTAGATCGTTCCACAACCGCCGTTCCATAATCCTCCTCATCGGGCAGTCTGCCCACCTCGTCAGCGACGGCCAGCTTGCGCGCGGCGTCGTGGTTGTTGCCTTTCGGATCGTGTTGCGCCTGGTCCTCCGAGCCCTGGAGGTGATGCGGCTGGAGATCGATCAGATACTCCTGGGCATCCATGCGCACAAATAGGCCAGGCTTCACCGGCACCTGGGGCGCGATCACGTTGTTGAACGTCGATCGCCGCACATGGATCGCGCCCTTGGCTGGCCGCACCTTGGTCGCCCAGGGCCAGGCAGCATCATCATGCACCACGAACTTGGGCAGCTTCTTGACGTCGCCCTTGCACGCCCTGAGAAGCGTTTCCTTGCTCAGATCGAGCACCGGCTCGACGTTGCGATCGGTCATAGGATATAACCCCACGCCTCGAGCGTGAGCCGCAAGTCGCGCCGAGCTTCCATTTCCGCCTTGAAGTCCTGGCCCTCGACCGCGATCAGCCAGCGAAAAGCCTCGATTACATCGTCCGTCATGTGTTCTCCCCGTGGTAGGTAAGCTGCACGGCCGCGTTGTAGCTCCCGGCCGTCCAATCGAATTTGACAACGATATCGCCCACGGCTGGCGTGAAGTTTTTCCCGCCCGGCCCGTCGAGCGTGACGCCGGTATTCACGGCCGTGACGCCGGTATCGAGGATATCGGTCAAGAGGCTTGTCGTCGCGCCACCGGAAACCCCCGTCTTGATCTGCGTCGGGCTGAACCGCTGATCCCGGAGAATGTTTCGCGCGTCGGATTTGCGGAAACTCACGCTCTCGAAGTAGGAGATATCAGCATCGGTCCCGTCGATCCGCGTAATGACACCGATCAGCACCGCGCCCACGGCGTTGGCGTCCCGGTCCACCTGCGTCGATATGCCAGACACGTCCAGCCGCCCGGTGCGCGAATGCGGGAAATTGGTGGTGTCGCTGAGATCGACAAGCCCGTCATAGATCACCGAGCCCACGTTCTGCTCCTGCTTGAGCACGGACACGTCGCGCTCCCGCTCCGTCACCGTCACTTGCAACTCGTTGTCGTCCGAGGCCGAGACCGGGAAAAGATTGTCGCCGAACGTGGTCGCGAGCGTGAACTCG
This sequence comes from uncultured bacterium, assembly GCA_965365605.1. Classification (GTDB taxonomy): domain Bacteria; phylum Gemmatimonadota; class Gemmatimonadetes; order JACCXV01; family JAHWKZ01; genus CAMYLR01. Next base: position 6,001 of record CBDUCI010000154.1, read on the forward strand.
GTTTGCGGCGTCGAGCCGTTGACATACCTCACGCGGACGGGGCGGCGGCCCTTCACGACGGTGCGGAACCGGCCGAGATCGGCGAACACGGCGGCGGGATCGGAGAAGGTCTCCACCACCTGCGGCGCTCCGTTGCCGTCCTCGGTCAGTATCCCGAACTCCACGAATAGCGTGCCATCCTGATCGGTCAGCA
>CBDUCI010000155.1:0-6132 GCA_965365605.1 uncultured bacterium
TCGTCGCGAGCTCGGGTTCACCGCTTGGAGTCGTACCGCTCAGGAACGTCTCCACGCTGTCCCGGAACGCGGGGCTCCGGAGTCTGGCGAGCGTCTCGGACGCTGTTCCTGCCTCGGCCCAGTTGGGCAAGATATTGTCGAGCCCGGTGCTGGATGCGGTGTACGGATAGACGTTGGCCATCACGTCGACGCCGCGATCACGAGCGTCCTGAATCTTTTCCACCGCGCTCTTCATCTTGCCCCAATTCGCACGGCCACTGGCTTTCAAGTGGTGGATCATCACCGGTGCTCCGCTCTGCTCGCCGATCGCAATCGCTTCGTCGATCGCCTCGAGAAGCTGGGCGCCCTCACTCCGCATGTGGGTGGCGTAGAACCCACCGTGCTCGGCTACGACGCGACTCAGCTCGGTGATCTCTTCGGTCGATGCGAACCTGCCCGGTGCGTACGACAGACCGCTCGAGAGGCCAAACGCGCCCTGTTCCATAGCCGCTACCAGCGCAGCCTTCATCGATTCCATCTCGTCTGGTCCGGCGGGTCGCTCCTCGGCTCCGACACCGTGCAATCGGAGCGAGGAGAGCCCGACCCACGTGCCGACGTTAATCGCTGTCCCGCGACGTTCGAGCTCTTCGAAGTAGCCATCGAGATCGTCCCACGTGTACTCGATACCCCATGGTGCGTACTCGCGCTCGCGTTCGGAGCGCGGGCGCTCGCTGGCCGGGACGACGCTCGTTACCTCGCCGGTGATCTCGCTCGTGACACCCTGGTAGATCTTGGAGATCGCGCGTCCGTCGGCCAGTAGCCGAAACTCGCTGTGACCAAGCATGTCGATGAACCCCGGGGCGACGATGAGTCCGGTCGCGTCGATCGTGTCCCGCGCGGCGCTGCCATCCAGATCGCCGATCGCTGTGATCCGGTCGCCGAGGATCGCCACGTCCGCTTGGAGACGGGACGCACCGGTGCCGTCGATCACGTGTCCGCCCAGGATCAGGATGTCGTAGGTCGGTGCAGGTTCTTGTGCGCTGACGGACGCCGGCGCGACGAACGCAGTGACGATCGCGAGCAACACACGGCGAGCGGTCTTGGTTCTCGGTGCTTTCATCCCAGTGCCACGTCCAAGACCATCATGACGGAGAAGCCGATCATCGTCGCCGTCGTCGCGATGTCCGCGTGGCCGTTGAACTGGGATTCCGGGATCAGCTCCTCCACCACGACGTAGATCATAGCGCCGGCCGCGAAGGCGAGCGCGTAAGGCAAGAGTGTACCGATAAACAACACTGCAGCCGCGCCGAGAACCGCCGCCGCGGGCTCGACGATCGCCGACAGTTGTCCGTACCAGAAAGACTTGGGCGCCGAGACACCTTCCCGTCGCAACGGCATCGCGACGGCGATCCCCTCGGGGAAGTTCTGTATCGCGATCCCGATCGCCAGTGCGACAGCGGCTCCGAGCGTGGCGGCGCCGGCGAACTCGAGACCCGACGCCGCAGCACCAAACGCGACACCGACCGCCAGACCTTCGGGGATGTTGTGCAACGTGATCGCCAGCACTAGGAGCGTCGCCCGATGCCAGGGGGTGGGTGCGCCCTCGGCCTGGTCGCGCCGCAGGCCGGGGTGCAGATGGGGCATATACTGATCCGCCACGCGCAGGAACGCCCCTCCGGCCAGGAACCCGATCAGCGCCGGCCCCCACCCGGGCCCGCCGGTAGCGCTCGCCATCTCGATCGAGGGTACCAGCAGCGACCAGAAGCTGGCCGCGATCATGACCCCGGCGGCGAAGCCAAGCATCGCATCGAGCAACCGTTTCGGCATCGACGTAGTGAGGAAAACGAGCGCCGCCCCCAGCGCGGTGACGAACCACGTCACGCCACCGGCCAGCAGGGCTTGTCGAATGGGATCGAGGTCGAGGAACCAGTTGGTCACGGGTCGAATCTAGCGCCCGCAGGAGGGCCCGCCTTGACGATCGGCTCTCGGGGGCCGACTCTAGATCGCCATGAGACGCGTTGTCGTAATCGCGTTGTCGATTCTGGCGGCCATATCGATTGTGGTCGTTGCCGGAGTGTTGTTCCTGCGGCCGCTGATGACCTCTCAAGTCGACGCCGACTTCAAGCACCCCGGGATTCTGGCGATCGATCTCGACGGACTGGTAGTCGAGCGTGCCCCGCCGGATCTTTTCCGAGCCGAGTTCGAGGGTGCCAAGGTCGAGCTGATAGACCTTGTCCTGGCGCTCGATCGAGCCGCGGACGACGAGCGTATCGCGGGTGTCTTGTTGCGCATCGGTGCGCCCGGCTTCGGCTGGGCAAAGGCCGAGGAGATCCGATCGCGGCTGGGTACCTTTCGCGAGTCGGGCAAGTTCGTGTACGCGTTCACGACGGCCACCGATGAGCTCGGGTACTACGTGGCGTTGGCCGCGGATTCGATCTACCTGCTTCCCGACGCCGGCATGGCGCTCAACGGGTTCCGCTTTCAAGCGCCGTTCATTCGACCCATGCTCGGAAAACTCGGACTCGATCCACAGGTCGAGGCGATTGGTGCGTACAAAACCGCGGCCGACATGTTTCGCCGTGAGTCGATGAGCGACGAGCACCGGGAGGTCGCGGAGTCGATCCTCGGCGAGCGCTACGACCGTTTCATCGACACCGTGGTAGAGGCACGAGGAGTTGATCGTCAGCGATTCATTGACGCGATCGATCAGGGGGTGTACCTGGCGCGCGACTTGAGCGCGCTCGGTTTGATCGATGGGGAGCGCTACGAGGCCGACGTGCGCAAGATGGCGTTGGCGCGGGCGACGGGCGTCAGTTCGGTCGATGCGAAGACACGGATCGAGAAACATTTCGTCAGCCTCGACGAGTACATGGTGACACTACCAGGCCCTCAGGGGCGTGTCGCCGGGACGATCGGGCTGGTGTATGCGATTGGTGCGATCACTGGTGGCAAGAGTGAGTTCGATCCCGTATTTGGCCGCACGATGGGGGCGGAGTCGACGATCGAGATGCTCCGCGACGTGTCTCGCGATGACGACCTCGATGCGGTCGTGATCCGGGTCGACAGCCCTGGCGGTGACGCGCTGGCAGCGGAGGAGATCTGGGCGGCGATCGAGGACCTGAACGAGCGGTTGCCGATCATCGTGTCGATGAGCGACGTGGCGGGTTCGGGCGGCTATCTGATCTCGGCCGGCGCGGACGAGATCGTCGCTGAGCCGTCGACGATCACCGGATCGATCGGCGTCTTCGGGGTGTTGTTCAACGCCGAGCGCACGTGGGACAAGCTGGGGATCGAATGGGAGACGGTGCGCACCAACCCGGGTGCCGAGTTTCCGACCACCACGCGAAGCTTGACCGAGGCCGAGCGCCAGACATTTCGCACGCTGATCGAAGATGTCTATCGCAGCTTCGTGCAGCGGGTCGCCGACGGCCGAGAGTTGCCTGTGCCGGAGGTCGATGCCGTAGCTCAGGGTCGAGTATGGACCGGAACGCAAGCCGAGGAACGGGGCCTCGTCGATCGGGTTGGCGGTCTGGAGACGGCACTCGTGGCGGCCAAGGAAGCGGCTGGGATCGATTCCGATGCCACGGTGAGACTTCACGTCTACCCCGCGAAACAACGGTTCCTCGACCGGGTGCGGGAACTCCTCCTGTTGCGCGGCGTGACCAGTGGCCGCGGGATGTCGGGTTTGGAACCGATGGCGGGACGATGGGCACGGGATGAGCTGGGCGGAGCGTTGACCGGTGTGGGAGCCGTGTTGCGCGAAGGTCCCCGCCGACCGCTGGCGGTCATGCCGTACGTCCCCGAGACCCGCTAGCTCGCGCCTTGGGAGACGGGTCGCTCGAGCTCTCGCCCGAGGCGATGCGCTCGCTCGGGTATCGGGTCGTCGATCTGCTGGTCGAGCACACCACAACGCTGCGAGATCAACACGCGGGTCGCACCACCGATCGCGCGACGCTCGAGAGGTTGCTTCGGGAGCCGCCCCCGGAGGAGGGAAGTGATCCCGAAGCGGTGCTCGAGCGGCTCGAACGCGACGTCCTTTTCCACATGGGTCGGGTCCACCATCCGCGGTTCTTCGCATTCGTTCCCAGCCCAAGCAACTTCGTGGGTGTGCTCGGCGATGCGCTCGCTGCCGGTCATAACGTCTTCGCCGGCACCTGGATCGAGTCGTCGGGGCCGGCGACGCTCGAGTTGGTGACGATCGACTGGTTGCGGGAGTTGTGCGGCATGGGAAAGTCGGCCGGCGGGCTGTTTGTGAGCGGTGGCTCGACGGCCAGCTTGACCGCGCTCGCGGTGGCGCGGCACGAACGATTGGACGACGACCTCCGCGGTGCCGTCGCCTATGGGTCCGATCAAACGCATACCGCGATCGATCGTGCGTTCAAGGTGTTGGGTTTTGCGCCCGAGCAGTTTCGGCGGCTACCCTCGGATGACGACTATCGATTGGACGTGGCGGCGCTTAGTGAAACGGTCGCTGCCGATCGAGCGGCCGGTCGGAAGCCGTTTTGCGTGATCGCCAACGGGGGCACGACGAACACCGGGGCGGTCGATCCGCTCGGACCGCTGGCCGACTTCTGCGCAGATGAGCATCTGTGGCTGCACGTCGACGCCGCTTACGGAGGCGCCGCGGTGCTCACCGATCGCGGGCGGTCGGCATTGGCCGGCCTCGGGCGCGCCGACTCGCTCGCGCTCGACCCTCATAAGTGGCTGTTTCAGCCGTACGAGATCGGCTGTGTGCTCGTGCAGGAGCCGCATGCTTTGGCACGCACGTTTACCGTTCGTGCCGACTATCTGCGCGATGTCGAGGGTGAAACGGAAGAGATCAACTTCGCCGACTACGGGGTCCAGCTGACGCGCAGCTTTCGCGCGCTCAAGCTGTGGTTGTCGATCCAGGTGTACGGCCTGGCCGCATTCCGAGAAGCAGTCGACAAGGGTCTCGACTTCGCGGAGCACGCTGAAGCGGTGCTTCGCGGGTCGTCGGTTTGGGAGGTCGTGACGCCGGCACAATTGGGCGTAGTCGCGTTCCGGTACGCGCCTCTGGGGCTGCCCGATTCCGAGGTCGACCGGATCAGCGGCGCGCTTGTAAAGGCGAGCATCGATGACGGGTTCACGATGGTCAGCTCGACCACGCTCGACGGTCGGATCGTGCTGCGTTTCTGCCCGATCAACCCGCGGACGACGATCGAAGATATCGACGCATCGATCGCCAGACTGGAGGCACTGGCTGCCGGGTTGGTGGAGACGGATGCGGTGCGCGACCGGTGAAAGCGATCTGGCTCGAGGAGGGTGCGCTCGACGTGCGGGACGTTCCCGTTCCCGAGCCCCCGGCAGGGGAAGCGCTCGTCAAAGTCCAGCGCGCCGGCATCTGCAACACCGACTTGGAGCTCGTTCGCGGCTACTACCCGTTTACCGGCGTGCTGGGGCACGAGTTCGTCGGCGTGGTCGAAACCGGTCCCAGCGGGATCATGGGACGACGTGTAGTCGGCGAGATCAACGCCGTATGTGGAGAGTGTCGAGCGTGTCGCGAAGACCGCAGCAGCCATTGCGAGGATCGAACGGTGCTCGGAATCGTGGGCCGGAATGGCGCCTTCGCCGAGTACCTGACGCTGCCGATCGAGAACCTGCACCTGGTGCCCGAGAGCGTGTCCGATGATCAAGCCACGTTCACCGAGCCGTTGGCGGCAGCGCTCGAGATCCAGGAACAGATCGATGTCGCCGGGACCGATCGCGTGCTCGTCGTGGGCGACGGCAAGCTCGGTCAGTTGATCGCTCGGTCGCTGGCGCTGACCGGGTGTGATCTGACCGTGCTAGGTCGACACGTCGAGAAACTCGACCTGTTGGAACCGTACGCGAATACGATCGACGATTCGAGTTCGATCCAGCCGGCCACGTTCGACATCGCAGTCGAATGCACCGGCAACGCTGACGGGTTTGCGACCGCGCGGTGCGCACTACGTCCCCGAGGCACGCTGGTCCTAAAGAGCACGTACGCAGGCGATCTGACGTTTGACGCCTCGGGGCTGGTTGTCGACGAGATCACATTGGTGGGGTCGCGCTGCGGTCCGTTCGCACCGGCGCTTGAGCTGTTAGCCAATCGAACGATCGATGTCGAACCGCTGATCCGCGCCCGGTATGCGCTCGACGACGGGCTCGAGG
>CBDUCI010000156.1:0-6015 GCA_965365605.1 uncultured bacterium
ATTCGGCACTCGTCGGACTCGTTGCGATCTCTCTCCTCGTCGGTGGGATCGTGGTCATGAACATCATGCTTGTCGCCGTCACTGAGCGCACTCGCGAGATCGGTATTCGCAAGGCGCTTGGCGCTCGACGACGCGACGTATTGCGACAGTTTCTGGTTGAAGCGGTAATCTTGGCTGCGCTCGGCGGGATTATCGGTGTCGGGCTCGGATTCGGGATCGCGGTTACGATTTCGAAGGTCACACCGCTTCCCTACTCCTTGACGTGGTGGTCTATCGCACTGGGGATCGGCTTGGCATCAATCGTCGGCATCGCTTTTGGTATCTACCCGGCGGCAAAGGCGGCGCGGCTCGACCCCATCGTCGCACTGCGATACGAATAGACCCATGCGACCCGATCTCCCCAGCAAGGCAGCCACAAGCCAGTTCGTCGAGAGCGCGCGGATGGCATTTGCAACACTCTGGTCGCATCGGCTCCGCTCCGCACTGACGATCATCGGTATCGTCATCGGTGTGACGGCGATCGTCGGCATGACCTCGCTCGTGCGGGGGCTGGACAGCGAGATCGTCGGCGAGATACGCGATATCGGTGCCGACCACATGTTCCTGCGCAAGTGGGCCGGTCGCATCATCGCCGGCGAACGCGAGCTCATCCGCCTCGAGCGCAGACCGGAAATCACGGAGAGCGATCAAGCGGCGATCAGTCGACTGCCGACGGTCCAGAACACCGATATCATGCTGGGGACGGTTTTCCCGGTCAGCCGCCAAATCTCCTATCGCGCGAACAAGACGACTCAGGACCTACTGGGTACCACCGAACGGTACGCTGCGATCAACGCAGCCGAGGTCGAGAGTGGGCGTTTTTTCACCGCCAGCGAAGTCGCCAACCGTAACCGAGTTGTCGTGTTAGGAAAAGGAATCACCGACGTGCTTTTCCCGCACGTTGACCCGGTCGGAAAATCTCTCCGCATCGGTGGCCTGCCGTACACCGTTGTCGGGGTTTTCGAAGAAGAGGTGATGTTGCTCTGGGGTCAGACCAAAGATAATCGGGTGATCATACCGTATACCTCATTCCACCGGGACTTCGACACGAGCCCGGTTATGGATATCATGCTGACGATCGTGCCAACGACCCAGGCGGGCCTCGACCGCGCCCGGGACGACGTCACTTTCCTGCTGCGTGCAAGACATAAGCTGAGACCCGGCGAAGAGAACGATTTTGACATCGTCACGCAGTCAAATTTCTTAGAGCTTTGGGATCAGATCACTGGGTCGGTGTTTCTTGCCATGATCGTCATCAGTTCGATCGGCCTAATGGTCGGGGGGATCGGAGTCATGAACATCATGCTCGTCAGCGTTACCGAGCGAACCCGTGAGATCGGCGTTCGAAAGGCCCTGGGCGCCCGGCGACGGGATATCCTGTGGCAATTCCTAATCGAAGCCGCAGTGCTTACCGGCATCGGCGGTGTCTTTGGCGTTGCAATCGGCAGCGCGCTCGGCGCGGGAGTAGCCAAGCTGATCGATTTCCCCGTTGCTGTTCCGCTGTGGTCGTTCTTTGTCGGAGTGGGTTTCAGCGCGGTGATCGGGATCTTTTTCGGGATCTTCCCGGCTCACAAAGCCGCCTCGCTCGATCCCATCGAGGCGCTGCGCTACGAGTAGTACCAATCATCTAACGCAAGCTATCGATCTGAGGAAGCTGAATCCCGCGCTCCACGGCCGTCCTCTGGAGCCGGTTGGCGCTATCGATGAGCGCGTTATGGGTATCGACCAGAGTCGAGTACCGAGCGTAGGAGCGCTGCATCTCGGCTATCCCTGCGTTGTGCGTCTCGACGATCTCGTTGTGACGCGCAATCACACCACGGTAGCGACGATACTCGCTCCTTGGCAACTGACCATTGACCGCTCCGCGTTCGAGCCTTGAAATCTCGAGACCGAGTTCGCTCAGCCGGACCTTCTCCTTATCGACCTCGGCTTCGAGTTCCGCCAGAACCGTCGCCAACGAATCGATACGGGCTTTTTGCTCGCCAAGTTTTGTCGCCACCTGATTCCATGCATCACGGTACGGGGCCTGTGAACGGTAACGCCAGAGCGAATGCCCTGTCACGACCGCCAATAGCATGGCGGTCAGAAAAACGAAAACCCCGATCCGTCGCCGATCCAACTCTACGACCCGCTGACGGTTTGGGATCGAACGAGCTGATCAATGGTGTCCAAGTCGAGGTCTCGGCCTTCGGCCAGCAGCTTCTCTAGCGACTCCTTTCCGAACTTCCGGCGGCCAGCTTCCAGGAGACGCTCGCAGTCGTCACGCTCCAACGTCGACCGTGTGATCGTGACCGTCTCGAGAATACGGTTCGCTGCCCCAAGCAGACGGACTGCCAACTCCAATCGACCGGCGTCGGCCTCTAGCCCAGCCAGGCAAGACAGCGTGCAACCGGTGCCGGCCTCGAGCCGAAGCTCACGAAAACCGTGAAACACCTCCAAGTACATCTCGCGGGCGCGATCCCCTTCACCATGCGACCTCGCCAGCCCGGCCAAGTAGAACTGCGACCACATGATGCCGGTCTGAGCACCCAGCTCCTCAAACAATGCGTGGGCTTTCCTATGGAGACGTTCGGCCGTTTCGAGTTCGTTGCGTTGACGTGCTACGACGCCCAGATACTGACTCACAAATGCCAAGGTGAGCTTGTTCCCCGTGTCGCTTGCGATATCCCTCGCCTCGCCGAAATACTTCTCGGCCCTATCGACGTCGCCGGCACCAAGATACGAGTCGCCCAAGTTCATGAGCGCACCAGCAGCACCAAACGAATCACCGATTTCCTTGTACAGCTGGAGCGCATCCTCGAAAAGCTGACGAGCGTTATCAAGCAAACCGTCGCGACTTCGAGCATTGCCCAGGTTCATGAGAGCTCTTGCGACTCCGGGCTCGTAATCGGCCTCTCGGTACAGAGCCAAGCTCTGCTCGAATTTCGCTATCGTAGCCGGGCTGTTGTCGCCCTCGATCTGAGCGAATCTGCCAATCAAGTTGATCGCGTGAGCCTGGTCGACCGGCTCCAGGCGATCGAGTTGAGCCTCCAGCTTCTCGAGAATTCGACGCCCATCTTCGACCACCCCGCGTCGGAGCCACATCGCTGGCAGAGCTTGTGACAGCCGAACCGCAAGCGCGCTCTCATGCTGTCCGAGGGCCCAGTACAGCGCGGTGCGAACATTCTCGTATTCTACGGGCAGCTTCGCGAGCGCGGTCGGCACCTCAGGCCACGAGGCGCGACTGGGATCAACCTCCTTAGCCAGCTCCGCGAACGCCTCGGCGTGTCGCCGCCGCCACCGATCGGCCTCGCCCGACTCTTCGAGTAACTCGATACTGAAATCACGAATCGTCCGCAGCCGCTCAAAGCGTGGTTCTTGCGTGTCGCTATGCGAAAGCCGTAGCAAGCTCTTATCAACCAACGATGACAGAATCTCGACGACGTCGAAATGCTCGTCTTCGGCCACGCAGACTCTCTCCGCCGCTTCGATCGTGAACCCACCATCGAAGACCGCCTGCCTGCGAAACAACGCTTGCTCGTCTTCGTTCAACAAGTTGTAGCTCCACAGCAATGCACCCCGCAGGGTTCTTTGCCGGTCGGGCAGATCACGGGTTCCACTGGTCAGGAAGTCAAACCTGCGCCCGAGCCTGCGGACGAGCGCCTGAGGCGGGAACATCTTCACCCGGGCGGCAGCGAGCTCGATCGCCAGCGGAAGGCCGTCCAACTGATGCACGATTTCGACCACCGCCGGCGCATTCCCCTGGCTGAGCTGAAACGACGGTACGACCGCTCGCGCCCGCTCGGTAAACAGCACCACCGACTCGTAATCTGTCAGCTTCTCGATCGCCGGCAGTCGCTTCGGATCGGGGAACGACAACGGCGGAACCGGATACTCATGCTCACCGCGGATGCGAAGCGGCGCCTGGCTCGTAACCAACACCGTCAGCCGTGGCGCATCGCGGAGCAATTCCGCCACGTACGGGGCCGCCGCCAAGACCTGTTCGAAGTTGTCGAGTATGAGCAGCAGCTGCCGTTCGTTTAACCACTCCGCCAGCAACTTGTCGGCGTTATCTGCTCCCTCCACCTCGACCTCCAGCGCCTCAAGGATCGCCACTGCGACACGCTCCGGCTCACGCACCACAGCCAGATCGACCAGGAACACGCCGTGCTCGAAAGCATCAACGATCTCGGCTGCAACTTGGACTCCGAGTCGACTCTTTCCCGTTCCGCTGGGCCCGGTCAGCGTGACCACTCGGGCATCGTCACGCAGGACCAGCTGTCGTACCTCCTCGATTTCTTGTGAGCGACCCACCACAGCCGTCGCTTGCGCGGGCAGGTTGTTCGGTCGTGCATCAAGTGTATTGAGGGGGGGAAACTCATCCGGCAGATCACCGGTCACGAGCTGAAAGATACGCTCTGGCTCGGTCAAGTCCTTGAGCGCTCGTAGCCCAAGATCGCGTAATGCGACGCCTTCTGGAAAACGCTCTGATACTAACCGTTCAACCGCCTGAGACAGCAGAATCTGACCGCCATGACCAGCAGCCAGAAGGCGCGCTACGCGGTTGAGTGCGATACCGAAATAGTCGCCACCGCGAGCTTCAGCCTCGCCGCTGTGAATCGCCATTCGAACGCGCAGTGGCTCGGGTGTGCTCCACTCCTCCCGCGTCAACTGACGTTGCGCAGCCAAGGCCGCTGCGACCGCTTGGGGGGCCGATTCAAAAGCCGTAAAGACCCCGTCCCCAACGTTCTTGAACACTTTTCCGCCGTGCTCTTCGATCAGGCAACCGAGCAGCGAATCGTGCCGTTCCAGAGCCGTTGGCATGCGGTTTGGGTAGCGCTCCCACATCTCGGTGCTGCCCTGGATGTCGGTGGCAAGAAAAGTAATCGTCCCGGTGGGTCCGTCGTTTGTCATTTCGATCGTGGCAAAACCGGCGTTACGGGTGCTCCACCTGCGAGCCGGGGACGATCACACGCGCACCGTCGCCAAGCTCGAGCAGTGCTTTACGACCGCCATCGTAATCGTCGGCCCAGGCGATGACAGGAACGGTGGCACCCCGATAGACTACTTCGTCGACGGGTCTCGGCGGATCGCCCTCGAGGGCGATCTTCCAGAAAGGATTGCTTCGCTTCTCCTCGCCGACGGTCGACGGGGGACCGTGACCACACCACAGCGTCGTCTCGTCAGGCAACCCCGGGAAGACATCCCGTACGGTGGTCATCAGCGCATCGGTCGACGCATCACCACCGTCAGTTCGCCCGCTCCCCAATCGAAACAGAAAATCGCCGACAAAAACATGGCCGTTGATATGGTAGCTCACGCTCTCTGGACTGTGCCCTGGTGTTGCGGAAACATGAATGTTGCGAGCAGCAAAGGGGAGATCCTCACCGCCGATGACCGCTCGGTCAACTTCGAATGGCGCATCGGGCGGCGCGACCACGGGCGCACCCAACGCCTGGACCACCTCGGCCAACGCCGCCCAATGATCGTTGTGCAGATGGGTCACCAGGATCCATCGGACATCGCCACCCCACGCCTCAGCCGCGGCGATCAGATCCCCGGCTCGATCGCCAGGATCGATGATAACCAGTGACCCTGTGTCGGTCGCTTGGACCACAAATCCGTTGGTCAGCAGGTCGTTGAGTACAAAACGGCGTACCTGGACGTGCTCGTCGATTACGATCTCGTCTGCACCCGTCATGCCGCTGCCACCCCGTGCCGCTGACCGACCCTCTCAATCGCCGCAACGGCTCGCTCCAACTCCTCCTTCGTGTGCGCGGCAGAGATCTGGGCCCTCAGGCGAGCTTCGCCGTGTGGGACCACCGGATAACCAAAGCCTGACACGTAAACCCCCTCATCGAGAAGCTCCTTCGACATCTGGATCGCCAATGCTGTCTCGCCGACGATCACCGGGACAACCGGGTGCACACCTCGCGGCACGTCGAATCCGCGCGACTCGAGCTCGGTGCGGAAGAACTGCGTGTTCTCACGCAACCG
>CBDUCI010000157.1:0-5992 GCA_965365605.1 uncultured bacterium
GGGCGATCTAGCCGGTTTGCTCACCGGTCTAGAGCGCGGTGATGTTCTGTTTATCGACGAGATCCATCGTCTGCGAACGGTCGTCGAGGAGTACCTGTACCCGGCGATGGAGGAGTTTCAGCTCGACATCTTGATCGATTCGGGACCAGCCGCGCGTTCGGTATCGCTGCCGCTAGAGCACTTCACGTTGGTCGGCGCGACGACCAAACGTGGACTTTTGACCGGCCCTCTCCGTTCCCGGTTCGAGCACGCCGCGCGACTCGATTTCTACACTTCGGAAGAGTTGGCCCAGATCGTCGAACGATCGGCGCGGATCCTTGAAGTCGCGATCGATGCGGACGGCATCGGTGTCATCGCCGAGCGATCGAGGGGTACAGCGCGGGTCGCCAACCGGCTGCTCAAGTGGAGCCGTGATTTCGCACTCGTCAAGGGCGACGGCCGGATTACTGGTGCGATCGCGGGTGCCGCGCTTGAGGCACTCGACGTTGACGACGTCGGCCTCGATGAGATGGACACCCGGATCTTGACCGCGTTGATCGACAAGTTTGGCGGCGGTCCGGTGGGGGTAAACTCGCTGGCCGTGGCGGTTGGCGAGGACGCCGACACGCTCGAGGAAGTGCACGAGCCATTCTTGATCCAGAGCGGGTTTTTGCATCGCACGCCGCGAGGCCGGGTGGCGACCACCCGCGCCTACACCCACCTCGGGATCGCGGGTTCTCCCCCCAGCTCCGAGAATCCGCAGGAACACCTGTTCGATAGCTGAGCAGCGAACCCGAGTCTGACTCAGATCGATGGTGCACACATCTCCGCCAACCGGGAGTGTCACCTTCCAGGCGCTCGCTGATCACGATGCGATCTTGCGCACCGCGATCGAAAACCACGCCGGACACATGTTCAAGACGATCGGCGATGCATTCTGTGCTGCGTTCGCGACACCATACGACGCGCTGGTAGCTGCGATGGACCTCGAAACTGCCTGCCAACTCGGTCTCTCAGATCCGAGAAGCGTCAGTTAGGTTGCGAGCTAGTTCTGGGGGTGACTCCGGTGCCACTCCGTAGTAACGGCGCTCGAAGTAGAGGGCGACGTTCACCAACCCGATCAGAACCGGAACCTCGACCAGCGGCCCGATCACGGTAGCGAAAGCAACGCCCGACCCGACACCAAAGACCGCCACTGCGACAGCGATCGCCAACTCGAAGTCATTGCTCGCAGCGGTGAGCGAGATGGTGGCGTTTTCCGCGTAGCCGGCCCGGATGCGGCCGCTCCGACCGGCAAAGAAGGTGACCAGAAACATGAAAACGAAGTAGATAGCGAGCGGAATCGCGATCCGCGCCGCGTCTAGCGGTAGCTGTACGATGAAGTTCCCCTTGAGCGAGAACATCACCACGATCGTAAACAGCAGGGCCACCAGCGTCACCGGACTGATCCTCGGAATGAAGACCCGCTCGTACCATTCGCGTCCCTTCCTTTTGACGAGCATCAGCCGGGTCAGCACGCCCGCGAGAAAGGGAATCCCCAGGTAGACGAGGACGCTCTGAGCGATCTCTCCGATCGTGACGTCGACGATCCTCCCCTCCATTCCAAACAACGGTGGCAATAGGGTGATGAAGACATAGGCGTAGAAGCCGTAGAACAGCACTTGGAAGATGGCGTTGAGTGCGACCAGGCCGCCGACGAGGTCGCGATCCCCGCGCGCCAGGTCGTTCCAGACCAGAACCATCGCGATGCAACGGGCGAGACCCACCAGGATCAACCCTACCGCGTACTCCGGCAGGTCGGACAGAAAGATCATCGCCAGGGCGAACATCACGATCGGGCCGACGACCCAGTTCTGGAAGAGCGATAGCGCCAGCACCCGTTTGTGTCGGAAAACGTTCCCCAGCGCCTCGTAACGGACCTTGGCGAGCGGCGGGTACATCATCAGGATCAGGCCGACGGCGATCGGGATATTGGTGGTGCCGACCTGAAAGCGGTCGATGAAAGACTCGACTTCGGGGATCAGATACCCGACCCCAACCCCGACCGCAATCGCCAAGAAGATCCAGATCGTCAGGTAGCGATCCAGCAGCGAGAGTCGGCGTGCGACGCCTTCACGCATGGTAAACCCTCAGTTCGTTATCGTCTCCAACTGGCGGCGTGATGTCTCCTCGAGAATCACGCTCGCGCAAGAAACAAAATCGAGCGCGCACTCCATGCGCAGGCGATAGAAGACCTGTTTGCCTCGCTTTTCGTCATGGACGATTCCGGCTTCACGGAGCAGGGCGAGGTGCTTGGAAACGGTCGAAACGTCCGAGCCGACCATCTCGGCTAGCTCGCAGACGCAGCGCTCTTCCCGGCAGAGCTCCTCGACCAAGAAGAGGCGTGTCGGGTGGGCCAACGCCTTGATGACTCGGGCCTGCGCCTCCAACCTGCGTTTGGTCTGTCCTTCGAGCTTTCCCATGCATGGGATTTTAGCCAAATAACCAAACAAGTCCACCTCGAGTGAGGACTACCGTTTCTCAGCGGTATATTGCCAGTCGACCCATGCACTTCATCATTCTTACCTCCGATCAAGCCGAGACCGCGGCCGAACGGCACCGTGTGCACGACAACTCGCTGGCCCGGATGGCGCATCAGCTGGAGATCATCGGCGACATCGAAAAGCTCAAGTTGTGTCGCATGATCCGCCGGCTCGAAAAACGATTCGAGATCGATCTGGGTGCGGTGTGTCAGAAGTTTCTCGAAACCGAACGCGGACCGACGCCGGATGTTCAGCGCCAGGTTATGGAGTACGTCGCACGATGGCGGGAGCTGGGCGATGGCCGTCGCGATCTCGTCGTGTCGATTGATCGCGTCCGCCAGATCGGCCGGTTGGCCGAGGGGGATCCGGAGTGGGCGAGTTCGCACGACTCCTGATCCTGTTCGGCCTGGTTTGTATCGTGTTGGGGGTCCTGTTTCTGGTCGGACCCAAGATCCCTGGAGCGGGAAAACTCCCCGGCGACATCCTGATCCAGCGCGAAGAAACGACGATCTACATTCCACTCGCCACATCGCTCGTCGTTTCGATCGTTCTCACCCTGCTGATCAACTTCTTGGTGCGTTAACAAACGGTCGCGTCGATGTCTGAGGGCGGTGCAGTGTCAATGGACGCCTTCGACTACGAGTTGCCAGCCGACCGAATCGCTCAGTATCCCGCGCAACGTCGCGAACAGAGTCGGTTGTTGATCGTCGATCGACGAGCCAGGAGTTGGCGCGACGCCGAGTTTCCGGACCTGGTCGAAATATTGGTGCCCGGTGACGTGCTGGTCTTGAACGACACGCGGGTGTTTCCGGCACGGTTGTTCGCGCGCCGGAGCTCCGGCGCCAAGGTCGAGCTGTTGTTGTCCAGGCCGCTGGACGACGAGGATCCCGAGCGGGCATCCGGACGCGTGTGGGAGGCGCTCGCGAGACCGGCGAAAAAGGCTCGGCCGGGGGAACGATTGACGCTTCTATCCAATGACGGCCACCCGGTACCGGATGCCCGGGTCGAGATCACTGCCACGCGTGGTGGACCCGGCATGCGCGCAGTCGAGCTCGACGTTCCCACGCCGGCTTGGGAGTGGATCTCCAAACACGGGCACGTGCCGTTGCCGCCGTACATCGATCGCGATGACGAGTCGAGCGATCGCGAACGTTATCAGACCGTTTACGCGGCCCACCGCGGTGCGATCGCTGCACCGACCGCCGGGCTCCACTTCACCCCCGAGCTGCTGGCTCGTCTGGAGGAGCACGGCGTCGAGCGCGCGATGCTCACGCTCCACGTCGGGCCGGGCACATTTCGACCGGTGACGACCGAGCGCGCCGAGGATCACGCCATGGACGCCGAGTGGTTCGACGTGCCCGAACCGACCGCCGACGCTGTCGCACGTGCCCGCCAACGGAAGAACCGGGTTGTGGCGGTCGGCACGACCACAGTACGCGCGCTCGAGTCACCAACCCGCCAGGGTTGGACCGATCTTTACATTCGGCCCGGTCACGAGTTTCAGTGCGTGGACGCGTTGGTCACGAACTTTCATCTGCCGCGATCGACGCTGCTGTTGCTGGTAGCCGCGTTCGCCGGCACCGAGCTCATCCTCGACGCTTACCGTCACGCAGTCGATTCCGGATACCGGTTCTATTCCTACGGCGATGCGATGCTGATCGTATAGTTTCCGCGGTCGTGGCGACGATCGAGTTCATCGGCGCAGCCAAGGTGGTGACCGGCTCCAAGCACCTGCTGGAGGCTGCCGGACGACGGATTCTGATCGACTGCGGTCTCTTTCAGGGTTCCAAGAAACTGCGCCAGCGCAACTGGGAGCCCTTGCCGTTTGACGCGGCATCGATCGACGCCGTCGTGTTGACCCACGCACATATCGATCACACCGGTTACCTGCCACGACTTCTCGGCCAGGGTTTTGACGGCGACGTATACGCGACGCCGGCGACCGTCGATCTGCTCCGCGTTCTGCTCGAAGACTCGGGTGGGCTGCAGGAGGAGGAAGCGCGTTACCGCAATCGCAAAAAGATCACCTCGCACAAGCCGGCTTTGCCGTTATACACGGCTGACGAGGGCCGGGCGGCGGCCAAACGCGCAAAACCGATCACACACGGTGACCCCATCGATCTCGGCAACGGCCTGACGGCAACGTACAACCGCGCCGGGCACATCATCGGAGCCGCGTTCGTAACGTGCGACATCGAGGAGAACGGCAACCGGTCCAGAGTCATCTTCTCGGGGGATATCGGTCGGTACGGGGTGCCGATCCTTCCGGATCCGGATCCGATCGGCGACGCTGATTACGTGGTCACAGAATCGACCTACGGCGACCGCGTGCACGAGCACGAGCCGGTCGCCGACCAACTCGAGCGCGTCGTGCTGGCAGCGGTAGAGCGCGGGGGGGCACTGATCGTGCCAGCGTTTGCGATCGGTCGGACCCAGGCGCTTATGGTCTATCTGAACGAGCTCGAACGCGCCGGTCGAATCCCCTGTCTGCCGACGTTCATCGACAGCCCGATGGCGCTCGACGCGGTCGATATCTACAGCCGTCACCGCGAGGAGTTCGACGACGAGACATGGGAACGGGTGATCGCCGAGGACACACCGCTCCGGTGCGCGGACTTTCGGCTCGCCCGTAGCAGCAAGCAATCCAAAGCGATCAATGAGATCGACGAGCCGATCATCATTATCTCGGCCAGCGGGATGGTCACCGGTGGCCGCATTCTGCACCACATGCGAAAGCGGTTGCCCGATCCGCGGACGACGGTGCTCATGGTCGGATATCAGGCACACGGCACACGCGGGCATCAGCTGGCTTCTGGCGCTCGCACGGTCAGCATCTTCCATGACGAGGTTCCGGTGCGCGCAACCGTAGAGGTGGTGCACGGCATGTCGGCGCACGCCGGAGGCAACGAGCTCATGCAGTGGCTCGGTACAGTGACCAAGCCGCCCCAGGGCGCGTACGCCGTGCACGGCGAACCCGATGCAGCGGCCGCGCTAGTCAGCCGTCTCGGTGACGAGCTGGGCTGGCGCGCGTCGGTGCCCGATCCCGGGGATCGCGTCGAGCTCGAATCCAACGGACGAGCCGTCGAGTAGCGGGTAACTTCAGGCCCATGCACTGGAAAGCGGGCGCCCTCGACGATCGTGCGCGTACGGGGGTGCTTCACACCGATCACGGCGTCGTCCGCACGCCGGCCTTTATGCCGGTCGGGACGCTGGCCACCGTCAAGGCGCTCACGCCCGCCGATCTCCGCGAGCTGGGGGTCGAGATCGTGCTCGCCAACGCGTACCACCTGCACCTGCGACCGGGGGCCGATACCGTTTTCGAGTTGGGCGGGCTGCACCGATTCATGGGGTGGGACGGGCCGATTCTGACCGATAGCGGCGGGTACCAGGTGTTCAGCCTGGCTGCTCTCAGACAGATCGACGACGACGGGGTCACGTTCCGGTCACACCTCGACGGCACGACCCACCGCTTCACGCCCGAGAGCGTCATG
>CBDUCI010000158.1:0-5962 GCA_965365605.1 uncultured bacterium
AAAGGGGCGACTCTTCGGAGCCGCCCCTTTTGGTTTCTCGGCTCTAGATCATTTACACCAGTCGTTCACCACCGCGTCGAAAACAACCTACGGGACCCAGCACCATGAAGGAAGCGGACATGTGCCTAGCGACTGAAGAGCGCGCCGTGCACGACGGCTGCGCCGGTCTCCCCATGCGGCCAACTCGTCCGATTGAAATCTACGCCTGGACGCCCGGCACTTTCGTCGCCGAAGGTCTCGTCTATCGTCAGCGCTCCCGTGTTCGGATCGAGCTCGACAATCAGTACCCAGGAGGCCATGTCGCCGGTAACCACGAGCCGGTCGGTCGCACGGTCCACGGCAAGCCAGTGCGGACTGGAGTAAGCTTCATCCAGCACCAAGCGGGAGACCTCCACGGGCTTCATCGGGTCGCTCACATCCAGCGCAACCAGTCCAGGTAGGGCGGGCACGGTCTGGATCCAATAGTCGCGATGGACGACCGGGACACCGCACTGCTTTCCATCCGATAGACCACCCGGAAATGCGTAAACAAACGCGGCTGTCGGACGGTCGCTTGCCAGACCTTCCATTCGATAAAGGCCGCAACTGAAGGTGTTGACGTACACGCTACCGTCAGCGAGCACGCGCGGCTCCGCCGGAGCGATGTGGTAGGGGCCTTGTTCCGTCTCGGGTAAGGCAACCGTGGCCAGCACACGCAGGTTGCTCAGCGACCAGATCTGGACATGGTACGTGTCGTGGTATTCCCACTCGTCCCAGGGCGGGACCCCCATGTCGGAACTCGTTGTTACAACCCGGTCAATCTCAGGCAGCACGACCAGGCTGTAGGGCCAGGTCAAGGTACTGTCGATCTCGGTCGTCGCCGCGGAGGCCGCTCGAATCCCTCGCCCTTGTGTATCCAACTCCACCAAACCTCCGGGCGGGGCGTAACGAGCTCCTCGAGCCTGGAAGGCGCCGAGCACGTGGCCGCCGGGAAGACGGGCGAAGCTGTGCGGGAAACTGTAGCCCTCCACGCTATCGAACTGTCCCACCAATCGGGGATTCAGTGGATCTCCGAGATCGAGTAGGAACGTTCGCCCAACCGCCCATCCGTTGGCAAACAGTGTACCACCGGATGGGAACTCATACTCGGTGTGATGCGGCATCGTGGCGTGCATTCCAACCGGGAGCGTCGCCACAACCTGTCCATACGTAGGCTCCGACTGGCTTGCGTCGATGACAGCGAGAAAATCACTGTCTTGCTGGTCGGCATCCCCGGCCCAGACGAAGAGATACGACGCTCCTGTGGTGGACGTGTGGTAGCGATCGACGCGCGCCCAGCCAGCCAGGTATCCGATCGCCAAGAATCCGATAGCAACGGGAACGGTGACGACGAGCAAAGGGGTTCGCATGTCGGCAATTCTACTTGCCTCTTCTCGATCTTACCAGCCTTGTGAGCGGTCGCGATTGCTCACGGCACTGTTTAGCGCCTTCTAGGTCCAGGATCGGTCGGGATCGGATTGGGTGTGTCGGTCCAATGGTTGGGCCCCAGGATTCGAACCTGGACTCTCGGCTCCAAAGGACTCGACTTGGCGCTGGCCAGAGCTGATACGCGCCAGTTCCGATAGGAATGACGAGGTAGAGCGTTGGCTAGCGCCAGCCAGCCCGGTGGGTTGTGCCACCGCGGTTGTCACCACCACAGAACCGGCTCTATCCCCGCTGCAAACCCTCGAGCCGAATGATCGCCTGCCGCGCTTCCTCGACGATCGGCTGTAGCTCGGGGTCAGCGTTCTTCCAGTATTCGACAAAGTACTCGTACGACTCGCGCGCCTTGTCGTACTCCTCGAGTTGCTCATAGATCTTGCCCAACTGACGCTGCGATAGCGGTTCTATCGACAGGGTGCTTATCCGACCGTAAGAGCGGTAGACCCGCTCGGCATCCCGGAAACGGCCCAGCTCCTGATAGAGTTGGCCCAGCCACCATTGACTCAATTCCATCCAGCTAGACTTCGGATCCTCAAGGCGGGTGACGGCAGCCGCCGGTTGTCCTCGTCGCCAGAGGGCGTATCCTTCCAGTGCGCCTGCTCGGCCAGTCAACCGCAGACCGGCGGTAGAGTCAGCCTGCTCAAATGCGCGCGTCGTCCTCCGTTGCAACTCCGCAATCGCGCGCGCGTGGTCAGACCAGCGACCACGATCTGCGGCAAAGGCGCCTGCGAAGAAGACAGTCCACTCTTGAGCAACACTATCAATCGCTGCCGGATCGAGTGCCCGCTCAAGTATCTCCTCAGGGATCGGCAGCCCGGTCGTAAGGGCCTGGTAGGAGGCTCTGGCGCGAAAGCCAGGTGACATCGCGGGATCGTTCAGGTATGGTAGGCCATCCCGCAATCGACCTCGCCAACGGGCGGTGTCGTAAAACAAAAGGATGGCCGCGTATTCTCTCTGGCTGTCATTTCCACGCTCAAGGAGTTCGCGCCACGGAGCCGGATGCGCGGAGTAACGAGGATGATATAGGAGCTGGGCCGCCTCGTTCAAGACGTCCAAGTCCTCCGTGCGCAGACGAGCCATCGCTTCCACCTGCGCTGCGGAATCGCCGAACGCCAGATCGAGCGCTAATAGCCCTGCTGGGGCCAGCGGATGATCTGGGGCGACCCGCTCGAACATATCGAGCAGCCGAGCGGCCCGGACGCTATCGGCGTGGAGCTTCCATGCGAACTGGACGTGATGGTAAAGGTTCCGCCCATTCCGAGGATCGAGCTCGACTGCTCGCTGGAACGCCTGATCGATCTCTTCCTGAGTGGCCATGGCGGCCTCGGCGTGCAGATATCCTTCAGCCAACTGGAACCAAGCCTCCGCGTCCTCCGGATAGATACGGACCGCATTGCGCAACGATCCGACCCACTCCAGTGTCCCACGTTCCATAGAGCGGATCGCCTTGACGAGGATCGCCTGGCGTGAAGGCAGTCGATCGACCAGTTGGACTGCGCGCTGACCGTGCTGATGCGCCAAAGTCGAGTTGAGCGTTTTTCGCCACCCATAGATTCGATAAAGCCGATGGTGAGCTAGTGCCAAAGTTGAGTCCGCTTCAAGTGCACGGATGTAAGCATCTCTGGCCGCAATTAGGTCAAAGTGCCGATAGTGGACCTCGCCCTCTAGGAACGCGCGGAGGGCTTCGGGAGATCTGCTCGTGAGGTTCGCCAAGTCGATCTCTGGGAGCTCCTCCTCTCCCCGTTGAAGGACGATCCGAAGTACCTCGACCGCCAGTTCATCAACGAGTGGCAACACATTGTCCGGAGATCCCTCGACCTGAGCTTGGCCGAGACGTTTATCCGCATTCACATCATAGATCCCCACCATGATCCTTACGTCTGAGTCGATCGCCACCACCGAACCAACCAGTGCGTACTGTGCGCGACTTCGGCGTGCGACCTCCAGCGCGGTGGTAAGCCCGGGTATCTCTTCGCTAGGCACGTACTCACGCCAGCGCGCCAAAAGAGTGCTCGCCGGAATCGCTCGCAGACCACCGGCTCCGTCTAAACCTGTGGACAGGAGGTCGACCATCCCTTCGCGCAGAACCGCCAACTCCTCGCCCCGCACGCTGAACGGGAGGACCGCGATTGAGGGCGCAGCGGTTGCGCCTGGCGCCTGTTTTTGTCCCGGCCCGTCGTCCTTGAGCGCCATGTACCACACCGCCAGGCCCAGAATCGGAGCGACAACAGCGGCCGGCAGCCAGCGACGACGGATCGGCTGCCGAAGAGCCACCCTCCTGCCCTTTACCGTCGCTGCCGTCCCAGCCCGTCCCTTCGTCGGCTCCTCCCGCAACCGATCCGCCAGTTCGGTCACCGCCCCGTCAGGAGCCGCATCGAATGCTTCTCGCATTTGGACCGCGTGTGCGTCCGCTTGGCGCAGCGCTTCCGCCCGATCACCCGTCGCGGCCAGCGATTCCATCAACCGCACCGTGGCGCGGCCACTGTAGGGATCGTGCACAACCAGATCGCGCAACCACGACACCGCCTGCAGGTAGTCACCGTGCTGGGCCGCGTTTTCTGCTAGTTCCTCCAGGGCTTGCGCGTAGACACGAGAGAACCGTTCCCGCTCCTCACGCGCCCACTCCTCGAACTCCAGGGCATCCCTTAGAAAGAGTCCATCCAGGAACTCTCCCCGGTACAACTGTACTGCTCGCTCAAGATCCCCCGACTCGATCGCCGTCTGAAACAGAGCCACGTCGCTGGGGCATCGCTCCGGGTCGATCCGCAGACCGTTCCCCACTACCTCCACCGGGGCGTCCTTTAGCTCGTGATTCAGCACGTAGACGGTCTCACGCACTGAGTGGCGCGCGCTCTCCGGCGCGCTCTCGGGCCACAGCATAGCGATCAGTTTGTCGCGAGAGACGGGTTGACCCTTTGCGACGGCCAGACAGGCCAGTAAGGCCAGACGACGCGGCTGAACCGCGGGTCCAATGACCGGACCCTCTGGGCCCTTGATCGACGCACCCCCCAAGAATCGCAAGTTGTACATAGAAAACACCGATCCGATGGCGGAACGAAACGATGATCTTGACATCGGCATGACGCCCCATTGACATCGGCTGGACGGCCGCTGCCTAAACTCAAAACTCAACCTGAACGCCTCATTGGGCTCACGCAAGTTGGGGTCTCGACCCACACCAGGAGGGAATTATGCGCATCACCCGACTTATGCCCGCGCTCGCAATCTCGGTTTTGCTGGTCGCTTGCGATCAACAGCCGGCGGCACTCGACCAAGAGGTCGCCTCACTTCAGTTGAAAAAGGCCGCCGACATGGGACCTATCGTGGGCGTAGCCTTGGGCGCCCCTGGCGCGGTCGTCGAGCGATTCGAAGTAAGCGACGAGATGTGCGGGTTTTTCTGGGATGGTGACGGCAATCTACTGGGATGGATGTCCTGCCAGGTGGTCAGAACACCTGCCGCGGGTCTCGCGAGCCAAGTGATCCGTGTATGGCTCGATAACAGAGTGCCAAACTCAACGGGAAGAGCTGTCCGGTACGACGCCAAGGACAACCCGGAAGATCTTCTGCTGTGCTACGGTTTTGACGCCGACGACGGGTTCATCTTCACCTACCACTGGTTTCAGATCGTGTCCGCCAGCGGCAAGACAACAGCGATGTGCGTCTTCGGTCCTCACGGATTTACCGATGATTGAGGTGTCGATACGCACCTGGGCCTCATCGACGAAAACCCACGCCACAGAAGATCACACCCGGCGACAACGGAAGAAGGGAGTATGTCATGCGGTTCTTGATATTTTCGTCAGTCTTTTTCCTTCCGATGGCAATCGTCTCCGGCTGCAACGATCAGCCTGTTCCTACGGCTGTGCGTGACGGAGCCGCCGTCCTGCAACCGGCTTCCGCAACATTTGTCGTTTCACCGACTGGAGTTGACGATACCGAGAATATCCAGAACGCGTTGGATGACTGTGTCGCAGAAGGACCGGGATGCACGGTCCAACTCACCGAAGGAACATTTCATACGGCGATCGTTGAGGTCACAGGCTTTGACGGCTTCTTCCGAGGAGTTGGTCAAGGGGTCACCGTCATTACCTCCCTTCCGAATCTGGAGTGTGAGGAGCAAGCGGCCGGGAATAACTGGCCATCACTTCTGAAATTCCGGGAGGGTAGCCCTAGGGTCTCAGACCTTACTTTTGAGATCACGGACTTCGAGCCTTGCGATGAATGGCTCGGCAGGTTTGATTTGGGTTCGATTCTGATGGTCACTGGGAAGACTATCGACGAATCGTTCGACTGTGCTAATCCATCCCACGACTTTGCCAACTCGTCAGTTGATCATGTCGAATTCATCGGCTCATCGGGTACCAATTATGAAGCCGGGCGCAACGTGCATAGTCTTCTCTTGGTCGGCGGGGAGCAAACGCTAGTTGAACCCGATTGCTTGTTCAGGTTTAAGCCGCTCGGAGGCTCACACTCAGTTACAAACTCGTCCTTTCGTCGCTCG
>CBDUCI010000159.1:0-5932 GCA_965365605.1 uncultured bacterium
CATCGCCGCCGTCAGCGTGGACCGTTGCCCGAGCGGCGGGGACGCGTAGGTGATCGCAGAACGCCTCCACACGAGCCAGCTCGCCCTCCGTATCGGTACCGAACACGTTGATGGCTACTACGGCGGGGACCTTGAACCGAGCGACGATGTCCAGATGCGCAGCGAGATTGGTGAGCCCCGCCTCAAGCGCACCGAGATCCTCCTCGACGAGCGCGTCGATCGCCGCCCCGCCATTGCGTTTTAGTGCCCGAATCGTGGCTACGACCACCACCGTGTCCGGTTTGAGCCCACCATAACGACACTTGATATCGAAGAACTTCTCAGCGCCCAAATCGGAGCCAAAGCCGGCTTCGGTCACACAATACTCAGCGAGCGCGAGACCCATGCGCGTGGCGAGCAAAGAATTGCAGCCATGCGCGATGTTGGCGAACGGTCCCCCGTGGATAAAGGCCGGTGTTCCCTCGAGCGTCTGCACAAGGTTGGGGTTGAGAGCCTGGGCCAGCAGTAGAGTCATCGCGCCGGCCGCATCCAGGCTTCGCGCGCGCACTGGCTCGCCATCGTACGTATATCCGACGACGATATCGCCGATCCTCCGCTCCAGGTCCTCGAGGCTGTCCGCCAAGCAGAGGATCGCCATGATCTCGCTGGCGACGGTAATCAGAAACCCGTCTTCGCGTGGCACTCCGTGGGTTCGGCCTCCTAGTCCGACCACGATCTCACGCAATGCGCGGTCGTTCATGTCCACCGCACGCCGCCACAAGATCTGTCGCGGATCCAAACCGAGCGCATTGCCAAAGTGGAGGTGATTGTCGATCATCGCCGCCAACAGGTTGTTGGCCGCCCCGACGGCGTGGATATCGCCGGTGAAGTGAAGGTTGATCTCTTCCATCGGAACCACCTGCGAGTATCCGCCCCCTGCCGCTCCACCCTTGATCCCCATGCACGGTCCGAGAGACGGTTCGCGCAGGCACAGAACGGTTTCTTTCTGTAGCCGGTTCATGGCCTGCGCCAGGCCGACCGCGACTGTCGACTTGCCTTCCCCAGCCGATGTTGGCGAGATGCCGGTCAGCAAGACCAGACGTCCTGTGGCCGGCCGTTTCGCCAGCGCTTCGAGTCTGACCTTGGCGATGTAATGGCCGTAAGGCTCGATCTCGGCGGGCAGAAGCCCCAGCTCCGAGGCGATGTCGTTGATAGGCCGCAAGGTCGCAGCCTGGGCGATCTGTATATCCGACCTCATCTTGGCCTCATCCGAATAGGTGCCTGAGAGCGTAAAACGCAATCACGGAAATCAACCCTGCGGCTGGAATCGTGATGATCCAGCTCGTCACTATGTTGCGAATCACCCGCAGATTAAGCGCTGCTAGCCCGCGGGCAAACCCGACACCAATGACCGCTCCAACAAGCGTGTGCGTGGTGGAGATCGGGAGACCGAGCCGCGAAGCGGCCAACACGGTAGTGGCAGCTCCAAACTCGGCCGAGAAGCCGCGAGTCGGCGTCATGCTCGTGATCTGGTGGCCGATCGTCATGATGACCTTGTACCCATAGGTCGCCAACCCGACCACGATCCCGACACCCCCCAGAGCGAGAATCCAGATCGGCACCGGGGCCTTGGCCGCCAACGTCCCGTCCTGGTAGACCTGCAGGATGCCCGCCAGGGGCCCGATCGCGTTCGCGACGTCGTTCGCTCCATGGGCGAACGCGACGTAACACGCAGTGATGACTTGTAACCCAGCGAACAACCGTTCCACAGCCACAACCGAGAAGCCGGTTGGTCGATGCCGGCGCTTGAGCCAAGCCCGCATCGACAACCCCAAGATGGCACCAATCGCGAGGCACGCCGGGCCTGCGGTCATGAATGGGAGATCGAGGTTCAGGTTCTTGAGCCCCTTGTAGAGTATCGACAGGCTGAGCGTGAACCCCACCAACGCCACGAGGTAGGGTGCCCATCGAACGGTGGCGTCGTACGGACTGTCAGCGAGGATGATTTTGCGGCTGATAAACGTAAAGGTCAGAAAAGCCAGCAAGCCACCGCATAAGGGCGAGACAACCCACGACAGAACGATCGAACCCATCGTCTCCCAGTTGACGTTGCCCCAACCCACTGTAATGACGCCGAAACCGACCACCGCCCCCACGATCGAGTGGGTCGTGGAGACTGGAAGACCAAAGACCGTCGCCACAAGAAGCCAAATCGCCGCCCCGAGCAACGCCGCGGCCATCCCCAACATGAAGATCTCCGGGGTTTTGGAAAACAACTCGGGCGCCAGGATCCCACCTTTGATCGTCGATGTGACGTGAGCCCCAACAAGCACTGCGCCGCCAAACTCAAATACGGCAGCTACAAGCACCGCCTGCTTCAGCGTCAGCGCCCCCGACCCTACGCTCGTGCCCATCGCGTTGGCGACGTCGTTGGCGCCAATGTTCCAGGCCATAAAGAGGCCGATGGCAAGCGCCAGCAAAATAAAGGTCAGCAAGTCCGCCTCCGGACTACTGGTTGGACAGCATCATGTCCAGGCTGTCCCCGGTGTTTTCTGCGTGGTTGGCGATCTCTCCCAGGAGCCGGAAGAGCTTCATCACGAAGTACGCCGATATCGGGTCCAGATCATCCTCGACCTCGTACAGATGACGCGATAACTGTGTTTGAACCTTGTCTGCCTCGTATTCGCCTTGGTTGACCTGTGCGATCTGATCACTGACTTGCTGTGCTCCCTTGCCGCCGAAAACAGATGCCTGCAGACGTTCCAGCTCGCTAGCCGCTTTGACGAGCAGGTCGCTCGTCTCGATGACCTTGTCCGTGAGTAGCAAGATCTCGTCGTGCAATGCCACCGGAATCTGGGTGCGTCGGATTGTCAACAAAACGGCTATGTCCTCGGCCGTGTCCGCTATAGCGTCTTGTTCCTTGAGATACTTCAGCATGTCAGCACGGTTGACCGGCAGGTAGAGCGATTTCGGTAGATGGGTCCGAATATCACGCTTGATGGTGTCGGCCTCGTGCTCGAGATCCGAGATCCGATCATAGAGCCGCTCAACTTCGTCGTACTCTCCTCGCAAGAAAGCCTCGACTAGCGGCTTAACCTCGCGAACACACTCGTGGACTTTCTGGGTGTGGTGAACGAGGGGGCCAAACGGGGAGCGGCCAAACAGTTCGGCGATGGCATGAACGGTCTTCACCTATCCTCCTTTCCGTTGACGGCAGAGGAAAACCTACGCCTGCAGTCCGGCCGATACAAGCTCCCTAATCGCGATTCGTGAGACGATAAAAGGCGAGCCCGTTGCGGCGCGTCTGCTCGGCGAGGTGACCTTGGTCGGCGCTACGCAGCTCGGCCAGCGCGGCTACCGTCTCGACCACGTACGCCGGCTCGTTGCGTCGTCCCCGATGAGGGATGGGCGCCAGGTACGGGGCATCGGTTTCGGCCAGCAACCGATCCTCGGGAACCCGCGGTACGAGATCGGTGGCCGGGAACGATCGAAACGTGACCATGCCCGAGAACGAAACGTAGTATCCTCGCGCCACCCCGCGATCGAGCATTCGTTGGGAGCTGCTGAAGCAATGCAGGACCACACGATTCGGAGTGATGCTCGAGTCATCGAGTACGGCCAATGTGTCGTCCTCGGCATCACGCGAGTGGACCACCACTGGAAGGTCCCGCTCGTCTGCCAACTCGAGCTGCTCGGCGAACACACTGCGCTGGACATCTCGTGGGCTATTGTCGTAATGGTAGTCGAGTCCGATCTCGCCGATCGCGACTGCACCCGCGTCGAGCATCCGCTCGATCGCTTCGCGCATGCCTGCCTGCCAAGCCGATGCTTCGTGCGGATGCAACCCGGCGGTGAACCAGACGCGCGGCGGGCGGGTGATTTCATCGGCCAAAGTCTTGGCTTTCGCTGCGTCGGCTGGGTTTGAGGCGATGGTGACGATCTCGGAGATCCCGGCCATTCTTGCGCGTGAGAGAACCGCAGGCCGGTCCTCCGAGAACGCCTGGTCCTGGAGATGGCAGTGAGTGTCGAAGTATCCTGGCGCGGTCACGCCCGTGATGTGGCCTGAGCCTTCTTCTTCGTTTTGCCTCGTGGGGTCGTTCCCCGATCCTCGATCCGCCGCTTCCACTCGATCAGCAGCGGCGCGCCGATGAAGATCGACGAGTACGTTCCAATGATGATCCCGATTAGTAATGCGAAGGCGAAATCGTGGATTACGCCCCCGCCCAGGAAGAACAGGAACAGAACGACAATCAGGGTTGTACCCGACGTGATGATCGTGCGCGACAAGGTCTGATTGACAGCCGCGTTCACAACCGATACGTAACGTTCGCGTCGCATCGATCGAAGATCTTCGCGGATACGATCGAACACCACGATCGTGTCGTTTAGCGAGTAACCGATGATCGTCAAGAACGCGGCTACTACCGCCAGCGAGATCTCCTTGTTCATCAGCGAGAACACACCGATCGAGAGCACCACGTCATGAAGCGTCGCGATTACCGCTGCAACGCCGAACTTCGGCTCGAATCGTACTGCGATGTAGATCAAGATCAGGATCAGCGCGTACAGAATTGCGCGCGCCGACTGGCCCTTGAGCTCGGCCCCGATCTTCGGCCCTACCGCTTCGGTGCGAACGACGGTGAACGACTGATTCTCTAGCTGTGGGGCCTCGCGCAGCAGCGCTTCGATGCGACGACCGAAGTTCTCCTCCTCTCCAACCGGCACCTGGGCTCGAATCACGACATCGGACGGATCGCCGAAACGTTGAACCTCGCTTGAGGTGAGCCCCGGTAGCGATTCAAGCACGCTACGCAACGTCCCAACGTCCACGGGTTGTTCAAAATCGAGTTGTATCAGCGTTCCGCCAGTGAAGTCGATCGAGTATCGCAGCCCGCCACGCATCGCGATCGACGCGACTACTACCAGGATCGCAACAGACGAGATCACGAACGCGATGCGCCGCCATTGCATGAAAGGGTAGTTCGCGTCCTTGAACAACCAGAACATGGTCAGATGCTCAGGCGACCCGCAGTCGCCCGTTGGGTCCAGGTTTCAAACAACGTTCGCGTCACAAATACAGCGGTAAAAATCGATGATAGGATTCCGATCGAGAGCACGACCGCAAAACCTTTGATCGGACCGGTGCCGAACTGGAACAGGACCGCGGCTGCGATCAACGTAGTAATCTGCGCATCGAGGATCGTCACCAATGCGCGTTGGTAGCCGGCATCTATGGCGGCTCGAACAGACTTCCCCAAGTCGAGCTCCTCTCGAATCCTCTCGAATACGAGTACGTTGGCGTCAACCGCCATACCCACTGTCAGGATCAAACCAGCGATTCCAGGTAGCGTCAGCGTCGCTCCGAACGCCGCCAGGGCCGCCAGGATAAGCACTATGTTGAGAATCAGGGCCACGTTTGCGATAAGCCCTGACGCTCGGTAGTAGACAACCATGAACAACGCCACCACCGCAAGACCGAGCAACCCGGCACGCCGCCCGCGTTCGATCGAGTCTGCACCCAGCGATGGCCCCACGGTACGCTCCTCGATAATCTCGAGCGGAGCCGGTAGTGCGCCCGCTCGAAGCACGATGGCTATGTCGCGCGCTTCCTCGATCGAGTCGAAACCCTCGATCTGTGCCCGCCCACCGCTGATCCGCTGTCGAATGTTGGGCGCCATCCGAACCACGTTGTCGAGAACGATTCCCAACCGTTCGTTGACATGACGGCCGGTGACATCCCCAAACGTCGACGTCCCCTCACCGGTCATCTCGAGCGTCACAATAGGCTGGCTAACGAACTGGGGGTCGAAGCCTGCGGCAGCGGTTGAGATCGCCTCACCCGTCATCTCAGCCTCTTTGACCATTAGGAACAAGGTCCGGTAGGTGCGGCCGTCGGCAAAAGTTCTCGTTTGGCCCGACCAAAGCCACTCGTAGCGATCATCGCCGAGGATGC
>CBDUCI010000160.1:0-5876 GCA_965365605.1 uncultured bacterium
TTCGACCAGATCCGGCAGAACATGCTGCCCGCGGGGACCAACGTCCGGCGGATGCGGTCCTACACCGCGAAGGCGAGCCGCGTCGTCCTGTTCGTCGGGGCTCTGTTCTCACCGAACAACGTCGAAGGCGTTCTGTGGTACCTGCGCAACGTCCATCTGGTGCCTTACTCATGGGAGGAGCAGGTCACCTTGATGCGTCGGGAGCTGGCTCGGGCCCACACATCGCTCCGGTTGGAAGAGAACCGCAACCGCCACCTACCGGAGCTCGAACGCATCGACAGTCCCGAAGAGTACGACGCACGACTGAACGCCGCTGTTTCCAGGTACATGCAGTTCCTGGAGGAAGAGGAGATTCACTCCGTTGAAGAGTGGATGGACCCTGCGCTCCGCGCGGTGAGCGGTAGTTACATCCCGGTCGAGCCGGGGGAGCTGCGCCATTTCTTTAACGAGGTCAACTACCGTGACCCACTGGTCCTGCGCACCCACATGCAGCACTGGATCGAACTGGCCCGTATGAGAGAGGATCCACATCCGAGCCCGATACGACGGGTGCCATCGCTGTACAATATCTTTGACGCTCGATCCGAGGGGTTGGCGACGGGGGTCGAGGAGATGATGATGCACGCGGGGCTCTACGATGACGCGCCGCGATCCCGCGAGCTGGTGTGGATCATGCTGGCTCAACGGGCCGCCCGGGCTCTCAGTGGCCTGTACCTTCATGGCAACGAGTTCACCATGGAGGAGGCGGTAGAGCACGCCATGAAGTGGACGCCTCGCGGCTGGCTTCCGGACGGCAATCTGGTCCGGTTCGAGCAGCACCTCTATTTGCGGCAGCCTGGCTACGGAACCAGCTACTTGAGCGGCAAGATCCAGATCGAGGAGCTATTAGCTGAGGCGGCTCTCCAGCGCGGGGACGACTTCACCCTGAAGGCGTTTTTCGACGATTTCTTCGACGCTGGCGTGATACCGACCGTACTCGTTCGCTGGGAAATGACCGGCAGCCGGGACGAGATCCTCACCCGCTGATCCGCTGCAAAACCAGGCCCTGGGTTGGTCACACCGTAGAAGCCGCGTTCCCAAATCCAGTGAGAGGGGTTGGTCATGGACTGGGAACACTACGTGAGCGATGAGGACGGCGACAGCTCGAAAGAAGAAGGACCCGATGACGATTCGAAACAGATTTAGGGCTATCTGCTCGAAGCGCAGAAGTCAGTGGCGGGCCTTCCCCGCCGGATGAACTTCGACCGGTTTTCCTTCGACATGGTCCTTGATCATGTGCAGCAGGTTGCCCCAACTGGCGTTGCATTCGGGGTACTCTTTTTCGGTCGTTGCCCAGCCCCGGTGCGCGAAGTTCAGTATCGTCTTGCCGTCTTCGGTCGGCTCGAGGTCCCAGCTAAGCGTCGTGCCGTTCCATTCGTCGTAGTCGCCGAGACATGTCCAGGCGACCCGCCGTCCGGGCTCGAACTCATCGATTCGCATCCGGAAAACGACGTCGCCTCCGACAAATCGGAAAACCGCCTCACTCCCGGGGCGCGGCTCTAGGGCACAGTCCTCGGTCCACCAGGCCGCCACGCCCTCCGGGGTGGTGATGAGGTCGAACACTCGCTTCGGCGGCGCCGCGATATAAACTCGATGTAGGATATCGGCCACGGTCTGAAATATGAGGGTGCCTCGGGCCGTGCGTCCACCTGGCCACGCGCCAGCCTATAACGTTTCGTTCCATTCGTTTCGTTACACCCTCCTGTAACCCGGGCACAGATTGCAATCCTGAAGTCTCAATCTGATAGGCAATCCATCTCCGTTGCCGCGGTAGTCCGATACCACCCGTCTTCTATTGTGAAGCGGCGCAACGGATTAGGTACTCCCCCACCGGGGCCGGTCGACACGTGGTGCGACCGTTGCACTCTGGAACGGCGCTCGGAAACAAAGCCCTGGAGGAGGGTCTAGGTCTTGAAGCGATCCATGAGGTCAGTGACGATGGATGCAATGAGAAACCAACGCGGTGCGGCGATGCCGTTCGTGGCCCTGGTCACGGTGGGGCTATTGGGCGTCACCGCGCTGGCCGTCGACTCCGGAATGCTCTTTACCGCACGCGGGGAGGCTCAGCGCGCAGCCGACGCGGCAGCATTGGCGGGTGCGGGGGCGCTGATCAGTGCGCCCCAGAACGCGGAGCGAGCGCACGCTGTCGCGACGCGCTACGGCGAACAGAACCTCGTACGCGATGAGTTGGTACAAATGGAGGCCGGAGACATAACGGTCGACCTGGCGCAAGGCCGCGTCACCGCGGTCGTGCGTCGTGAGGCATCACGCGGCAACGGGGTGACGACGTGGTTCGCCCGCGTCTTCGGTACCACCGAGGTCGATGTCGACGCGCGCGCTGTAGCAGAGGTGCAAGACGCTGGAAGCGCCCGCTGTGTCAAGCCGTTCGCGATCCCCGATCGCTTTAACGACGTCGATGGGGACGGCCAGTTTGACCCCGAGGACAGCTATGATCCTCACGTGCACGGCTACGGCTCCGACTGGCGCAACCAGGGGAGCCCGGGCGATGACGGGTTGGGCTACCACAACGACATCGGTCGGGCGGTTTCGCTCAAGGAAGGCGGTGCCGGTGAGCACCGACCGAGCTGGTACTATCCTTGGGAAATGCCGCAAGGAGGCGGCCCCGAGAGCGGTGCCTCTCGTTATCAGTGGAACATCACCAACTGTAATCCGAACATCATCTCGATCGGGGAAGAGTACCAGATCGAGACCGGCAACATGCAGGGCCCGACGAGAGAAGGTACCGAAGACGCGATGGCACTCGACGGCAACGCGATGTGGGACGCATACGACAACGAAGTCTCTGGGAGTGAGCAAGGCGACAACTGGGAGGCTAGCGATCGTATCGTCATCATTCCGGTCTTCAATCCGGCGCGCGAATTCAACCCCGGCACCCAACCGATCGAATTCAGCAACTTCGTCGCCGTCTTCATTCAGAGCGTGACCGGAAACGGTAATAACCAGCGCGTCAACGGCTTTATTCTGCCAGCAGTAGGATTGGGTGGTGGTGGTGGTACCGGGCCTGGAATCAAGGTCGTGCGGCTAATCGAGTAACGAGATTCGGGCCGCTTCCGCGGTCCACAAAGTTCCCCCTCCTCCTGAGCGCGGTCGCTCGCGCAAAGCGGCCGCGCCCCTCTTTTTGACAATGTGCCTCAGTCTAGGGTGAGCGTACAGGACGTTGCGATAAGTGGCGTCGGGGTGGCGTTCGGGCGGTGATTGGGGTTCCGATGGCATAAAACTCAGTGTCGCTCATCGTTGGTGCTGGCGCCACAAGACCCGGTCGTGGTTCGTTCCCCAGGTAGAACCCGATTCCGAGGACCACGTTTGCGGCTTCAATCAAAGAATCGACATCTTGTAACGTGGCGAGGGGGTGGCCACTTGACGATCAACCAAGTGCGTCTCACGACATCTCGGGCCGTTTTGGTGTTTGGGGTGGTCATTGGGGTGGCTTACCCGGTCAACGCCCAGGAGACTACCGAATCGCCATCTCAGGGAGCGAGCGTCCCGCTGACGCCGGCCGCGACGGACACACCGATCCTCCCCGAGGTCGACATCCAGGCCCGCTTCGACTCTTTTCAACGCGACTTCGCCAAGGACTTCGGGGTCAAGCTCCGAAAAGACCGGCGAGGCAGCGGCGACGACGCCATCGTCAAAGCCAGAAAGGACTTCGCCAAGCGCTTCGAGGGGAGCGGGTTGTACCGCTGGTACCAACGGGCCGAGGGCGTCTACAACCGGTTCGAGGGTCTCTACAACCGGCTCGAGAACTCGACGCGCTGGGCTACCAGCGGTCTCGACGTCGATACGGATATGGAAGCCGCATTGGATGGCAGGCTAGGGTTGACTGTTCAACGTGAGGTCAAGGGATTCAACGTCGGCGTCGATGTCGACGACGCGATGGCCGGCAGGCTTGGCCTCAGCGTAGGCGGGACGCTGAAAGGCTACAGAATCAGCTTCGATGTCAGCGATCTTGTCGAGGTCGGCAAGGTCGGCTTCCGGCTCAAGCGAATGGTGAACTGACCGCTCCTCCCAGTAGATGAACCGCCACAATTCGGGCTCGTCGAGCGCTCCGCTGACGATTAAACAGGGGATCACACGACATCCGCTGTGACCCCCTGCTATTTCTGGTCTAGGTGTGCTCCGAAAGAGCTACTATCTGGAGTGAACGGTTTTCACGACGTCGACGACGAGCACCAAAATCGCTGCCGCCCCAAGCGCAGCGGGAACGTAGTACACGGTGCCATTGGTCGGCCCCCATTGGCCCATCATCGACGAGCCGAGCCAAGACGCGCCGATATAGCCGATGATGACCTTCGAAATGAAGGACGTTAGCCCGGCTCGAACGTAGAACTTGAGCCCGTAGTGCAGAATCGCCGCCACGACGACGCTGATCACGAGCAGCGCGAAAAAGCTTCCCGAGTCCATGTCGATTCTCCTCCCTGATCGGGAATCCGGGGCGTCACCCGAAACGCCCTGACTGTTATTAATACTATAAAGAGCGTAAGTAATCAATTTCCCGATGGTGCAGTGTTAAAAGTGCTAGCGGGGAAGCGATCGCACTCAAGGTCAGCGCGGTCAAGCTGGCGATCCCCTTATAGGTTCAGCTAATCTGTCGGCCACCAGAGGAGGTGTTGCCGTGGCCGACTCGAAACCGATGCTGGTTCCACTCCCGAACGGTCCCTACTACCTGATCCCCGATCAGACGCTGCACGAAATCCCATATCTGCAGAGCTCGAAAGGAGAGCCACGCGCCAATGTGCGCGGCGTGGCCCTATGCAGGTGCGGCGGATCGGCGAACAAACCTTTCTGCGACGGGACTCACGGCACAAACGACTTTTCGGACGCAAAGATCACAGATGGAAGCCTCGACAAGCGCGATGACTATGTGGGTAAGAAGATCACGATTCACGACAACCGTGGGATCTGCGCTCATTCGGCTCACTG
This sequence comes from uncultured bacterium, assembly GCA_965365605.1. Taxonomy (GTDB): domain Bacteria; phylum Gemmatimonadota; class Gemmatimonadetes; order JACCXV01; family JAHWKZ01; genus CAMYLR01. The sequence goes on from CBDUCI010000160.1 coordinate 4,981, forward strand.
CACGGACAACCTCGCGTCGGTCTTCAAGCTCAAGACGGAACCCTGGATCGATCCGGATGGCGCGGATGTGGAAGAGATCATCGCAACGATCGAGAAGTGTCCCTCAGGCGCGCTTAGCTACTCGATCGACGGCGTGGAACATCGCGATCAACGCCGGGATCCGATGGTCACGGTCACCAAGGACGGTCCTTATGCGGTGACGGGCGGGATCGAGTTGGTGGGACCAGAGCAGGGCGAGGGAGCCTCAAAAGAGCACTACACGCTGTGCCGATGCGGGCAATCGAAGAACAAGCCGTTCTGCGACGGGTCTCATTGGTACGCGAAGTTTCGCGACGACAAGAACTAGCTAACCCTCGAACCCCTCGCGCTTGAGCTGTTTTGGTGTCACGTGCCATTCGAGCCGACCCGCTTCGTAGTCGATCTCAGACCAACGATCGACATCGAACTCGATACATGCGATCGCAGCCGTCGGAAAGTGTGAGATAGAACGGCCCGAGAGGGCGCTTACCAGGCTCGACCACGTAGGCTCATGACCGGCGATCAAGAGCGTGCCGGTCGAGTCGGGCTCGCTTCGGATCTCATCGATCACCCCATCGACTGATGCTCCGTAAAGTTGCTCGGTGACTCGGACGGGACACTCCCAACGACCAGCTTCTGAGGCGAGCTCGACGGTTTGGCGCGCGCGTGTCGCCGATGATGTGAGCACCTGGTCTGGGATCGAGTCGATCGAGGCGAGATACTGGCCCATCAGCTTCGATGCGCGCCGGCCACGCTTTGCAATGGGGCGGTTGTGATCGCGGTCGTAATCTGCGCCCCAGTCCGACTTTCCGTGACGAAGTACGAGTAGAGTTCGCATGACGCCCACTCGAGATTTGAGTTTGGTCCGCGATGAGTCG
>CBDUCI010000161.1:0-5863 GCA_965365605.1 uncultured bacterium
TTCGAGCGCGCGGTGGACCTCGATCCCGCGTTTCTACCCTACCGGATCCACCTGCACGAACTGGCGTTCATGAACCCGCCTGATAGCGCTCGAGCTGCCAACCTTTTAGCTGAATTCAATCGGCTCTCGCCATCATCCGAGCACGGGCGCGCCGGCATGCTCGCCCTGTCACTGGCATTTGGGGATTCCACAACGCGCGCACAAACGATCGCCGCGTTCGATACGCTGCCGACGGAAACGTTGCGCCCGATCAACTCCAACTTGTTCCACCCGCGTTTCTGGGAGCTGCAGGAAGCTCTGGTGCTGAAGCTGCTGGATCGCGGGATCACCCGACCTCAAGTCTTGTACTGGGGGAACCTCCTCAAGCGTGGCAAGCTCTCGCGAGCGTTGGCGTTTATCGATGCCCCCGGGGGTCCCGACTACTTCCCGATGTGTTCGCTGTTCAACGCCTGGACGATGGGGATCGCGATTCCCGACGCGGTGCTCGAAGAGCGGCTGACGCTGACGCCGACCGACACGCTCCCCAGTCCGCTCACCGCGTGCGGGGGGGCCTACGCGGTCGACAAGAAACGTTGGGCCATGCATGAGCAGGGTGTCGCCACCCACCGCGCGGGGGCGAAGTGGGCGCTGGCGGCGGGCGACTCGATCCAGTTTCGGGTCCACCGGGGCACAGCCAACGCGCTCGAGGCGTACGCGCTCTGGCGGCGTGGCGATCTCGACCGCGCACTCGAGCTCTTCCGGTCGGCCGCGCTCGACGCGCCCTGGGATGAGATCCTGTTGTGGATCGGCCAGATCCTGATCGATCAGGGACGACCGGAGGAGGCGATTCCGTACCTTTCGGCCCGGCGGTACAGTCCGCTGAACGATCTCTACGTCGCTCGCGCCTACGAGATGATGGAGGAGTACGACCAGGCCCACGAAGCCTACGGGTCGATCGTTGAGTATTGGAGTGACGCGGATCCGGAGCTCCAGCCGCTGGTCGAGCAAGGCCGGCAAGGGTTGATCCGGACCGGTGGTGTGCGCCGCGAGTAATGCGACCAAAAGCACAGCCGGAGGAAAACGAGAAGGGCGAGACCGTCAGGCCTCGCCCTTCCGTTTCCGTTGACTAGCCGAATCTAGTTCGTGGCCAGTGCCGGCTCGCCCCAGTACTGCAACTCCGGGTGGTGCCGCATGATCGTCTGGTCCCAATCGGTGATCGTCAGGGTGAGCTTGGTCCACAGCTCCTGCATGCGCTCGGTAGCGTTGGCCTTCGCTACCGTCGCCTCAAAGTTGTTCTCACCATAGAAGTCCGACAGGTCGTCGATCATGGTCACGAACACCGCGCGGCCCGACTGCCCAAACTTCGTGTCGTGCCCCATGATCGGGTACGAGTACCCGATCTCCTTGAAGAACGTCATATACTCCTTGATGATCTCGCCGAACTCCTCGTTCTTGCCTGGCCGGATCGAGAATTCGAACACCTCGACGTACCTGTGGTCCATCATCTTCTGCTGGAGATCAGCCATGTCGCCGGGTATGTAGCTCCAGTCCATCTTGTGCACGGAGATCATTTCGTTGACCACGCGATGGTCGATGGTGGGGAACTTGGCCATCGCCGCCTGCAACGCCTCGTTGCCCTCGGTACCCTCGAACTGCCGCATCCACTGCATCGGGTCGTCGAAGTAGGCGTAGTTGGCGATCGGGTAGATCAAGGTGTAGTCGTTGTTCTTGCTGTAGAACGTCCAGCCGTAGTCATGACCGAGGTTGGCGGCCTTGGCAGCGTCGACGATCTCCTTGATGACCGCCTCCCACTCGTCGGTCTGATCGGGGGCGATCTCCCAGGTCATGACCTGGACCAGGCTCTCGTCCTTCATTTCGTGCTCGTGCTCCTGGGCGAGGGCCGCGACGGGCAGAGCCAAGGCGGCGATAAAGAGCGCGGGAATAAACCGGAACTTCATCCGTTTACCTCCTAGAGCGGGCGAGGAGTCCGTCAAGGGGCACCGTCGAGGGCGAGCCTCGCCTGCGCCGATCGGCCCGACAGACACCGTTACGCCTTCGCCATGATGTGTGCGTGTCTAGAGTAGCGACCTCGATAAGAGGACGAAATTCTACCGCTCATGCAATTAGACGTCAACGATCACTATACGGACGATTTGAAACCGATTGGCGGATCGTTCAAGCAGTGTTCTCCAGGGAAACCTCACACTCTTGGAAGGAGATTGAGCATGCACAAAGCCCTACCGCGCGTGCTTCTGCCGATCCTCGTCGCCGTAGCGGCCTGTGGTCAGCAGGAACCCCCGGAAACCGAGGTCGCGGAAGAGATCGCCAACCCGTGCGCGGCCGCGACTGAAACGGAGATAGATCCTGCTCGCATCACACAGGGCGATCGGGCGCTGAACCCTGGCGGTCTTGATGACGCCGCGCTCATCGCGCGTGGCGGGGAGCTCTGGAACGACAACACTATCAGCACGAATGGCTCCGCGTGCTCGACGTGCCATGTCGGGAACTACGCGCTGATGAAGGCCACCTTCGCTGAACCGTACCCGCATCCCGTTGCGATGGCCAAGGATCGCGCCGGGCTCGATCAAGTCAACGCCGCCGAGATGGTGCAGCTGTGCATGGTGGTGCCGATGGCCACCGAGCCGCTGGCTTGGGATTCACAAGAGCTGGCCGCACTGGCCGCCTACGTCGAGCACATTCGACCTGGATTCGATCCCTCTGTTGGGGCCGCCGGAGTCAACCCGTGCAACCCGTGTGGTGGGAATCCTTGCAATCCGTGCGCTGGCAACCCCTGCAACCCGTGCGCAGGTAACCCCTGCAAGGGGTAACCCGGCGCTGACAATCGGGATCAGGCGTTAACGGCTTCTGGGCGTTGGCCCCGGAGGATGTCGGGCCAGACCAGCGTCAACGCCCAACAAATCACGAAGAACCCGACGTGATTCCAAAACGCGAAGCCGAGCGACGTATTGAGGCCGGGCAGGGCCGCTGGCCACCCCTGGCCAGCAAACGCGCTGATCGTGACAGCGATCGCCGGAGCGGTGGCCAGCGTCGTGAGCCAGCCAAGCACGACCACCAGGACGAGGCCTGCGGTCCAGCGCGTGGTCCGAGCGGCGGGCATCACTGGCCGATGCGACAAGAAAGCGTAGAGGGCGGCGTACGTCAGCGAAACGCCGAGGTGGATGGTCCACCCGATCGCGCCGACCAGCGACTGGCTATAGCCCCCCTGGTTGACGATCTTGCGGCCCATGAACTGGGCGATGTTGGGCGAGAACCCGCCCAGGGCCTGGACCACGACGAACTCGATCGCCCCCACCACAGCGGCGAGAACGACCCACGGAGCCAGCTTCTTCATGTCTAGTTGGTATCGAAGATCAGCTTGAGGAACCCCCACACAGCAGCGATCGCGATCAGCAGAAACCACTTGTTGTCCATCGCGAGCTTGGCTGTCTTGCGGATGGAGGTCTCGATGAACGAGCTGACATCCGAGAAACCGCCGTACTCAGCAGCGGCCTGACCCAGTGCGGAAATACCGATATCGAGCATCGCTCTCGGAAATTAGCCAGCAACAGCCGAACTTAGCAACGGTTCGCGACGAGGGGCCCGAGCGCGGATCGCGGTGGTGGAGGCAACCGGGCTCGAACCGGTGACCTTCGGCTTGCAAAGCCGATGCTCTCCCAACTGAGCTATGCCCCCACCACCGCGCCTTCGAAAAGCTGTCGCTCGAAGCGCTCGAGTACAAGCCGTGACGGTCGGGCCGCAGGACGCGGGCCACGGATCGCAATCTGCACCCGCAGTGGATGAACGGTGCGTGTTCATCGCGACACCCGCCAGAGTCAACCACGCTCTCCAAGGTTATTAAGCTACCTATTCATGCCCAAATATTGTAAATCTGGCCGGTCGGGTGGCGGTTGGCGTCATAGTTGCAGCCCCGCGGGGGCATGAAACACAAACTGGTAGTCCTACTCGAGGACGGTCGACGCCTCAAAGGTACCGCCGACGTCTTCGACCCCGAGAAACCGTTCCTACTACTCCGCAGGGTCGACGTCGAAGGCCACGTTCTCGGTTTTCTCGACATCGAGATGGAGGACGTCGTGGCGGCGTTCTTTGTTCGGGACCTGGCGCTCAATCGTACCAGTCGTCAGACCGCGAACGATCTGCAGACCGAAGCGGATCTCCCCGATCACTCCGGGGGCACCACCATCCGCTTGCGGTTCAGCTGGGGCGAGGTCCTCGACGGCGTGGTCTATGACTACGACCCAGCTGCGAATTGGTTCTTCCTGTTTCCGGTGGGAGTGTTGAACCGCGCCGCCAACAACGAGCGCATCTTCGTCACCAAGAAGGCACTCGCCGCGACCGAAGTGCTGACCGCTCCAGCGGTCTAGTCTCAAAAACAACACTCGCAGCACGAAAAAGTCGCTCGACCTCAGCGGCAGCGATAGGTTCGCGCCGTGGTGAACTCCGCGTCGCGCCAACGACTTCTGATCGGGCTCCAGGCCGGGGCGATAGCCTCGATGGTCGTGCTAGCGCTGATGGCGACCGACGCTATCCAGACGGTCGAGCGCAAAACAGGAGACGCCAGACTTCGGTTTGAACGCGCGATCCGGGGCGCCGGGACGATCGACTCGACCCTCGTCATCATCGACGTCGACAATCGTTCGCTTCGACTCTACGAGAGCGATCTGGGTCGTTGGCCGTGGCCACGAAACGCTCACGGCGCGATGCTCGAGTTCATCGCACTCGGCGACCCGGAGGTCGTGGTTTACGACGTTTTGTTCAGCGAGCCCGATCTCGCTCGCCCCCAAGCCGACTCGCTTTTTTTCGTTGCTGCCAGAGGGGGCCCGCCAGTCGTTCACGCGGTCGCGTTCGATGACCCGGAAGGTGAAACGACCATCGCCGAGTTGGAGCGCGCGTTCATCGATCGTGATCGCCGGCTCGACGCGCTCGAGCGTTTCGCGCTTCCTGAAGGGACTGTCCTCTCGGCACCGCTCTTTGCAAACGTCAACCCGCCGGTGATCGAGTTACTCGATAGCGCGAGCGGGATCGGGGCGATAAACCGCGCTCCTGATAGTGATGGCGTCGAGCGTCTCGAACCGCTGCTGATCGAGTACGAGAGCCGGCTCTACCCGTCGATGGGGCTGGCGGCTGCGCTGGGGGGACCGCGTGGATACGATCGCCTCCAGATCGTCGACGGTGACCTGTCGTTGGACGGTCGCCCGGTGCCGCTCGAGGCCGGCCGGCTGCGACCGCATTGGCGCGGTCGTTACGGTGAACCGTACCGCGTCATCTCGGCGCACGAAGTCTTGAACAGCTACGCGCAGATCGCGGTTGGCGCCGAGCCCGATCTCGACCCGGCCGAGTTCACCGACCGGACCGTGCTGATCGGCTCCAGCGCGACCGGGGTCGGCGACTTCGTAGCGGGTCCGTTCAGTCCGACCGAGCCTGGTGTATTCCTCCACGCGACGATCCTGGACACCTTGCGATCGGGCGACTTCTTGCGTGTTCTGCCGTTCGGTTGGGTCGTATTCCTGACCTTGCTCGCGGCGTGCATCACCGGCCTGGTGATCGCATTCGTGCGATCAGCACGGCGGTCGGCGGTCGCGTTGACGGGCATGCTCTTGGCTATCGGGGTGCTGGCGCTGGCAGCGTTTCTGATCGGCGGCTGGCTGGCACCGGTAGTGGCGCCAGCCACCGGCGCCGTCCTCGCCTACGCCGGTGCCATGGCTGGATCATATGTGGTCGAGGGAAGACGCCATCGGCAGATCCGACGCATGTTCGCGAAGTTCATCCCACCCGCCGGCAAATCGGCCTCGGTACTTCGCGATCACTTCCTCGCGCGCGTGCAGCGTCTGCAGGTCTTCCCGTAGTTTCCGCTCGTCCAGCTCGC
>CBDUCI010000162.1:0-5852 GCA_965365605.1 uncultured bacterium
CTCATAGACGTTGGGCTAGTGGCGTCTCGCGCGGCGATCGTCGCGAATCCCAACAGGACGGGGGTGCCAGAGGCCCTCGCGGGTCTTATCGACGGTCTCAAGGCGCGCGGCTGGGAACCGATCCTGGACCCCGCGCTGCTCGCGGGAGTTGATTTTGAGACCGCTCCGTTCGACTGGACCGACCCACAGGCACAGCTCGTAATCAGCCTCGGCGGTGATGGCACCCTGTTGAGTGCCGCGCGTCGGGTGGCTGATCGCTCGATTCCTCTTTTTGGCATCAATCTCGGCGGGCTTGGCTTCCTCACAGCGGCAGCGCCAGATGAAGCGATGTGGGAACGCTTGGAAGCAGCACTTGAAGGGCGCGCACCGATCGAGGAGCGGATGACGCTCGCCGCCGAAGTAGTTCGCGAAGGCAAAGTCATTTGCCGTCATCACGCGCTCAATGATGCGGTGATACACAAGGGCGGAGGGCTGCGAACGATCAAGCTGAAGCTTGCGGTGGACGACGATGTGCTGAGCTCGTACTTGGCGGATGGACTCATCTTGTCTACTCCGACTGGATCGACGGGGTACAACCTCTCAGCTGGGGGGCCATTGGTGGTGCCGAACGTGGACATCCTTTTGGTCACACCGATTTGCGCCCACACGCTTGCGATTCGGCCAATCGTAGCAACTCCGGACGAGCGAGTTGACGTCGACGTCGCAGATGGAGACGAAGGGATGTTTTTGATCTTTGATGGCCAAGTTGAGGTGCGCCTTTCGATCGGGGATATCGTGCGGGTGAGTCGTGGCGACTATCGCGTAGCGCTGGCCGGCCTCGACACCGCGGCCTACTTCGAACGGCTCAGGTCCAAGCTCATGTGGGGCGGTCGCGCGGCCCGTGGGGGCCAGTAGTCAGCCGTGTTGGCATGCTGAACCGGCTGCGAGTTGCAGGTTTTGCGCTGATTGATGAGGCCGAAGTCGAATTCGGCTCGGGCCTAAACGTACTCACTGGTGAGACCGGTGCCGGCAAGTCCTTGCTCGTCGACTCGTTGGCGCTGCTTTTGGGAGCACGAGCCTCCGTCGAGATGATCCGTCCGGGTTACAACGAGGCCACTATCGAGGGCTTGTTCATCGACGGTGAAACCGAGACGCTCGTGCGTCGCGACATCCGCCGTGACAAAACCAGCCGGTGCTCCGTGAACGGTGAGATGGTCACGCTGCGCATGTTGAGGGATCGCGCAGCAGGCTTGGCAGCGCTACACGGTCAGCATGAAGACATGCTGTTGCTGAGGTCAGCCCATCAGCGCGCATTGCTCGATGCGTTCGCAGGTGCAGAAAAGCTCGCCGAGCGGACGGCGACCGCGGCGGAGCGACTAACCTCACTAGAGTCGGAACAGCACGAAACTGCTGAGCGAAGAGAAGATGAACGACGGCGCCTTGAGCTACTGAGGCATGACCTGCAGGAGATTGCGGCCGCGCGTATCGATCCCGCAGAGGACGAAGCCTTGGCCGATGAAGCTCGACGCCTCACCCACTCGATCGATCGAGCGCGGCTGGCAGCTGAACTTGGTGCGGTGTTGGACGGCGACCCACCGGCGGTGCTGACGGCTCTGGTCATCGCTCAGCGGACTATCGATGATCTGGCCGGGCTAGACAGCCGGCTGCGCGACCTCGCCACGCGTCTCACGGAAGCCCGATACGAATTGGACGACATCGCGCTCGAGGTCAACCGCTACGCCGATACAATCGAGCATGATCCGGCACGGTTGGCCGAGGTTGAAGCCCGGCGACACTTGTTGTTCGACCTCAAGCGCAAGCATGGCGCGGAGCTGAACGAGGTGCTGAAGAAAAGAGATCGGATGGTCGAGGAGATAGCCACCATCGAGGCCAGGCTCGAGCGCAGCGTCGAGCTGGGTGTCGAGGTTGACCAGGCCCGTTCCGAGCTGGCGGTCGCGGTTCGGGAGCTGGCCGACGTGCGTGAGTCCGCCATCGAGCGACTCGAATCCGTCGTGCGCGAGCGTCTCGCCGATCTCGGAATAGGTGACGGGGCCTTTCGGGTCAGAATCGAACGACGCCTGGACGATAGTGGCATTCGCTGGGGGAGTGAGCACTACGCCTGGACGCGAGCTGGCTTGGAGGAGGTCGAGTTGCTGATCGCCCCCAATGCGGGTGAGGGGTTGAGACCGCTGGCAAAGATCGCTTCCGGCGGTGAGCTGTCGCGGATCCTGTTGGCGATCAAAGCCGCCATCGCAAGCGCTGATCGAACTCCCACGCTGATTTTCGATGAGATCGACGCGGGGATCGGAGGTGCGGTAGGCCACCGAGTGGCGGACCAGCTGGCGACTGTCGCACGACACCACCAGGTGATCGTTGTAACCCATCTGGCGCAGATCGCGGCCGCCGCTGACCACCATCTGGTGATCGACAAGGGGGCGGTCGAAGGGCGGACGGTGAGCCGTGTACGCAGCGTTGAATCCGAGGAGCGAGTGCTAGAGGTCAGCCGACTGCTGGGCGGCGATCCCGAACGTCGTGTGTCCCGCGAGCATGCTCAGGAGCTATTGGGCGGTCGGGTTTGAATCACCAGCCGAAAGATCACACCTCGGATCCCGAGCGAGTCGCCGATGGGCTGCGGTTCTTCACCCTACCGAATGCTCTTTCGATCCTCCGTATGTTCCTGCTCGTGCCGGTCCTGATTCTGATCGATCGTCCCGATCAGGCTAGCCGCCTAGCGGGTGTCGCCCTTCTGTTTGTGGCTGGTATCACCGATCTCTTGGATGGTGCGCTGGCTCGCTGGCGGGGGTGGATCAGCCCGTCGGGCAAGATCGTGGATCCGATCGCCGACAAGGTGCTGATCGGTGGGTTGGCCATCTATCTGGCGATCGTGCGTGGTTTCCCGATCTGGTTGCTGGTTCTTATCGTACTTCGAGATTTGGCGCTCGTCGCAGGGACGATGCTTTTCCTGAAGCGGGACCGGCTGGTGTTCCAAGCGACTAGAGCGGGCAAGCTAACCACGTTCACCTTGAGTCTGCTCCTGCTCGCCTATGTTCTCGATGCTGAGCGTTTCTATCAGCCGCTGACGGTTCTGGCATTGATCGCTCTCGCACTGTCTACGATCTCGTATGGAAAGCGTGCGTTGACGTACCGGGAACCCAGTTAACCGGTGGCTGGCGCGCGGTCCCGATTCGAAACAAACTGTGGTTTGCGGGGTGAGGCTACCGAACCGGCCTTGGAGGCTCATTAGATGACAGAAGAACAGAAGCCAAAGGAAGCCGAGGCAGAATCGCCGGGGGATTTGCTCCCGAGCGAGGGGATAAGCGAAGAGTTCGATCCGTCTTCGATCCCGGAGACGATCCCGCTGCTGCCGTTTCGGACTGGTGTCCTGTATCCGTTCGCGGTCGTGCCTCTGGCGTTCAACGACCCCCCGTTGATCGCCGCCGTCGATGAGGCGATGCGCGGGTCACGCATCGTGGGGGTTGTCGCACTGCGCGAGACGACGGATGAAGAGTCGAACCAACCAGTCGGTCGCGAGCAACTGCATGATGTCGGAACCGCAGCCGTCATCCACCGGCTGGTGAAGCATCCCGACGCCGGCATGCGATTGCTGGTGCAGGGTATGAGTCGCTTTCGCCTCGTCGAGGTCGTCAGGAACGAGCCATTCATCGAGGCCTCGATCACGGTGTTGCCGGAGGCTCCGGATGAGCACAGTGACCGGGTAGAGGCGATGCTTCGAGAAGGGTACGAGCTTGCCGGGCAGGTGATCTCGGAGTCGTCGTACATGCCAGATGAGCTGCGTCATGCCGTGCGGCAGCTCGAGAACCCGAATCAGTTCGCGTACATGGTCGCGTCGATGGTCAAGCTCGACCACGCAGAGCACCAGAGTGTGCTCGAGAGCGACAAGCCGGAGGAAAAGCTCGAAATCGTGCTGGCGGCGCTGAGACGGGAGTTGAACGTCCTGCAGATCGGGGGCGAGATCAAGAGCCAGGTAGACGAAGAGCTCGAAAAGAAACAACGCGAGTACTATCTGCGCGAGCAGCTGAAAGCGATCCGTGAGGAGCTCGGGGAGGTGGGGGACGAGGAGGCGGAGATCGACCGTATCCGCGAATGCTTACGTGCCCGAGAAGTTCCCGAGCATGTGATGAAGGCGGGCGAAGAACAACTCGAGAGGTTGGCTAATATCCCAGCCGCCAGTCCTGAGTATTCGGTTATTCTGAGCTATCTGGACTGGTTGTGTGAGGTGCCGTGGACTCGATCCACGGAAGATCGACTTGACTTAGAATATGCCCGCCAAGTCTTGGACGAGGATCACTACGATCTGCAGGAGATCAAGGATCGGATCCTCGAGTACTTGGCGGTGAGAAAGCTCAAGGATGAAATGAAGGGCCCGATCCTTTGTTTTGTCGGGCCGCCGGGTGTCGGCAAGACCTCCCTCGGACGCTCGATCGCCCGGGCATTGGGCCGCGAGTTCGTGCGCATCTCTTTGGGTGGAATGCACGATGAGGCGGAGATCCGCGGGCATCGAAGGACGTATGTCGGCGCCATGCCTGGACGGATCATTCAATCACTGAAGCGAGCCGGGACCAACAACCCGGTTTTCATGCTCGATGAGGTTGACAAGATCGGTGCCGACTTCAGGGGGGATCCTTCGAGCGCGTTACTCGAGGTTTTGGACCCGGAGCAGAACGACACGTTTCGTGACAACTATCTGGATCTCGCGTTCGATCTTTCAAGGGTGTTGTTCATCACGACTGCCAATGTCCTGCAGACGATTCAACCCGCGCTGCGCGATCGGATGGAGATCATCCGATTGCCCGGTTACACTGATCGCGAGAAGCTCCACATCGCACAACAGTACCTGGTTCCGAGGCAGCTCGAGGAGAACGGCCTTACAGAAGAGCACCTCGAGATCGAAGAAGAGGCACTCCAGCGCATCGTCACCGATTACACGCAGGAGGCTGGGGTCCGCGGTTTGGAGCAGGAGATCGCCAAGGTCTGCCGCAAGGTCGCCGCGGAGGTGGCCAGTGGCCGCGATGATAAGGTCCGCGTTCACCCCGATGATATCGCGACCTTCTTGGGGCCAAAGAAGGCGTTCCACGAGGTGGCCCGACGGGTCGCTACACCGGGCGTAGCGACCGGACTGGCTTGGACCGCGGCCGGAGGCGAGATCTTGTTCGTGGAGGCGACAACGATGCCCGGAGGAAAAGGACTGACATTGACGGGCAAGCTGGGCAGTGTGATGCAGGAGTCGGTCCAGGCGGCGTTGGGGTACGTTCGCTCGCATACCGCCGAGCTGGGGATCGAAGAGCGGTTCTTTGACGATGTCGATTTGCACCTACACGTTCCGTCGGGCGCAATTCCGAAGGATGGGCCTTCAGCGGGAGTGACGATGGCCACCGCGATCGCGTCGGCGGTGAGCGGACGAAAGGTCCGCCCCGAGGTTGCGATGACAGGTGAGATCACGTTGACCGGCCAGGTATTACCGGTCGGTGGGATCAAGGAGAAGCTGGTGGCCGCTAGAAGCTCGGAGATAAAGACGGTCATCGTTCCTGAGCAAAACCGTCAGCACGTCGAAGATGTCGAGGCGGAGCTAGTGGAGGGGTTGCATTTTGTTTATGCCAAGACGATTGGGGATGTGCTCAAGACAGCGCTGCTTGAGGCCGAGCCACAGCCTCCCGCGCCCGAGGAAGAGACCTCAGCCGAGCCGGCCGCCGTGTCCTGATCTGATTGGTGCCGGGGGCGGGAGTCGAACCCGCACGGGCTCTCGCCCACAGGATTTTAAGTCCCGCGCGTCTACCGGTTCCGCCACCCCGGCCGGGGATGCACCGCTAGCTGCAGCAAAACTACCGTCACGTGTCGGTTCTGTGCATCCTGTC
>CBDUCI010000163.1:0-5755 GCA_965365605.1 uncultured bacterium
GTGCCGCAAAAACCGGTGATCAGGTGACTATCGATTTTGTGGGCACCATTGAAGCCGAAGAGTTCCAGGCGCTGGAGTTTCACGGGCACGACCTCCGATTACTGGCGTTTGATCATCGAAATGGGTTCGGCCGCCTCTTCGAGTGCGCGGCGAAGAACTCCTGCCTCATCTTGATTGCGGAATGCGCCCGCATACACGCGGTATGGTCCAACACCAACGATATACGCGGAGATCCCCCGGCTAGCGAGGTCGCGCTTGCGGACGTTGGCCTGATCGCGAGAGTCGAATATTCCCAGATCAAACGCCAACGGCGTCGATTGGACGAGGGCGTCATCCACTACGCCACGTCGCAGCAAGGTCTCACGCGCGGTGCCCGCGCCAACTGAGTCTGCAAACGACCCCGCAAACACCCGATACCACCGACCACGTTGGGCGATGTTCACCGGGGTGACAAACGCCATAAAGCCGGCGGCCTCGATGCGACCGGCGACTCGGCGTGCCGAGCGATTATCCTGATACGAGCCAGCGTGAACCGAGTACGGCCTCGGGGCTCCACTGGGTGGCTCGCTCGTCGGCTCAACCGTTGGCTCCGCCGGGGGCTTCTCGACCACCGGTTCCTCGGTCGAACCGCTGGGCGCTGCCAGATCGACCAATGGAACCAACTCACCGGGCTCGATTTTGGGATCAGCTCCCTGGGTCGTGCCTCCCTCGACATCGAGCCGCGCCACCAGCTGATCGGCCGACTCACCACCATCTCCCAGCCAGCCGCTGACAACCGGCGCCATCATGCGGCCGGCTAGGACGCCAACCAGAACCACGAAACCACTGGCCACCGCCAACCCCAGCCAGCGACGGCGCGGCGGCGGGACCCTGAGGGCTGGCAGCAGCCGGCTGCGGGCCATCTTTGTCCGCACCGCTTTCAACCGCTCGTCGATCTGCGCCTCGGGTTTAAGCTCTTCCGGCAGGCGGTCGCCGCTGAGCGTATCCAAGAACGCCAAGTCGTCGGCATCGGTGGGCGGCGGCGCCTCTTCTACCAACTGATCGCTGTTCGTACGCGAACCGTCATCGTGCAACCCGACGTCGTCGAGCCACCCGTCGTCGACCGGCAACGAATCCCGATTGGGCAAGCCATTGTTGTTGGCCAAGGCGAAGAGGTGGTCGGCAGGGCCGGCCGACGGGAGTGGGTCCGAGCCGTATTTGGCGCCCACCAGCACGTCCGGTAGTGGCCCCAAAAAGCGGTGTGTCAACTGACCGAGCTCGTCGGCGGCCTGTGGATCACCGCCGAGACGAACGATCCAGCGTTCGCTGCCGATCAGATCCGTGCTCGACTCCTCGGCCTCGATCGCAAAAACGGCGTCGCATATCGCAAGCACACCGGCGGCATCGGCATCCCCGTTGCTTCCCGGCAAGGTCACAACGAGCACCCTGTAGTGCTGCCGCAATCGATCGAGGGCCGCCCGAAACGCGGCCCCGTCGTCGAGAGCCGAGCCACCCAAAAGGCCAGCTCCGCTGGTCAGCACGTCCATGTTCGGGATCGCCGTATCGCGAACACACTGCTCGAGCGGCACGCCGTACTGGAGGTGATCGATCATCCCCTCCTTGAGATCCCGGCCCAACAACCGCTCGAGCCAACGAAACTCGGGGCTCAGGTCGACCAACAGCGTGCGCAACCCGGCGCGCGCCAAAAACGCCGCCGACAAGAACGACAATAGCTGCGGGTTGTGACCGCCTCCCGTGAGCCGGGCGCCGACCAACATCGCGTCGCGAGTGGCGTCGGCCTCGATCTCGGTGAGCAGTTGGGCGTAGTCGGGATAGCTGTCCGAGAGCGCCGAAGCGCGCGACCCCTGGCGGACCGCGGTCAGCGCCTCGCGCCAGAATCGATCGTCTAGCTCAAAATCTCGCATATTAGCCCCAAAGATACCCTGGTGGGTCGTTTCGAGTCAATCGTAAACCACTATATCTGGGGTTGCGCGTGGATCGGGGTACGAGGGGTTGTGTCTGCTGTCGACCCAAGCACATCGATGCAAGTCGGCAAACCACCGGACGTAAGTTGGCTGTTATGGATGGGGCTTTCTGGCTGCGGATGGGGTGGCCAGAGGCGCTAACCAAGGGAACAGTAGCGCCTCAGGCCTCGAGTATCAACCGGTGCTAGAACTCTGGTGCGAGAGTGAAAACCCAGCGGCCGGTCTTGAGCTCCGCCATGTCGGTCTGCTGCGCGTAGTCGACTCGAATCACCGCGAACCCGAACATGTTCATCCGCACACCGGCACCGAACGAAGCGCGCGCATCAACCAGCCGGAAGCCAAACGGACCCCCATCCTGGCTGGTCGAGAACTTGAATGACTCACGCAGCTCACCCGTTTCGGCCAACACTTCCGCTTGCTGGTGTTGACAGAGCTCGTTGCCGCAACTCGCGAAGCCGAGATCGTACCATATGGCGCCACGGATCGGTGGGAACGCTGACGTGCCGAGCCGCGGACGCTCGATGATCGGGAATCGGAACTCGAGGTTGAAGAGCCCCACACCCGTCCCGATCAGGAAGTCGTCGTCGTCGAAGTCAAAACCACGCAACAGTGTCGGGCCCCCGATGCCTTGGAACCGCAACTCGTCTTCCTGTTCGCCAAACGTGCCGAGGTACAGCAGCCGCGACGCGATCGTGTAGCGACGGCCGAGCAACCAGTAATTCCTGACGTCGCCGTAGAACTGTGTGAAGTCGCGATCGCCAAAAGCCCTTTGAATGTCGAAACGCCGCCTCGCCCCACCAATCGGCCCGGTGGAACCGAAGAAGCTGGTGTCAAACGCCCAACCGATCGACGGCGCGATATAGGTGTCGCTGCCCAACTCATCGACGATTTCCGGCGTCGGATCGAAAATGTCGAACCGCGCCTCACGACGTGAGATATGCGTTACGGTCGCCGCCAGCTCCAGCCGCCGGAACCGGCTAAACGGGTAGGCCGCGGTCACCTGTCCGCCACGGTAGATGTCGCTCCGGAACAACAGGTCGTCGCTCCGACCGGTGGAGGTAGAAAGCGAGGCGAAATCGCTCCGAAATTGAAACGCTGAGGTAGCCCAATTCCAACGGTTCTTTCGATTCAAGTATGTAAAGAACAGATCGCTGTCCGAGATCGAGCCAAACACCGACGCCGCAACGTACAGGTTGTGATCACCCATCAGATCGCTGAACGCCAGTTGCGACGCGCCAAATGCTCCCACCCCACTGGCGAATCCCACTGAGGGTTGCGCGATCAGATCGGGCTGGAACTTGACCTTGTAATCACGAGACTTGAAGGCGGTCGTATCGCGAGGCAGGCCGATCGTGGGATCCTTGAGCAACGTCGCGATGTCGACCGGCTCGTTGAACGACGGCAGGCGACGACCGGGCGCATCGGCAATTGGGCGACGCCGGCCACCCCGATTGCGTTGTTCACCCAAGTAGTACGAAACCGCGTCCGGCTGGGCCGGCTCTTCCGCCGCCACCTCTTCCCCGTCGGCTGGTTCAGGCTCGGCTGGTTCGCCGTCGGCCGGCTGGTCGTCCGCCTCTTCACCGGCATCATCCGCGGCCTCGGCGAGCGCCTCCTCATCGATCGGTTCGGCGGCGACCACCTGGGGCTTCGGCGGAGCCACTGGCCGCGCCGGTTCGACGAACGCGCGATCGGCCAAATCGAACTCGCCTTGTTCCGGAGCCACGTACGGCTCCGTCGCCAGCGACAGCGGATCATCCAGCCGATACAGATCCCAGCCGGCGTCGGCGAACGCGCTGAACACCATCCGACTGCCGTCCCGTGACCAAGCCATGGCGGGGCTCGATTCAATGATCCCGCTGACGCCGGTCAGCATGTCGGTCAGCTGATACGTCTCACGCTTCTCCAGATCGTACAGAAAGATGTTCGTGATCCCGGTACGGTCAGAGAGATACGCGATCGTCTTACCGTCCGGGCCCCACTGCGGGTTGATGCTCTTGCCTTCTTGGGCCGAAATGTCTGACATGAACCTCACCTCGCCAGAGGTCAGGTCATACAAACCGATTTGATACTCGTCATAGGAAAGCAGATCGAAGTCGGTGCCCTCACCGAACTCCGTGGTGAAGGCGATCCGATTGCCATCCGGGGACCACACCGGATCACGTTGGGCGTAGCGGTCGTTGGTCAGCCTTCTCAAACCGGTCCCGTCACGACGAACGATATACAAATCGCTGGTTCCGCCCTTCTGCCCGGTGAACACGAGTTCTTGGCCATCAGGCGACCAGGACGGGGTCTCGATCCCGTCGAGATCGAAGCGATGTGAGGCAATGATCTTCTCGTTGTCGACCCGCATGATATAGAGCGCGTCCTGCTCACCGACTTTGCTCGAGAAGGCCAGGAACTTCCCGTCGGGCGAGAACGACATTCCGACGCGCAGGAATCGCAGGCTCTCGAACGACTCGGAGCGCTCTCCGTCGACTACCTTGTCGACGTCGGAACCGTCTTCCGCGTTCGCGATGTACAGGTTGCTGAAGAACTCCCGGTTGGAGACGAACGCCACCTTGCTGCCATCGGGCGAAAGCGCCGGTCCGATATTGATCGACGCCCCCTCCTTGACATGGTTCGTCAGCCGAACGGCGACCTCTGACGCTGGTGGGTAGAGGACAACCTGGGGCAGGTACGTGAGCCGAACCGCCTCGAGCCAATCTTCCGACAGGTCTTCGAGCCGCAGGTTGATCGACGTCCGAAACGCCTCACGGACGCCCAGCAACGGCGCCTTCTGCATGATCTCGCCGATCTTCTCATCACCATACTTGACGCCGATGTAGTACCAAAGCGCCTGGCCAAAGCGATAAACGCGAATGTCCTGCGCGCGCGACAACTCATCGATCGTCGTCAGGTAACCCGAGAGCGAGCCGTCCCTCAGCCACATCGCCGTCAATGGATCGATCTTCCCTGCCGTGAGGTACTCCGCCATGCCCTCCGCAAACCACAACGGCATCCGGAACGCAAATGGGTTGCTGCCCTGTGACAGTGCCCCGCGCCGCAGGATGTCGAACTGAAAGGCGTGAACGAGCTCGTGGGTAAGCGTGTGCTCGAACTCCGGGTACGCGCTCGGGAAGAACAGCACGATGCGGTTTCTCAGCCCTTCCGTGATGCCGCCGGTACCCTCTGAGATCTGGAATCGGAAGATGTTCGTTTGCTGGAAGTCAGACTGCGACGCATACAGAATGAGCGGCTTGCGCTCGTTCCACTCGTGGCGAAACACCTTGGAAAGCCTCGCATAAGAGCGCTCGGCCATGCGGGCCGCATCAAGGATGGCGTCCTCTGCTTCCGGGTAATAGTGGATATCGAAGTGCTCGGTCTCGAGCACCCGGAAGTCCAGATCCTTGTACTGAACCTTATTCTGTCCGAACTGAGCGTATGCGGGGCTAGCGATCGACCCGCCGATCAGAAGCGCAACGAGGACGACAACATTGCGGGTCACGGAGCGCGCCAAGAGATTCCCCTTCACTTTCATTCAAGCTCTTTCCTGCGGCCGAAGAAACGCTATAACACCCGCACAAGACGGGCAAATGCCACTGTCCTAGCAAATAGACGCCTCAAATGCGTGGTTTAATCCCCCGCGGGCAATTCACCGTTCTCGGAGAACGTCTCGACCGGCGCGTCGCCCCACAAACGCTCGAGCTCGTAATAGGCTCGCGCGTCGCGGTGAAAGACGTGGACTACGAAGTCGATGTAGTCGAGCAGCACCCAGTTGCCTTGCCGGGCCCCTTCCACGTGCCACGGACGAG
>CBDUCI010000164.1:0-5708 GCA_965365605.1 uncultured bacterium
GGCTCACCAGGGCGAACGCGTTCCACCGCTCTACTATGCGGAGACAGAGACAGCGTTCCCGATCGAGGATTTTCACCGACAGCTCGAGCGTTCGCTCGATGACTCCGCCAACAAGCGGATTGCGATACCGGAGTTGTTCCTGACGATCGATGCGTTGCTGGTCCTGTACTACAGCGTGGCTAGAGGTCTCCAGGTTTCGGAGGCCGTAATCGCGCGTCATCTGGCCGATGAGGTCCCGATGATGGCGAGCGAGAACCTGTTGATGGCGGCGGTTGCCGCGGGTGGTGATCGTCAGGCGCTTCATGAACGAGTACGAGTCTGCGCTCGCGAGGCGGCGGAGCAGGTGGCGGTGGGTGGCACCAACGATCTGTTGGCACGGTTGGCGAGCGAGGAGGGATTCGCCGAGTTGCCGCCAGCGGTGTGGGAGGCCGCCTCCGACCCGGCGGTCCTTGTCGGGCGGGCGCCCGAGCAGACACGGCGTTTCCTTCGAGGAGTGGTTCGCCCGCGACTCGACTCATATCCGGGTGAACTGGAGATGGCGGACGATGTCCGTGTGTGATTCTCAGA
Source organism: uncultured bacterium (assembly GCA_965365605.1). Taxonomy (GTDB): domain Bacteria; phylum Gemmatimonadota; class Gemmatimonadetes; order JACCXV01; family JAHWKZ01; genus CAMYLR01. The sequence continues at coordinate 568 of CBDUCI010000164.1, forward strand.
TCGGTTGACGATCGCGCTCAAACTGGCGGACGACGCGGGAATCGCGGCGGCAACACGGGTGTTGGGTGAGGGCCGACTCGTCATCCATCCGACGGAGACGATCACTAGTCTCAGCGGCGATCCGCACTGTACCGGAGCTGTTGATGCCGCGCTGCGGATCAAAGGCTACGACAAACCACGTCCCTTCGTGTGCTTGGTGAAAGACGCTGCAACTGCTCGTTCGTCGGCGGCGACGTGGAATGCCGCGGCAGCAGAGCTAGCTGCTGCGCTCTGGCCTGGGCCGTTGACCTTGATCGTGGTGGCTGCAGAGGGCGCACCCGCGGCGGTCACAGTCGACGACAAACTGGCGATGCGGCCGGCCGTCGATCCGGTATCGCAGCGGTTGGTCACCGCCTGGGGCGGTCTGCTGTTCTCGACCAGCGCCAATCGTCGCGGCCAGCAACCGTCGACGTCCGTTGAGGCCGCGGTGGACCACTTATCGAAGGCACCACGAGCCAACGCGATCGGAGTCGCGTTGCTGGCGATGGGGCCGCAAACCGTTGAGCCCGTTATAGTTGATCCTTCTTCGATCGTGGACGTCAGCGAGGAGCCACCGCGGCTCGTCCGCGAGGGCGCGATCGGCGTAGCCAGGCTCCGTGCCATCCGGCCCGACATTCGCTCATAGGCGGAGGTGACGCAGTGGTGAGAGGATTGCCGGCCGGGAGAAGGCGCGCGACCTTAGTTCGATGACCACGTCGCGTCCTTATCGAGTGCTGGTCGTCTGCACCGGCAATACATGCCGAACGCCGATAGCCGAGGCCCTGCTGAGCCGTATGAGTCAGGAAGCTGGGATCGATATCGAGGTCGGCTCGGCGGGTACTCACGCCACGGCTGGCTGGCCAGCACATCCGGAATCGCAAGCGATCGCCGCAGAAGCGGGACTGGATTTGTCGGGTCACCAAGCGCGCCCGCTGACCGTTGAACTCGTGCGGTGGGCTGATATTGTGCTTGGCATGTCGCACGGTCATGTGGCGCGCGCCCTGGCGCTCGACGACACTGCCGACGCTCGGGTGATAACGGAATTCGATCCCACTGGGAAGATCGGTCACGGTGTCGGGGATCCCATCGGATGGGGTCGCAGAGCCTACGAGATAGCGTTTGAAGAGATCCGGACCTGTCTTGAAGGTTTTGTGGAGAACCATCTTCGACACTTGTCGAATGGTTGACGAATCGAGCACGATCAGTTAAGCTCAAATGTTTAAAATCCAGTTCACCAACTCCCCAACCCCACAATCTCGAAGGACCGATTCCTTGCCAGTTCGGATTGCATCTTTCGGGTTGATCGTCATCGGCATGTTGTTTGCCACGCACTCTGTGGCGGACGGTGAGACCGTGTTCACCGACGAAGCCGATTCGTTGTACGTGTTGGCCGGCGAGCTGTATGTCGAAGGACGATATGCGGACGCAGTACCGCTTTTTCTAAGGGTCCTCGAGCTCAAGCCTCAGCACGGCAACGCGCATGCGCTGCTCGGTGGATCGTACCTGCACCTCGGTGACTACGGAAACGCGATCGGAGCGTTCGAGCGGGCGATCGAGTTGGACGATGGGATCCGTCTCGCATACTTGGGGTTGGTGGCGGCCAACTACTTCACAGAACGTATGGAGGCCGCTGAGCTGTGGCTCGAAAGACTAGTGTCGATCTTGAGCGGTGATGAGCGCAGTCGCTATCTGGCCACAATCTCGACCCAATTCCCCCGCTTGACCCTACCCGGCAGCTAGTCGCCAGCCAAAATCCCCTGCCATGCGAGGTAGGGAGATAGCTTCATCGACCGAAATCTTTGCCGCAGCCCTCGGGCTAGCAGTGGATCTGGTGCTGCCCCCGCAGTGCATTCACTGCGGCGGTTGGCTGTCATCGGCCCGTCCCGCTGCATGCAGCGCCTGCATCTCGCAACTGGAGCCGCCCGGGACTGCTGGTTGCGCCCGCTGTGGGTTGGTCCTGGCGCGTAGCGCGAAGGTCTGCTGGCGATGTCGCGACTGGCCACCGGAGCTCACCGCGATCGCCGCAGTTCGCTACCAGGGCGTAGCGGAAACGATCGTGCGCGCGATCAAGTACAGTGGCTGGCGTCACCTGGCCGATATCTGTGCCGAGAGAATGGCCGACTCGATTCGACTTCGAGGTCACCGGCTCGACATCCTCGTGCCGGTGCCGCTCCACCCGCTCAGGTACCGCGAGCGTGGATTCAATCAGGCTCGTCTGATTGCCGACCGGCTAGCGACAAGGATCGATCGTCCCATCCTCGATGCGCTGGAGAGATCGCGAACCACGCCACCGCAGGTCGGGTTGGGTCGAGTCGATCGCGTCGCCAACGTCAGCGGTGCGTTCACGAAGCGAACGTCCCTCGAACGGGGTGCGAGGACCGGTCTGATCGATGACGTCGCCACGAGTGGAGCTACGCTGCACGCTGCCGCCGATGCTCTGATCGCGGGCGGCGCGAGTCGCGTCGTTGGTGTGACATTCGCCCTCGCCACTGATCGAAACGCCGGATAACTTCACACCCGTCACGCCTCTCTAGATTTCGCTTTGATGGCACCGATTCCCAATCACACGGAGGTCCAGGATGCGTCTCGGCATTAACGGGTTCGGCCGTATCGGCCGCATCGCGTATCGGTCACTTCGACGAACTGAGCGAGATCTCGAGCTGGTGGCGGTCAACGATCTGACCGATGCCGCCACGCTAGCTCACTTGCTGGAGTACGATTCGGTTCACGGTCGGCTTGGTGTTGATGCTCAGGCCGAAAACGGGAAGCTTCGGGTTGGAGATGACGTAATCGAAGTTGTGTCGGAGCCAGACCCCGCCAAGTTGCCGTGGGGCGATCTGGGAGTGGATGTGGTGATCGAGTCGACCGGTCTCTTCCGCGATCGTGACAAGGCGATCAAACACCTTGAGGCAGGCGCCCGGAAGGTCATCATCTCCGCGCCCGGCAAGGATTGCGACATAACCATTGTGATGGGCGTCAATGAGGATCGCATCGAGGCCAGCCACGACGTGATCTCGAACGCGTCGTGCACGACCAACTGCGTGAGCCCGGTTGCCAAGGTGATCATGGATACGGCGGGTTGGGTGCACGGGCTGATGACGACCACCCACGCTTACACGGCCAGCCAGAACATGCTCGATACGCCAAGCAAGGACCTGCGGCGCGCGCGCGCCGGAGCGTTGTCGATGATCCCGACGACAACGGGCGCAGCCAAAGCGGCCGCGATGGTGCTTCCCGAGTTGACGGGAAAGATCGACGGCATGGCGATCCGGGTCCCGATCCCGGATGTATCACTGGTCGATTTGACCATCGAGGTCGAACGCGCGACCGACGCGGAGGAAATCAACACCGCATTCCGCGAAGCGGCGCAGGGCCGATTGGCGGGCGTGCTGGCGGTGAGTGATGAACCCCTGGTCTCGGTCGATTATGTATCGACGCCCGAGTCGGCGACCGTGGACGCGCTGTCGACATCGGTGATTGACGGGACATTGCTCAAGGTGTTGGCTTGGTATGACAACGAGATGGGTTATGCCACGCGGCTTGTCGACTTGGCACAGTACCTCGGCAAGTTCCTCTAGGATCGAACGTGGAAACCGCCCTGCAACGCCGCACGGTCGATGACCTCAAGCCGGAGGAGGTGAATGGTCGGAGGGCGTTGGTACGAGTCGACTTCAACGTTCCGCTAGAGGGCCGGGGCGACGAAGTGCGGGTGGCCAGCGACGTTCGGGTTAGAGCTACCCTTCCGACGGTGAAGGGACTAATCCAACGCGGTGCCGCGGTGGTACTGGTCAGTCATTTGGGACGACCGGGCGGCGAACCGCGATCGGAGCTTTCGTTAGCTCCGGTGGCGCAGTGCCTCGAGGAGCTGCTGGGACGACGGGTCATTTTTCTTTCGAAGCCGTTCGACGAGCGGGCCCTCAAGCTGGTCCGCACGGGTCAACCCGGCGACGTGTTCCTGCTTGAGAACCTCCGCTTCGAACCGGGCGAGACCGCCAATGAGCCCGGTTTTGCTGATCTCCTGGCGCGCTTTGGCCAGCTCTTTGTCCAGGACGCTTTCGGGACTTGCCATCGGGCTCACGCATCAACGGTCGGGGTCGCCGACCACCTGAGCCCAAGGGTTGCGGGTCGGTTGGTTGAGTGCGAGCTGAGGGCTTTTGATCGACTACGGGAGCCCGAACGACCATTCGTGGCGGTGCTCGGGGGCGCCAAGATCGCTGGCAAGCTGGAGATCGTCGACGAGCTCGCTGAGAGGGCTGACCGGGTCTGCCTCGGCGGAGGAATGGCGAACACATTCCTGCTCGCCATCGGCGCAGAAGTCGGCGACTCGCTGGTTGAGCCCGACCGCGTGGAGGCGGCACGCCAGATCTTGGATCGATACCCAGACGTTCTGCTACTGCCAGCTGACGCTGTCGTCGCTGCCGACGTTGATGCGGATGCGAAACGCGAAACCGTGTCTGCAGACGAAGTACCGCCAGGCAGGAAGATCCTCGATATCGGCCCGGCTTCGGTTGCAGCGATAGTCAACGCGCTCAAGGGCGCACGAACCGTTTTCTGGAACGGTCCACTGGGCGTGTTCGAAACGCCACCGTTTGATGGTGGTACGCTAGCGGTCGCGAAAGGGTTGGCTGATGTCACCACTCGGGGGGCTTATACGGTCATCGGCGGCGGCGACTCGATCGCAGCACTCGAGCGCGGCGGTCTGATGGGTAGTGTGAGTCACGTTTCGACGGGCGGCGGCGCAGCGCTCAAGCTCGTCTCCGGGGCCGCGCTGCCAGGCATTGAGGTTCTGGACCCAGCGACCGAAAGGAGCGTGGCGTGAGCGCGTCGCGCCGGCCCACTATCGTGGCTGCCAACTGGAAGATGTACAAGACGATGGCCGACGTCGGTCCGTATATGAACTCGTTTTTCGACGCAATGGCAGACGTGGGCGGTTCCGTTCGGCTGGTGTTTTTTCCGGCTGCGGTGTTGGTCCCCGAGGTAGTCGAAGCGGTCGCTACGCGGGCTCGGGTAGGGGGTCAGAACTGTCATTGGGAAACGGAGGGCGCTTACACCGGCGAGATCTCGCCTGGGATGCTGATTGCGGCCGGAGCGCGGTTGGTCCTGGTTGGTCATTCCGAGCGCCG
>CBDUCI010000165.1:0-5669 GCA_965365605.1 uncultured bacterium
TGTTGTACCGGATTGCGTGCCTGGGCGTAGGGAAAGCCCCTACAACCCTAGGTGTTTTACATGCTGAGTAGGCTGCCGTATACTCCGAAATAGCAGGGACGTCTTTCTTAAGAATATGTTGACGAACCGATCGGCAGAGGAATATGCCGGTAGCTTAAGGAGAGTCGAGTGCGTCCCTGCTCCAAAGGCGGTCAGAGCTTCGTTGGGGTCGATGGAGTGATCTGTCGGCCCCATGAGTTTTTACGGGGGTTTTGCTGTCCGCGCCGAGATAGAAGGGGTTGCCAAGATCAGGGTAGTCGATCGGCTCGCGCCGGACGGCTGCTCGGCACGGGAGCCGTTCCATGATCTGGTAGCCCCTTTTTTTGGGGGGATAGAGCCCCAGCTCGTCCTCTCGCAGGAGGTACAGGAGGTAACCGTGCAACTCATAAAGTTCATCTCATCGGTGTCGGTCCGGAGGAAGAGAATGATGCGTAGCATGGTGACATCAGCGATGCTGACCCTGATCGTGTCGGTGCCCGCACCTGCGCAGAGTCTCGAAGAGATGACCGAGCGTCTCGACACCGCTGCCCGCGTGTTCAGCGAGCTCTTCAACGCTCCGGACGCCGACATTCCCGAAGGCCTTCTGGAGGATGCCGAGTGTGTTGTCGTGATTCCCGGCGTCCGAAGGGCCGGGTTTGGTTTCGGCGGTCAGTACGGCCGCGGCGCGGGAACCTGCCGCCGGAGCGGAGGAGGCTGGGTGGCACCTTCGATGATGGCTCTGGAAGGAGGGGGCTTCGGGCTTCAGATTGGGGGCAGCTCGACCGACCTCGTTCTGCTTTTCATGCCCGATGACAGCATCAAGCATCTGCTCAAGAACGAAGTTACTCTCGGCGGTGATGCCAGCGTTGCGGCCGGTCCGAAGGGCCGGGCAGCCGGTGCAGACACCAACGTCACCTTCGAGGCGGAAATCCTATCCTATGGGCGCAGCCGGGGCCTCTTTGCGGGGATCTCGATCGAGGGGGCGTCGCTCCGGCCCGATCGAAATGCGAACGAGGCCCTGTATGGACGCGAAATCTCGGCTGGGGAGATCCTGCAGGGGGGCGTGCCGGTTCCGGTCGGTGCCCAGCGCTTCATCGATTCACTGCGGTCGAACTGACGGAACGGGTATTTCGATCCCCGAATCAAAGGCGTGGCGTGGTGTCGTCGATTTTACGAGATGAGCTGGCAACTCATGACTCGTTTGGAAGGTTTCGGAAGACTGAAAAAAGGCACCGCTCCCGGTGTCGCGGAGTCGCGAACGGAAATCCCACCACCGGCGTAAAGACGATCAAATGGAGCCAAAGCGGACTCCCCGAGAGTAGATTCAAAAACTGAAACCAAACTCTCAGGCATGAGGTTGGGTACAATCCCCAATGGAAAGGTAGGTGTGTATGCCCAAGTCGTTGGGGTGGGCTGCCATCCTCGGGGTAATTGCCGTTGCAGCGCTGGCAAGTCCCAACGCGCAAGGCCACTACTTCACAACCAGTGATGGCACGCGACTGCATTATTTGGATCAAGGCAATGGGCCGGCCATCGTTCTGATCCCGGGCTGGATAAATCCGGCGACGATCTGGGAGCCTCAGATCCGGTATTTCTCAAAAAACTATCGCGTAGTCGCTCTCGATCCTCGCTCACAAGGCGAGTCGGAGCGGGTCGTCGATGGCCACTATCCGGAACGGCGCTCGCGGGACATAAGAGAGCTCCTCGAGCATCTGAATGTTTCATCGGTGGTCCTAGTGGGGTTCTCCATGGGGGGGCCAGAGGTGCTCTCCTATGTGGACCAGTTTGGCACCAACGCCCTCGAAGGTATCGTTTTGGTGGACAATTACATCGGCTCGGATTTCGATGCTCAGCAGGTACAAAAAGGTCTCGGCATGATCAGGTCGTTTAACGCAGATCGCGAACAGATGATCGAGAGCTTCTTGCCGTACGCTTTTAAGAGGCCCCAACCTGACGAGTACATGCAAAAGATCAAGAACGCGGCCATGAGCGTGCCATCGAACACGGCGATCGCTCTACTTGCAGCATACATCGGAAGAGACTGGCGCCCGGTACTAGTCAAAGTGGACACACCGCTGCTCTACGCTATTACGACGCAGTTGGAAGAGCAGGGGCAGATGGTGCAGGAGGCGATTCCGTCGGCGCGCGTCGAGAGATTCCCCGAGGCCGGACATGTGATCTTCGCCGACGAGACCGAGCGCTTTAACTCGATCCTGGAAGAGTTTCTTGAAACCTCGTTCGGAAGCTGACCTTCCGTCGGGAACGGTCACTTTCCTCTTTACCGACATCGAGGGTAGCACTCGTTTGTGGGAGGAGGATGCTGATCGCATGAAGAGGAGCCTCGAGCGCCACGACGAGATCATATGGAACGCGGTTCATGCCCACGGCGGGCGCGTCTTCAACACCTCAGGTGACGGGTTCTGGACGGTGTTTGCGCGGGCACCGGAAGCCGCTAAAGCAGCGGTGGCTATTCAACATGAGCTCGAGCGAGAGGCCCAACGCGCCGGGAGTCGACTGAGGGTTCGCGTAGGGATCCACACCGGCGAGGCAGACCAGCAGGACGGCGTCTACTCGGGGGCGGCGGTCAACCGGGTCGCCCGTCTAGTCCCGGTTGCCCACGGTGGCCAGACGATACTCTCCCGGACCGCGTGCGATTTGGTGAGTAACTCGCCACCCGACGACGTGACACTGCGCGACCTAGGGCACCACCGGCTGCACGATCTCGAGTCCCCTGAGCAGATCTACCAGCTGGACCACTCGTCTCTGCGCTCGGACTTCCCTCCGCTGAGATCGCTCGATGCGTTACCCCACAATCTGCCCCTGCAGCTGACGAGCTTCGTGGGGAGGCAAGCCGAGATCGGGGAAGTGCGAGAGTTGTTGGCCGGCCATCGAATCGTCACGCTCACCGGGGCCGGTGGTCAAGGCAAGACGCGCCTCGCTTTGCAGCTGGCCGCGCAAGTCTCCAAGATGTTTCCAGACGGAGTCTGGTTCGTCGAGCTCGCAAGGCTCGGAGATCCCATGCGGGTGCCGCAGACGGTGGCCAGCGCCCTGGGCTTACGCGAAGTGCCGGGACGCGACATGTCGGACACGCTGATGCAGCATCTGGATTCCCAGGCCGTGCTGATTGTGTTGGACAACTGTGAACACCTGATCAGTGCGACCGCGAACTGGGTAGAGTCCACTCTCCAGTCCGCGCCGAGACTGAAAGTGCTCGCTACGAGCCGGGAGATGCTGGGCATCCCTGGAGAAGTCGTCTTCGTGGTCCCCTCGTTGCCGGCGCCGGATATCGGAGCGGATCCAAAGGACGCGTCTCCGTCGGATCTAGGCACCTACGAGTCGGTACAGCTGTTCGTTGATCGTGCGCGACTCGTGCAACCGGATTTCGCCATCGATCAGGACAACGCTCAAGCGATAGGTCAGATCTGCGCACGACTCGATGGCATCCCACACGCGATCGAGCTCGCCGCCGCTCGAGTCGCAGTCCTTTCTCCAGATCAGGTCGCCGAACGGCTTGATGATTGCTTTCAGCTTCTCGGGGTTGGCAGTCGCACGGCGTCGCCTCGCCACCAGACACTTCGCGCTGTTATCGATTGGAGCCACGAGTTACTGGAGGAGCGGGAGCAGATGCTTCTTCGTCGATTGGCGGTCTTTGTTGGCGGCTGGACGCTTGAAGCGGCGGAAGAGATCTGGGGCCAATCGGGAACGCTCGATCTCCTGTCGCGACTCGTGGACAAGTCCCTTGTCGTCGTGGAGCCTAGTGGCGATTCGGAAATGCGTTATCGGTTGCTCGAGACGACTCGACAGTATGCACGTGGAAAGCTGGTTGCCGCCGGGGAGGCTGAGACAATCGAGCGACGACACCGAGACTGGGTGTTGGCGCTTGTCGAGGGGCTCGTAATCGGGTTGGGCACAGAAGTGACGCCGAGACTGGAGTTGATAGCGGCCGAGAACTACAACGTGCGGGCGGCATTGGAGTGGAGTCTAACTCGAAATGAAACCGAGCCGGCGCTCCGGATGGTTGCCGCGATGAAGCACTTCTGGAAATCGGAGGGTTTGCTGGCTGAGGGGATCGAGTGGAGTGAGCGGGCGGTTGGGGCTGGCTCGGAAGCGAGTGCAGCGAAGAGCCAGGCGCTCAGCGCGCTCAGCGCTCTTGCGTTCTTTCACGGTCGCATGGATCGTGCTCGTTCGGCGGCCAACGAGGCGCTGGTCGTCGCGCGCGAGGTGAACGACAAGCGGAGTCTGGTGCTGGCGCTCTCCGCCATCGGAAGGAACTCCTCGTTGAGTGAGCGTGACTACGAGATCGGAGTTGTTGCCGCCGAGGAGGGATTGCAGTTGGCCCGGGAGCTCGGCGACCGGGATTCGGAGCTCGTTCTGATCGTGAACCAGGGGGAAACGGCTCGATACTGGGGACACTTGGAGCGAGCGCAAGCGATGTACGAGGAGGCAAGGCTACGGTGCCAAGAGCATGGGAATCGCTACCGGGACGTCGACATCCTCTTCAACCTGGGTCAGACGGCGCACGCGAGGGGGAACACGGACGAGGCCGACCGACGGTATCGACAGACGGCGGATGTTGCCGCCGAGCTTCACCACCAGGCAGGCCGGTTGCAGGCGCTCATCGGGATGGCGGAGGTCTACGCCACCAGAAACGATCACAAACGAGCGGCGCGATTGCTGGGCGCCAGCGAGGCGAACCTGGCAGCGCAGGGTCGAACGCTCGATCCCCCCGACCGATTGCTCTACGATCGCTCGGTCAAGGCAGTGCGGAAGGCTCTCGGCGAGTCGGCATTCACGGCCGCCTGGACAGAGGGAAGCGAGTTGATGCTTGATGAGGCACTGGCCGACGCGTTTGGAAACACGGTGCCTCAGTAGTCGTCGTGGTGCCCCTCTTCGTGCTCTTCTGCATGATCCTCCTCGTACTTCTCACCATCGGTCATTTTCTTGTGTTTCTTGAACTCGATGAGGAACACTTCGCCCCCTGCCACAACCCGTCGTAGGGAATCGTTCCAAGAGTAGTTGCGATCACGTCATCGCCGGACCGTTAGAACTCACCAAGACAGGGCCCTGATGCTCACTCAGGGTGCCTAGGGCGCTAAAACGGGTGGGTCCCGGTGCTTTGTGCAACGGGCCCATCCAGCGCCCCCGTGGCGAGTTGCCCGCTAACCCCTGGTCCAACTTCCGCTTGAGCGGGTTTCTCGCCACATTTGCGTCCAGTCATACGTTCCCCTGTTAGAAGCCGTGAGTCATGGCCGAAGTGTATAAGCCGGGGTCGTTTCTGGAGGGTATGAAATCCCAGTAATTGACCACTTCTGCAGCTGCTCAAAGGGGACTCCGGATAGACAGGTTAGGCCCAGTCCGGTAAACTGATCAGATGGCGTGCCTGCCGCGAAAGTCTGGAGAGCGGAAAGTATGATCAGGCTCGCGCTCATAGCCGCGATGTCCCTCGGGCCCCCTCCCGGGGACGTTTCCGTTCATGGGACGATCGAGTCCGATCGCTACGAAGCGGTTGGCGGGGTGCGAATCGAGATCCCGGCCGAGAACCTGGTGGCGTGGTCGGACTCAGCCGGCGCCTACCAGATCGAAGGTTTGGAGCCGGGCGAGTACAAGATTCGATTCTCACAGTTCGGCTATCACCCCCTCGAGCTACAGAT
>CBDUCI010000166.1:0-5643 GCA_965365605.1 uncultured bacterium
ACGCCGTTAACCCGGGTGTGTTGCAGGTGCTGCTCGAGAGCGATTAGGCCGTATGGCGATCTGGAGATCAGGCATCCGCTTCCAAAACCAAACCGCTGCAGCCGAGTAAGCGAGCGCGAGGCCGAGGCCAAACTCGCCGGCAAAGAACGCTGTTTGCCCCGTATCGACGGTGAAGTGATCGAAGATCCCCTGGATGGCGAGGTTGTGACTGGCGTGGAATGTCGCTGCCGTCCACAGGCTACCAGAGACGATCCGAATCCACGCCATGATCACCGAAGCGCCGATCGCCATGATCGAGAAGAAGACGATAGACTTTAGTCGGCCTCCGCTGTAGTAGTCGAGAAACAACAGGCCTGGGAGATGGTACGCGGCCCAGATCGCTCCGCTGAGCAGGGCGGCCCCTCGAAGCGAGAGCACCTCGCCCAGATGGGGCACGAGAAATCCTCTCCACCCGATCTCTTCTCCGAGAGCGAACACCATCCGGAGCAGCAAGCCGGCCGTCAGCATCACCGGGAACGCCACTTCGAGCGGCGGATTCTCGAGTCCGACCATGCGGCTCGTGCTGCTGCCGAACGGTGTGATGACCTCGAACTTCCCGACGCCCGAGATCCAGATCGCCGAATACGTCACCGACCCGATCAGCAGCGGTAGCGCGTAGCCGAGCAGGAGGTATCTCGGCTTCCCGAGCTTCCAGCCCAGGCCGCGCAGGTTTCTCTGAAAGAAGAGACAGGTGAGAATCGCCGCGATCCCCGGCGACCACATGATGCCGAGCACGTGGCCAGGGTTGGCTCGTGCCGTCTCACCGGAGAGGATGAGCAATCCGGCGAAGAACCACGTAAGACCGAAAACGAGGATTAGGAAAGTTGCGAGCTTCGACATCCCTCTTCTGTCCAGACCTACGCTTGGATCGATGAGGGAGTTTCGACGGGTCAGCCGCGCTGGAGCCCTTGCAGCCGGGCGATCGCCTGGCGCGCCTCGGCGACCATGGGTTGGAGCAGCGGGTCGGCGTCTTCCCACGCGAGCGTGACCCAGCCGTAGGCCTCCAAGGCTCGGTCTCGGTCACCAATCTGCTCGTACAGCTTGCCCAACGGAATCCCCATCCAGGGGTTGGGTCCAAAAACCAACCCGTAACGGATCGCGTCCTCAGGCCGCCCCATGCGCTCTAGGAGCTCCATGATCCATCCGAAAACGAACGCTGGTGGGCCTTCGCGGAACACTTCATCCAGTAGCCGGAACGCCTCTTCGTCGCGGCCGGCCAGCATCGCACGGCGGCCCTCGAGCATCATAATGCCCCTCTCGATCCCGTGCGCCTGGGCCGAATCGCCTTCGGCGTAGAAACGATCGACAAACTCCTCGGCCAACAACTTTATGGAGTCGGCTTCCTGGTCACGCCCCTCTTCGATCGCCATCAACGCGGCGACCGCCCACTTTGTACTCGGAAGACTGTCCGCCGGTCCGAGTTGGGAGGCTGCCATCAATGCGGGGAGTTCTTCTCCGATGCCGCCATAGTAGAGAGCCAACAAGAAGTTGAAGTAGTCGTCCTTGGTGGGTTGTTCCGCCATGGCGTTGAGCCCGTCGTGGAGCCGACCCTCATTGATCATGATGAGAGGCAGGAGATTCGCGTAGAGGTCCTGCGCTTCCGGTCGATCGACAAGTCGTAGCATCGCCTCAGTGCGCACCCTCGACCCCCGCGGGTGCTGGAGCAAGTTGCTTACCCGAGTCAGTACGAAGGTGGAGAGAGTGTCGAGGATGGACGGTTCGGCCCGGCTGAGCGAGTCGCCAAAAAGGAGTTTGTACGCGGTCTCGTAGGCGACATCGTACTCGGTGCCGGCCGCATACTGTTCGTACTGCTCGATCAACTGCGTTGCCGCGATGCTGTCGGCGTACTTGAACGCGTTATCGAGTGGGTGGATGTACGCCGGCGTGTAGGATGGGTCGAGCTCCTTTGCGCGGGTGAACGCGCCATCCTGATCCTCGCGCGTCGCGATCGTCTCGGCCGGTCGGTGGAAATACACCTCGCCGAGGAGAAACCACGCCTCGGGGTCGTCCGGATACCGTTGCGTGGCGGCCAGCGCGAGCTCACTGGAGTCGCGCCGATCGTCATCGTAGTACGCCTCGCTGACCTGGAGCAGATTGCGGTCTCGTTCCGGCAGGCGGTCGGCGTGACGCGCGGCCTCGCCCAGTGTTTCTTGAGCTCTTCCACTGTCTAGCGTTTCGAGCCAGCCGAGAGCATTGCTCATCCGATAGTACGCCAATGCGAACGTGGAGTCGGCTTCGATCGCCTCTTCGTATGCCGGGATCGCCTCGCGAAAGCTCGACGAACGAAACAGCGTTTCAGCTTCGAGGTACGACTTGAGGGCTGTCACCGATTGCGTCGTGATGCCGGCCAGGTCGAGGGTCGGCAGCTCGTCGTCGCCCGCTTGGAGAACCAAGCTCAGTGCTTGAATCGAGAGCTGGTCGACGAGCTCGAATATCGAATCCGGAGCGCCTTCGACTTGTTTCTTACCCAAGTTTCGGCCGCTCTCGAGGTCGTACACATCCGCCGCCACCCGCATGTTGTCGCCGCTCGAGACGACGCTGCCAACGAGCGCGTATCGGGCCCCGCTCGCCTGCGCGATCTGCAAAGCGGTTGGCAGGTCGGCCGTTTCGTCGGCTGGCACGAGCTGGCGCCAGCGCGCCAGCACCGTCCGGCTGTCGATCGCCCGGAGGCCACCGGCGCCGTCGAGGTTGGTCGACAGCAGGTCGACCATCCCTTCGCGCCATCGGTTGAGTTCTGGATCATTGACTTGAAAGGGCAGTATCGCGATCCCCGGTCCGGCGCTTTCGGCAACCGCCAGCGACGGGGCGAGACTGCGACCACGGTCGCGCACGACGACGTACAACGCGCTCGCAACCAACAGTAGCGAGATCGTCAACACGCCCGCCAACAACACTCGACTCGGTTGGCTGGCTTGCTCCTCTTCTTGGGCACCGGGTCGTGTTCGCGCCCATATGACGAGCAACGTGACCAGAAGTCCCGCGAGCAGGATCACGAACGCGCTCCGGACGACCCACTTCGGCCCGTCGAAGGCGTCGACCAAGAGCCCGATCGCCTCGAGCACAGCCCAGCCGCCGGCTAGGTACACGACCAGGACCTGCACCAATTGCGAGTCGCGAATCTTCGCCCAGTCCCACTCACCCATGGATCGTGTCTCCGATTCTTATCGTGCCACTCTCCAGGATCTCTGCGCGAAGACCACCACGGTGGACGAGGCCCGCGCGAACGCCGGGCCGGGTCAGGCTCTCGAGGTAGTTGCACGGCTCGCAGAGCTCGACGCCGCGCAACAACGCCTCACCGACCTTGAACGTCCGCCCGACCAGATGGTTGAGTGCGATTCCGCGGGTGGTGATGTTGCGGCGCGACTCCCCGGGCCCGATCTGAACCTCGTAGTCGCGCTCGAGGGCTTCGAGCGCCTCGGCCTCGATCAACGTGGCGGCGCGCTTGCCACCCGCCCTTCCGGGCTTGATTCCTTCCCCCGTCGCATAGCGATCGGCGCCGACCCCGTGCCCCGCAACAGCATGCACCGCATCGACGGCCGTCGGGGATTTCCCCGCCGCCGCGACGATATGGATCGATTCGATTCGTCCCTGATTCATCCCCCAACGATACTCGCGACGCGATCACGAAAACAGGGTGTCGCCGCGGAGCGAGGTCGGTATCTTGGTGCCGGGTTTGTTTCCCAGGAGGCACATGAAGTTTGGGGTTCCCAAAGAGACGCGGCCCGGCGAGTGCCGTGTAGCCGCGGTGCCGGAGACGGTGCGCAAGCTGTCCGAACGCGGCGCCCAGTTCGTGATCGAATCGGGTGCGGGGTTGGCTGCTGCCGTACCCGATCAGGCGTACGTCGATGCGGGTGCTACGGTCGTCGCCGACAGCACGCCGTGGGAGGCGGATGTCGTGCTCAAGGTCCGGCCACCGACTCCCGAGGAGATCGCGCGGATGCGGTCCGGAGCGATCGTGGTTTCGTTCCTTACCGCTGAAGCGACCGCGGAGATCGTGCAAGCATTGGTCAACCAGGGGGTCACAGCGCTCGCCATGGAAGCGATCCCACGCATCGCGCGAGCGCAGAAGATGGATGCCCTGTCGGCGATGGCGAACATCGCTGGGTACAAAGCGGTACTCGAGGCGGCCAACGATTTTGGCCGCTACTTCCCGCTGCTCATGACCGCAGCGGGTACCGTGACGCCGGCGCACGTCCTCGTTATCGGCGCTGGCGTGGCGGGGTTGTCGTCGATCGCGACAGCGCATCGGTTGGGGGCGGTGGTGCGCGCTTTCGATCCGCGACCGCCGGTGCGTGAGCAAGTGGAATCGTTGGGTGCGAAGTTCATCGAGCTCGACCTTGAAGCGATCGAGGAGACAGCCGGCGGATACGCGGGTACGCAATCGGACGCGTTTCTCGAGCGTGAACGTGAGTTGCTTGCGAGTCACGTGGCCGATGTCGATGTCATTATCACCACCGCCGTCATTCCGGGCCAAGATGCCCCGGTGCTCATCACTGATGAGATGGTCAAGTCGATGCGACCCGGGTCGGTGATCGTCGACTTGGCGGCCGAACGCGGCGGCAACTGCGCTTTGACCCGTGCCGACGAGGCGGTCGAAGCCCACGGCGTCAAGATCCTCGGTTATACCGATTTGCCCTCGAGAATGGCGGACCAATCGAGCGCACTCTACGCGCGTACGATGATGAATCTCCTGCTCGAAGCCTGGGACGAAGACGGCGTAACGATAGACCTCACCGACGAGATCGTCGGCGCGGTAGCCGTCGTTCACGCTGGCACCGATCGTCGCTCATCGCCGACCGGTGCGGCGGAACCCGAAACACCGGTCGAAAGCACGGCCGGCGCAGAGGCATAATGCAGGAGTTTTTGAGCCATCTCACGGTGTTCGTGTTGGCGTGTTTCGTCGGTTGGCAGGTGATCTGGAAGGTCACGCCCGCTCTTCACACCCCTTTGATGTCCGTGTCGAACGCGATCTCGGGGATCATTCTCGTGGGCGCGATGATCGCCGGTGGCGAGGCGCTGCTCGATCTTCCGGGTAAGCTGGGGATGGTCGCGATCGCCTTCGCTGCGATCAATGTCGTGGGTGGGTTTTGGGTCACCCAGCGCATGCTGGGGATGTTCCGCAAGCGATGACGTCGCTGCCCGCCATCACGACCGTCGCCTACCTGGTGGCCTCGATCCTCTTCATCTTGGCCCTCAAGGGGTTGTCGTCACCGGCCACCGCGCGCCGCGGAAACCTGCTCGGAATCATCGGGATGCTGATCGCAGTCGCGATTACGCTCGCCCAACCCCAGGTTCAGGCATACGGGAGGATCGCGCTTTTCGCCGCGATGGGTGGCATCGTCGGCGCCGTGGTCGCTAAGAAAGTTCCGATGACGGCGATGCCTGAGACGGTCGGGCTGTTCAACTCGTTCGTGGGGTTGGCGGCCGCGCTGGTGAGCTTAGGCGCGTTTCACAAGGGTGCGCACACCGGTGCTATCGGCTCGATCGAGATCTTCCTCGGTGTGGTCATCGGGATGGTCACCTGGACCGGGTCGGTAGTCGCCTTCTTGAAGCTCAACGGTCGCGTGTCGGGTGCACCAATCACCTGGCCCGGTCGTCACGCGC
>CBDUCI010000167.1:0-5619 GCA_965365605.1 uncultured bacterium
ACGTTGTCGAGGCCGCTGAGCGAGTCGAAACAAAGCGCCTAACAGGAGGGCCCCCGCCGATTACGGCGGGAGCCCTCTGTACGGTACGGCGGAGTTGGTCTTCTACCCAGTCGTGCCGCGAACCCCTTGATCGACCTGATAGGGTTGGAACGCATCCTTGGGTGCGCACAGCGGTACGTACGACTTGGTGTACGGTGGACGGGCGTCAACCGGCACGTAAACCGGCACGCCATCGTACTCGCCGATCTGCATCAAATCTTCGATCGGCAACGTGGCGGCCGCGCCGAACTGGATCCAATTCCGGCCGTCGACCGAGATGGCGTCGTTGTACCGGTACCAGTCACGACCGTCAGCGCACGAGACGACGGGCTCTGGCTCGGGTTCTGGCTCCGGCTCCTCGACCACCTGGCATCCTTCCGCGTCAACCAGCGCGCCGACTGGCGTCGCCGGGCACTGGTCGCGATCGTCGGGCACGCCGTCGCCATCGGAGTCGATCGGGACCGGACAGCCAAACGAGTCGACGCGGATTCCGACCGCTGTGTTTGGACATTGATCGCGGTTGTCGTAGACCCCGTCGCCATCTGAGTCGCTCGGCGGCGGTGGTGGTGGAGGAGCGCCACCAAAGAAGAACGACAGCCCGGCGGTGACCTCCCAGTTGTTCTGTACCTCCGTGTCGCTGCTCTCGACCGTCACGAAGCTGAAATCCTCACGCCAGATCAGGTTGTCACGGACATCCACTCGAAACGCCCACGTCGGACCGATAGTGCGGTTGTGAACCTTGAATCCTCCAAATACCGGCACAAGCAGGTTGGTGTTGGACTCGTCCCCGCCGCTTGGGGGAATGTCGGTCACCCGCTCGGTCGCACCTCCGACGCCAGCGCCAACGAAGAAGTTTGTTCGGCTGGCCGAGGGAAACGTGTAGTCAACGGCAACGCTATACAGCATGACGTTGAAGTCGATGTTGCCACCGCCGGACTCCAGATCCAGGCGGTCAGCAAAGACCCAGTCGAAGTTTCCGCCGACGCCCCAACCACTCTCGCCATGATGTGCAAACCGCAGCCCGGCCAAGACATCGGTGTCGTTGCCCGTGTCGAAGAAGCTCCCACCGTGATCAAACGTCAGCGAGCCACCGTGCAGATTGAGTTCGGTGTAAGAATGCTGGCCCCGAGCGACCGACGGCGAAACCGCGACGAGCAGGGCAGCGAGCGCAATCGCCCAAGAGTGTCGCATTATGACACCATCCTTTTGTTTTTGTCTGAGACGGGGCAGGTCCAATCTAACGAATGGTCGTCAACGTTCGAAACCCCTGTTGCGTTAAGGGGAATCGAAAGGCGTTGGGTACTCGCTTTTGGGTAAGGGGCGCTCTAGCCTGAGCCAGACGACGGCGGCCAAGATGAGTGCGCCGCCGACGTACTGGAACGGTCCGATGCGCTCACCGAGGATGAGGCTCGCGGCGATGACGGTGATGACAGGTTCGATCGTGCTGTAGATCGACGCCCGACCGGCGTCGACGTATCGGAGTCCGATCGCCAGCAGCGTGATCGGCAACGCGGTCGAGAAAACAGCCAGTAGGAGCATGAACACGACCGCCCGTCCTCCTCCACCGAGCTGCCACTGACGAGCGCCGGTCGCGGCTGCCGTCGAGACGATGGCGGTGGCGGTGATGATGACCGCCGCGCTCCCGACCGCGGGGAGCGAGGGGAGCACCTTGCGGCCGCTCACCAGGTACAGCGACAACGCTGCGACGGCCAGCAAGACGAGTGCGACGCCTACCGGGTTGACACCTTGCGCACCGATCCCGACCAACAGCCCGCACCCGACGACCGCCAGCGCCACCGCCACCAGCCGTCGAGAGGTGAACCGCTCGCCGAGCAGCACCGCCGCCAGCACGATCACGACTACCGGATAGGTATAGAAGATGAGCGTCGCGGTGCTCGCGGGTATCCAACGCAAAGCGAACGTGAACGACAGCGCATCCACGGCGTAGATGGCACCCAGTGCGATCAAAGCGACGATCGCTCGTCCCGATGGTCGCCGTCGACGACTGACGCCGACCACCAGCCAGACGAGCGCGGCTGCGATCGTAAACCGCCACGCTGTCAACGGGAGTGGCTGTGCTCCGGCCTCGAGTGCCAGCTTGGTCAGAACCGATAGGAAGCCGAACGCAAAGGCCGACGCGAAGATAGCGAGCGTAGCAACTCGTTCCCGCGGCATGGCGCGGCAATCTACCGGCCCCTATGATTGGCCGCGAACGGAGGATGACGTTGGGCCCGAACTCGCGTGATGAGCTGTCACTAGCCGACACCGTAAAGCCGTACGCGTCGCACTTCTTCGCATGCACCGGGCCCGTTGCATGGCCGGCGCGGATCGAAGAGGAAGTCGGTTTGTTGGGCCGCATGGCGCGCGACGTCCGCACAATGGGCGAAAAACTCGACTGCCCGCCCAAGTTGACGGCGACCGACGAGCCCAGCGACGGAACCGGGCTCGATCTGCTCGCATTCCCGATCGGGGTCCGGTATCACGACGTCGACGAGACGACTTGGCCGGTGATCTTGGACGATGCGGTGAACGGACACCCTGGTCCGAGCGCCGTCGAGCACACCGATCTGGACGGGACCCACGTGTTTGTCTGCACCCACGGGTTGCGAGACGATCGGTGTGGCCGGTGCGGGCCGGCGATCGTCGCCGCGCTTCGTCGGGCCTGTCAGGATAATGACCTCGATGACGTGAGTGTGCGCGCCACCAGCCATGTCGGAGGACACAAGTTCGCCGGCAACGTTTTGATCTACCCGGACGGAGTCTGGTACGGCCACGTCCGGCCCGAAGACGCACCGCGGATCGCGATCGAGCACATTCGGGACCGCAACGTGATAGCAGAACTCTTGCGCGGGAGGATGCAATCGGCATGACCGAGCCGCTGACCCAGCTCACCGACGAAGAAGCGTTATTTGGGGATACCGTTCAGCAGTTCGCCAACGATGTGATCGGACCGCGTGTGCACGACATGGATGCCGCCGGAAAGCTCGACCAGGAGATCATCCCACCGTGCTTCGAGCTCGGGCTGATGGGGATCGAGATCGCCGAGGAGCACGGTGGTGGCGGAGCCTCTTTCTTTTTGGCCTGCCTGGCGGTGGAGCGGCTCTCGAGCGTCGATCCGTCGGTCGGGGTGTTTGTCGATGTCCAGAACACGCTCTTCAACAATTGTCTGCTGAGGTGGGGAACCGAGGCTCAGATCGAACGCTACGCGCCGCGCATGGCGACGGATACCGTCGGCGCGTATGCACTGAGCGAGGCCTCGTCGGGGAGCGATGCCTTCTCGCTGTCGACACGAGCCGAGCGAGACGGCGACGAGTACGTGTTGAACGGGTCGAAGCTGTGGATTACCAACGGTGCGGAAGCCGGCGTATTTGTGGTGTTCGCGACGATCGACCCGGATGCGGGTTACAAGGGCATCACCGCTTTCTTGGTGGAGCGCGAGTTCGAAGGGTTCGCGGTTGGCAAGAAAGAGGACAAGCTCGGCATTCGGGCATCGTCGACCACCGAGCTGCTGCTCGATAACTGTCGGGTGCCGGCCGAGAACGTGCTCGGCGAGCTTGGCAAAGGGTACAAGGTGGCGATCGAGACGCTGAACGAGGGGCGGATCGGGATCGGCGCGCAGATGGTGGGATGTGCTCAGGGCGCGCTCGACGCGGCACTCGGGTACAGCCATGAGCGGGAGGCGTTTGGCCGGGCGATCTTTGGCTTCCAGGGTGTGCAATTCGAGCTGGCCCAGTTGGCTACCGAGCTCGAGGCCGCGCGGTTGACGGTCTATAACGCCGCCCGGCTGAAAGACGCCGGCCAACCGTTCTTGAAGGAAGCTGCGATGGCCAAGCTGTACTCGTCGCAAGTCGCGGAACGGGTGACGAGCGCGGCGGTCGAGATCTACGGCGGGTACGGCTTCACCAAGGAGTACCCGGTCGAGAAGTTCTACCGCGACGCCAAGATCGGGAAGATCTACGAAGGGACCTCGAACATGCAGTTGGCGACGATCGCCAAGGCGATGCAGGGCTGACCGACGTGCTTGGTTGTCAGAAGGGGGAGTTCTCGCTCCCCAACGATCTGCACTATCTGAATTGCGCGTACATGTCCCCGCTGCCGAAGCGAGCCGAAGTCCACGCCATCGCCGCGATCGAGAAGAGCCGGGTTCCGTCGCAATACACCCCCGACGATTGGTTCGGCGTGACCGATCGCATTCGGCATCGGTTCGCCGAGCTGGCGCATCTGCCGGATCCGCAGCGAGTGGCGATCATTCCTTCGGCGTCTTACGGAATCGCCACGGTGGCGGCCAATACACCCGTCTCTTCGAAACAGAATATCGTGATCGTCGAAGAGCAGTTCCCGAGCAACGTCTACTCGTGGCGGCGTATCGCGGGTGAAGCCGGCGCTGAGCTGCGCACGGTCGGCCCACCCGATTCCGGTGACGACCGGGGCATGATCTGGAATCGACGCGTGCTAGAGTCGATCGACGCCGATACGGCGGTCGTCGCGCTGGGACCCGTTCACTGGTCGGATGGAACGCGCTTTGATCTCGAGGCGGTTCGCGACCGCGCGCAGGAGGTCGACGCGGCGTTTGTCATCGACGGGACGCAAGCGGTGGGCGCGCTGCCGTTTGACGGGCGGCGGATACGCCCCGACGCGCTGATCTGCGCCAGCTACAAGTGGCTGCTGGGCCCATACTGCATCGGAGTCGCCTACTACGGCGAACGTTACGACGACGGTCTTCCGATCGAGGACAACTGGATCAATCGCGAAGGGAGCGAGAACTTCAGCGCCGTCGCCAGCTATGTAGATACGTACCAGCCGGGAGCCACGCGGTACGACGTTGGCGAAAAGAGCCATTTCATCCTGGGACCGATGTTGGTCGCGGCGATCGAACTGCTGCTCGAGTGGGGGGTAGACGAGATTCAAGCGTACTGTCGTGAGTTGATGTGTGACGCGCTCACTCAGGCTCGCGAGCTGGGGTATGATGTCGAGGACGAGAGCTGGCGCGCGCATCACCTGGTCGGGGTTCGGACGCCCCCTCAGGTATCGCTCGATCGACTGCAGGAGACACTTGCCAATCGCAACGTTTCGGTGTCTCTTCGAGGCTCTGCGATTCGTGTCTCACCGCACTTGTACAACGATGAAAATGACGTAGCCAGGCTGGCCGAAGCGCTTCAAGAGGCTGTCACGTGAAATCCAAGGAGGGTATGGCATGCTATTCGAATTGTTGAGCGCCATCGTCATGGTGAGTGGAGCGCCTGCCGACACGGTGCCGCTCTACAGCAACCTCGGCGATTACCATCGCGAGATCAGCACATCCGAGCCGATGGCCCAGGAGTATTTTGACCAGGGCCTTCGGCTCGTTTACGCCTTCAACCACGGCGAAGCGATCCGGGCCTTCGATGAAGCCGCTCGACTCGATCCCAACTGCGCGATCTGTTACTGGGGCACCGCGCTGGCGTATGGGCCGAACATCAACGCGGCGATGGACTCGACCGCCGGTGCGGCCGCCTATGCGGCGATTCAGAAAGCGGTGGAGCGAAAGTCTCACGCCAGCAAGGTCGAACGAGAGCTGATCGATGCGCTAGCGGTCCGCTA
>CBDUCI010000168.1:0-5552 GCA_965365605.1 uncultured bacterium
AGTGCTTTCGCATCTTGCCCGAGATATGGGCCAGCACCAAGTGGTCATTGTCGAGCCGCACACGAAACATCGTGCTCGGCAAGCACTCCTCGACCGTGCCCTGGACTTCGATTACGCCGGCTTTGTCTGCCATGAACCGTAATCTACTGGCTGTAGCGAGCTTGCGCTATCGATCGCAGCTAGAACTCGAACGTGACGGCGATCTGATACTGGATCAACTCGATCTCTGATCGTGCCAGCCGCCGATCGATGTTGAACTCTCCATCGTCGGTCACGAGCGAGCCTTCACGCAGGTACTCGACCTCGTTGCCCTTGACGTAGCGCGCACCCAGATCGATGTATGCCCGCATCGGATCTCGAGCGCCCTCGCGGAGCTGACCGCCGGAGAAGCCGGGACGAGGCTGGCCTTCATAGACGCGGATCAGAAGACCGCCGCCGCCGCCCCAGATCCAGGTCCAATCGTTTTGATTGGTATCCGATAGGACCGTCACGTTGGTCAACGGATCGTCGATCGATGTCGTCGTAAAGAACCACCCGAACCCACCGCTTCCCTGGATGTATGGTTGAACCACGCCAGTAGGCGCCTTGAGTTGCAAAAGTCCTTGCAGGAAGAATGTCTGGTTGTCCGTCTCGACATCGACGGTGATGTCGGGTATGGTGCCCGACAACGCTGCCCGCCGGTCGACGCTGCCATACGTTTGCAGTGTGCCGGTCGCTCCGATCGCGACCGATCGGTTGCGGTTTAGCGCATACAGGTACGAACCAGTGAATCCAAAACCGGTATCGGTGTTGCGATCGAACTGTCCACGTGGGTCGGTGATCGACAACCCGATCGTCGCCTGATGCTGGGCGGTCGCGACTGCCGGCCCGGCGAACAACAGTATCGTCAAAACAAACGTCGATTTCTTCATAACCGCTCTCCTATCCGGGGACCGATCGACACTCCATTGGACCCCAAGATGGTACTCCCCTGAAGCGGGTGAGGTTCCGAGATCAACGATTAGCTTCCTCGTTCTTCAGCATGATGAGGAGCATCTTGAGTGGGGTTTCCGCGCTCACGGCGTGCGGAACGCCGGCCGGCAAGCGAAGTCCCTCTCCCGCGGTCGCCACGTGTGCGGTTCCCGCGATCGTGATGTAGGCGGTGCCGTGCAGGATCTGGACTACCGCTTCGTGGGGGGTGCTGTGCTCGCTCAAGCCCTCGCCTGCGTCAAACGCGAAGAGCGTCAGCGAGCCCCCGCTGTTTTTGACGAGCGTTTGGCTGACGACCGCTCCGGGCTGGACGGTGATCATCTCGGTCAGGCGTTTGGGCGTGTCCACAGGCGAGTCCTCCTCAGGACGTTAATTTGTCACTCCATCGAGTACGAGTAGTTATAAGGTACCCGGCATACAGAATAGGGAGGAAACGATCACGATGAAGATCGTCATTTGCGGCGCCGGTGGGCGCGATTTTCATGTTTTCAACATGCTCTATCGGGATGATGCGGAGACCGATGTGGTTTGCTTTACGGCGGCGCAGATCCCGCACATCGACTCGCGAACGTACGAGGTCGCGGGTCCGCGGTATCCGAGCGGGATACCGATCCGCCCGGAGGCGGAGCTGGAAGCGATCGTAGAGGAGAACGACGTCGATGAGGTCGTCTTCGCCTACAGCGATGTTCACGAGGACCATCTGCGTGCGTTGCAAAAGCGTGTCGAGCCGCTTGGCGCGCGGTTCACGCCTTTCGACCCGGATCGGACGATGCTCGATCCGCCGCGACCGTGCGTGGCGATCTGCGCGGTGCGAACTGGCTGCGGTAAGAGCGGGGTAAGCCGGTACGTGGCGAAGGTTCTCCGCGAGTGCGGCCTGAAGGTCGCCGCGATCCGCCATCCGATGCCGTACGGTGCGCTCACCGAAGAGCGCGCGGTTCAGCGCTTCGTATCCGAGGCCGACCTCGTGGCCCAGAACTGCACGATCGAGGAGCGTGAGGAGTACGAGCCCCATCTCGACGCCGGCAACCTGGTCTACGCGGGCATCGACTTCGAGCGGATCGCAGCGGCTGCCGCGGAGGAAGTAGACGTGCTGGTGTGGGATGGCGGCAACAACGACACGCCGTTCTACCGACCGAACCTGCTGATCACGCTCGTCGATCCGTTGCGCCCGGGCGATGAGCTCACGTACTTTCCGGGTCGCTGGAATTTGGAGCATGCCGATATTGTCGTCGTCGCCAAGAGCGAGATGGCGACCGAGGAGGCGCTGGAGACGGTGCGCGGCAACATCACCTCGGTTAACCCCGAAGCGATGGTCGTTGACGGGAGTTCCCCGATCGATATCGGCGACGCGAACCTGGCAGGCAAGCGGGTCTTGGTAGTAGAGGATGGGCCCACTGTCACCCACGGCGGGATGGGGTATGGTGCCGGTCTTATCGCCGCAACGCGAGCCGGTGCCGAGATCGTCGACGCTCGTCCGTACGCGGTCGGTGGCATCGCCAAGGCGTTCGAGAACTACCCGCACCTGGAGCGAGTTCTTCCCGCGATCGGCTACGCCCCCCAAGACCTGGCCGACCTCGAGGAGAGCATCCGCCACGCAGAGTGCGACGCGGTCATCATCGGCACGCCGAGCAACATCACGAATTTGCTGTCGATCGAACAACCGACAGTGCGCGTGAGATATCGGTTCGAGGAACGAGAAGGCATCGCCCTCGCCGACCGGGTGCGGGAAGTCTTTTGTTAGCCGATGAGCTCTAGCTCATGCTCTCGTAGATCGGCGTAGGCTTTTGGGGGTGACAGATCAGGGTTGGCGAAGTGGGTCGCCAGTCGCGGCAAGTAATCTTCGAAGTTCGCGAACGATAGCCCCAGCTCTTGTTTGGCGCGCCGGTTGTCGAGCACCGACATCCAGGGGTTCGAGTGCGGCGAGCAACCGGGAAAGATGCCACCATCCTGCAGCTCCGCGAGCGGCCTTCGCACGACCTCGGGACGAACACCGACCAGCTCGCCGAGGGCTTCCACAAAACGCTCCAACGTCCATGCCTTGTCCTGTGCTAGGTTGTACGCCTCACCGTGACCCAGACCGTTCTCGACGATCTTGGCGATCGCGCTCACGACATCGCGTTGATCGATGTGCTTGAGCGGGGGCCCGGCCTCCTCGGGGACGATGAGCGGGCCACCGTCGAGAAGGCGCAGCACGTAGCCGTGGATCCGGCCGTAGTGATCGCGCTCGCCGTGGATCATCGGGAGCCGCAGGCGGGTCGACGGAAACCCTCGTGTTTCCCACGCCTCGGCCAACAGGTCCTCACAGCCCCGTTTGTCGATGCCGTACTGCCACTCGCGAGCCTCCCATTCGGAGCCCGGGCGGGGCAGGAGCAGTCCCTCGTACTCTGCCTCTTGGGCGGGAGATGAACACCCCTCTCGGACGAGGTAGACTTGGCCTGTCGAGAAATGAACGTAATGGCCGATCCGGGCATCTAATACATCGAGGGCGCCTTGGGTCTCTTCGGGTCGCATGGCGATCGTATCGACGACCGCGTCGAAGTCGCGACCTCCGAGAGCCTTCGTGAGTTGACCGGGATCTGTGCGGTCACCATGCAATCGATCCACCGCCGAGCCCAATTCGTCAGGGGTCTGTCCGCGGTTGAACGTCGTCACGCGGTGCCCCCGATCAACCATCTGGAGGATGAGATGATGTCCCACGTTCCGCGTGCCACCGATGACCAGGATGTTCATAGTTGGCGAACGATAGCCGTCTGCACGTTGATCGGCATGATGCTGATGACGCTCACGGCGATTCCGTTGGTCGCGCAGGACAACGACCGGGCCGTAGCGCCGCTCGAGGTACGCCCGACCCCGGCGTTCGCATCTGCGGTCGAAGCCGGCACGCGCACCGAAACCGGCGTGCCGGGTGAGAACTACTGGCAGCAACGGGTCGACTACGACATCGACGTCACGGTTGATCCGGCCACCCGATTACTGACCGGTAGCGAAACGATCACTTACGTGAACCGTTCGCCGAACACGCTCAACAACCTTTTCTTCAATCTGTACCAGAACCTCTTCGCCGAGGGTGCGATCCGGACCCGCGGCGTGCCGTTGACCGGCGGCATGACACTCGATCGATTGGCGATCAACGGGGTGGAGCGCGAGGTCGATCCAGCGAATCACAGGGAGACAGTCCAAAGCGGGACCGTGATGGCGGCCAAGCTGCCTGACCGGTTGCCCCCCGGTGGCTCGGTCACGATCGAGATCGATTGGCATTTCACGATCCCCGAAGGCGAGGGTGTGCCGCGGATGGGGATGGCCGATGCGACCACCGGCCAGCTGGCGCAGTGGTATCCACAGGTCGCCGCGTACGACGACCTGGTCGGCTGGGACACGCGGCCGTACCTGTCCAACGGTGAGTTCTACCTGGAGTACGGGACGATCGATCTGGCGGTCACCGTGCCCGCGGGCACGGTCGTGGTTGCGACCGGCGAGCTCGCGAACGCCGAAGAGGTGCTACCGGCGTCGATTCGCGAGCGGTTGGCGCAGGCGGTCGGAAACGATGAGGTAGTTCAAGTCGTCACCGCCGACGATTTCGGTCCCGGCAAGGCGACCCTCGGCCGGGCCGGTGAGACGCTGACGTGGCGGTTCCACGCCGAGGATGTTCGCGATACCGCGTTCGCGTTCAGCGATCACTATCTGTGGGACGCGACCAGCGGTCTCGTCGACGAGGAAACCGGGCGTCGCACCGCGGTGCACACGCTCTACCGCCCGACGGCCAATAACTGGGTCGACTCGGCCAGAATGGCCAAGGGCGCGGTCGAGACGTTCAGCCGCAACGTCTATCCCTATACCTACCCGCACATCACCAGCACCGAGGGGTTGGTCGGTGGTATGGAGTACCCGATGCTGGTGTTCGTCCGGAATTTTGACACCGCCGAGCTCACGCAACGAGTGATCGCCCACGAGATCGGTCACGAGTGGTTCCCGATGATGGTCGGTTCCGACGAGACCGGGTACGCCTGGTTGGACGAGGGCGTCAACACGTTCATCACCCCAGTCGACCGAGCGTGAGCAAGTACGCGATGAGTATCGCGGCTACGCGCGGACCAACAACGTGTACATGGGTGCGATGACTCCCCCGGATGGCATCTCGGCCGGCGGCGGAAATCTGGGTGCGCTCGGGTATCGCCACCCGGCGACAGCGCTGTTGGCGTTGCGCGAGATCCTGGGCCACGAAACGTACGATCGGGCGCTGAACGAGTACACCGACCGGTGGCTCTACAAGCACCCCGCGCCGTTCGACTTCTTCAATACGTTCGAGGACGTCGCCGGCCAGGATCTCGATTGGTTTTGGGTGCCGTGGCTCTACGGTCCGGGGATCAGCGACCAGGCGATCGGTGGTGTCGAGCGCAACGGCGACGAGGTCGTGATCACCGTTCGCAACGAGGGCACTGTGTTAACGCCGATCAAGGCCGAGATCACCAACGGCGACGGCGAGAAGGTGCTGGCCGAAGTGCCGGCCATCGAGCAATACGAGGTGAGCCATGAACTATAAGATCCTGATCCTGCCCGGTGACGGCATCGGCCCCGAGGTCATG
>CBDUCI010000169.1:0-5429 GCA_965365605.1 uncultured bacterium
TTCAGTATGCAGCAGCAACTCGCCCGGTCGGAAGATGAATGAAGAAGTCGTTCCAGGGTGCCGCATAACTGCTTGATCCGAACCGCAGTTCGAAGCTGCTCCGCGCTGACCAGCACGGACAAGCATCGTACCGGAGAAGGGTGTGGGGGATCTTCGCTTGAACGTGCGGTGACAGAGACGGTGACAGGCCGTCGTCGGAAACGACCAGAACGGAACGGACCCTAACGGCGAATCCGGGGCCGCACGGTTTCACCCCCCGGATGATGCACCGTGTAGGAAACGACGCTGCCGTCCTCGTCCTCCTGGAAGCTGATTGATATCGTGGGGTTGGCACGTAGTGCCCAACGGCCGTTCTCATCAGGTGGAAAGAACTCTACCGGAACCGGTAGGCCGATACTGGGGACTTTAGCGGCCAGGTTGCCATTGTGAATGACCAATTCTACGTCCTGGTTGGCCTCCGAATCGTGGTACCAGCCGAGGTATTTCTGGATCGCAGCGAGATCGAGTTCCGGCTCAGGCGGTGCGTTTCCCTTGAGTAGCTCGAATTGGTCCCTGCCCTGATAGAACTTCATGGCGGCAACGCCTCCGTCACCGTTGCGATGGAAGGAAACCGCAACCTGGGGATCGCGAGCGAAGCGCCACTTTCCCTCCTCGTTCGGGTCTTCGAGCTCGTAAACCATGCCGCCCGGGATGTCGATGGCGAGGCGGCCGTCCTGAAGGACCACGGTGAATTCCGTGTTGTGGAAGGGTCCGAAGTTGGCGACGTAGGTGCCGAGATAGGGCTGATACTCCTCGGACAGCTCGGACTCGTTCTCTTCCATGCCCGGGTGGATCAACAGTCGGTCGATGACCCTTTCCAAGCGGATCCACGTCGTCTGCCCGCGTGACTGAGTGAAGTACAACACCATCAGGTCGAGCTCGGGCCACGCCCAGGCGATAGTGCCGTCCGAGCCACCGTGACCGATCACAACCGGTTTCGCGCTCGGCGGACCGCTGGAGTCTACCCAGAGCTGGGACATCTGTCCGTAGTGAGTCGTCAGGCCGAGATACTCGGTGGGGACGCGCGCGTTCGAACCCACGGCAGTCAGATCCGAGACTGGTGTGAGCGTACGGGCGATCGCAGCCGACGAGAGCACGCGGCGGCCATCGACCGCTCCACCGTTCATCCACATTGTCAGGAATCTCGCGTAATCCTTCGGCGTGCTGTAGAGGGTCTGAGAACCCCAGGCGAAGGGGTAGAACGAGCCGGTCTTCGGAGTCCAGGCCTTGACCCAGCTGCCCCGCTGGCCGACGTAGAGGCTGGCGATCCGATTCCAGCGCGAGTCGTCCGGATCGGTTGCCACGAACGTGTCGTTCATATTGAGCGGCTCGAGAACGCGCTGGCGCACGAACTCGTCTAGGCGAACACCGGATACGACCTCTACGACGGCACCGAGCGCGTCGGTGCCGGCATCGCTGTACCAGAACTGGCTGCCGGGTTCGAATTGGGGCCCTCGCTCGCCGATTGCGTTGGCCATGGAATACAGGTCGTTGTACTCATCGACGCGCGTGAGGATGGTCAGCGGTAAACCGCTCCAATGGGTCAAGAGTTGCTCAACGGTGATGACCCTCGAATTGTCGTTGTCGAAACCAGGTAGATAGTCGGCGACACGATCCTGCAGCGACAGCTTCCCCTCGTCGATAAGGATCTGCGCTGCCGCACCCGTGAGGGGCTTGGTCATCGAGCGGATGTTGAAAATGGTGTTCTGGTGCATCGGGATCTCATCTTCCCGATCGCGCCAGCCAAATGCCTCGTGCAATACGGTGTGGCGGTTGCTGATGACCAACAGCTCCGCGCCTACGATCCGGTCCTCTTCCACGTAACGACCGACGGTAGATGCCAGTCGTTGGAGAGCGTCGGAGGACAAACCCTGGCTCTCGGGGAGGGCCGGAAGGGCATCACTCTGCTCAAGCTGTGTCGCCGGAGTGAGAAAGTTGTTGACCTGGGCGTCGAAGCTGCCGGCCGCGACACCGATACCGAGCAGGCCAATCGCGATTGGCGACGGGATACAAGCGGTGCCTTTCATGTGTCCCTGCTTCCTTAGTCCAAGGGCCCCTATAGGACCAGTGTTCTCGTGGCGCGTCCCGCTCAGTCGGGGAGATCCGCTAGCGCCTGTTGCATGTTGGCTCTGTACTCCCGAAAGGCTTCACGACCCAGGTCGGTGAGGCTGATCATCGTGTACGGCTTCTTACCCCTAAATCCCTTCTCGAGAACGACATAACCGCTTTCCTCGAGTCTGCCGACGTGGGTGGAGAGGTTGCCCCAAGTGAGGCCCGTTTGGCGGATTAGGAACGCTGCATCCGCTGCCTCCACGACGTACAACTGTGTCATCAACTTGAGCCGCGCCGGTGCGTGGATCACCGGATCGATCCTGCTCAGCGGGTGCACCTCGGATTCTGCTGAGCGGTCAGCCATCGTTTTCAGCCCCTCCGAGTTCGTTGCTGACGAGGGGACTCGAACTGCGGATGAGTGAGGCGAACTTCACCATCCCAACCGCGGCGATCGAACCCGCGGCGACCCCGAAGACGATGGGGTAGCCATGGTGGGACGCATACCCCTGGCGCCACAACCATTCACCCACCAACGACCCTACCGCGAGCACAATGCCGTAGAGGAAAAAGCGGGGGATCTCGAGGAAGTACGCCGCCATCGAGGAGAAGACGAGAACGATGAGGAAGAACCCGATCGGGATGGCCCAAAGCGCTCGGGTTTGCTCGAAGGCGGTGAACGCTACCAAACCGAGCACGACCGCCGCAGTATTCATCACCAACATCACTACGGTGAACCGTCGCAGCCGCGTCGTGCGATACGAGCCGAACCGTACCTGGCCAACCCTTGGGACAACGACACGGTCCCGAATGACCCGGATCGCGAGATAGACACCAGCCCACACTGGCAGGAAGATGGCCGAACTCCAGAAGTCGCCGAGCGTCCCGCTCAGCAGCGGAGCGATGGCGAACATCGCGAGCACGGTCGCGAGGAGGATATCCCAGAGCCCGGTATCGACCACCGCTCTGAAGGCGCGGCGTTCCGTGATCCTCAAATCGTCGCTTTTCATCGTGGTTCTCTCCTGACGATAACTCTCTGAATGCGTGTACACTTAATTACAGTGTACACTCTATCACAGTGGAGCGGCCCTGTCAAGCCTACATCAGCAGCCCAAGGTCGATGATTCAACTCCACCCAGGCCTACCACGAGGAAGCCCCGCCACGGCGGGGCTTCTTTGGTTTGCGGGTCTATGTTCCGCCCGCCACGGCGTGTGAGGTTATCCCTTACCCTATGCAACACCCTGAAACAGGCCGATTTCATCACAACTGCACATCGTGGGTTGTTCCAACCCTCGCCTGCTCAAAGGCATCTAACAATAAGCGTACTCGACCAGGCGGTACTGCTGCTGCTTGCTGTTACGGCTCAATTCATGATTGGAGTATCGATGCGACTTGGTGGTGTCGTACCCGGGCTTACGTTTGCGTTCTTGATGCTGTCACTCGCGTGCTCAGAGGACAACTGGGAAGCGGACGGGCCCTTAGGCTTAAGTGACGAATACCCCGGACGATACGAAGTCAACGAGGATCTCGTGCTCGTCGTCGATCACGAGGGAGGCTTGTTGACGTTGCTCCCAAGTTTCTGGCGTACCAGACTAGTCCTGGACCTGGTTAGCGGAGACCGCTTCCGATCTCTCCTCCACCCAGAGATCGAGTTTCAGTTTCTCCGGGACGAGACTAATCACGTCAGCGCGCTAGTAGTATCTGGTCACCAAGAAATCAGCGGACGAGCTACACGTCTTGGCGAAGTTGACTCGCTACCTGTCGAGTTCTTGCTGGCTGGAAACTTCGAACAAGCGCTGACAGGATTGAAGGATCAAAACAGCCTTGATTCTCCCGATCGTGCGCTTCGATTGGGACGCGAGCTGATGAGAAACTTTCCGTCCCGGTCCGATGCTGCGCGTCGGTTCTTTGAACAGCTCGCTGAGTTCTTTCCGCTGTCAGCAGAGGTTCAATCGGCCACGGGCGACGCCCTTGTTTTAGCCGGTCGCCGTGACGCAGCCTTCTCGGCCTACAAGCGAGCCGTCATCCTAGATCCTGAGCATTCAGAGGCCCAAGCGGCGCTACGTCGATTGGATAACAGGTATCCTGGTCCGGACGATGTGTGGCGGGTTCCCTTCGCGTTGGCCGATCTATTCCGGCCGCCTACTTCTGAGGAAGTGGCTACGGTCCGCCGTGACTGGGCCGCACGGGATCTTACCCCTCACGACGTGTCAGATGTCGCGACGCATGTGCTAGAGCTACCTCACGGTAGGTTCATGGCTCGAATCGTCTCCCACCGCGTTCACGGTTCTGTTCACTACGGCGCTATCCTCGTTCCCTATGGAGCGACCTTCGGGTGTTGCCCTGTACTACTCGATCTGCGAGGTATTGGTTGGGACTATCCACCGCTCGACATTACGAACGGTACCAGGACGACCCGAGTTTTGAGGAAGGACGCCAATCGGGTCATCATTGTCGTGCCATCGTTCCGGGGTGAAGTACTACGGGTTGGCCAAGCGTCGTACAGCTCTGAGGGAGATCGTACCGATGGGTGGGACGGGGCCGCCGACGATGCCATCGCACTGTTGGGCGTGGTCATTGATAGAGTGTCAGAAGCGGACTCGGGTCGGGTCTGCGTGTATGGCAAGAGCCGCGGTGGAACCGTTGCGTTGCTTGTTGGCGCTCGTGATCCACGTGTGAACTGCGTGGTCGACTGGGCTGGACCGGTTGACTGGTTCGAGCGGATGGGTACCCGCGGCTGGACCCTCGAAGAGCAAGTCGCCGACGGCCTACGGGAGGGATGGAAACCTGGAGAGGGAGAAGGCAGTGCCGCGCAGTTCATTGAGCGCTACCTGAAGCAGTCTGTAGAGAACGGCAACTCAGACGTCAGCGCGATTCGTCTCCGTATGCTCGCTAGTTCACCACTCTATTTCTCGGATCAACTGCCAGCCAGCGACCTTCACTATGGTCTTGAAGATCGGAGTGTCCCAGTGGCCAATGGTAGAGCCCTCGCTGATCGGCTAGAGAAACGAAGTGCATCGGCTCCACCCTTCACGATTCAGTTCCATGATGGGGCAGGGCACGATATGCCGTATCCGGTAGCCCATGATCGCTCGCGAGCATTCCTGTTGCGGCACCTGTTGGACGACTGAGGCCAGCCCTTTCAGCGAAGTCGGTGGCTCAACTCCACCCAGGCCCACCAGTTAGATCTGACCGGACTCTAACGGCCATGTAGGGGCCACCACTTCCGGTTGCCTCTGGATGAATCACGGATCCTCGCTCGATGGGTCGACCTTGACCTCGAGGATCTCCGATGCCTCGTAAAACGGTTCATCTGGGAACCATACGTACTGCGAATACA
>CBDUCI010000170.1:0-5399 GCA_965365605.1 uncultured bacterium
AGGACGGAGTACCGGTGAAGCCGGCGGGGCGGATATCGCCGATCGCCGCCACCTAATCCGGATCACGAGCCCACAACCGTACATCGTGACCGTTCCGAGCCAAGAGATCCGCCAACGCCGTACCCCAAGATCCGGCACCGACCACGCCTATTGTCGCGCGGTCGCTCACGCCGCCCCCGCCCCGCTCGAACCGCTGGGCCGGATCTGTTTCTCTTCCCCGCGCTTCAACCGTCCGATGTTTTCGCGATGAGTCCAGAAGACGAATACCGCCAGCAACGTGGTCAGGGTCAGTAGCGGCCAGTTCGCCGGCAACCCTCCCGCGTACAGGATCCACACGGCGATCAACAGCACCAATGCGGCGCACAGCGACGCCAGCGAAACGATTCGGCGCCACCCGACGACGGTAATCCAAGCCACCGCCGCTAAGCCGGCGGCCAGTGGAGCCAGCGCCAGGAACACGCCGGCCGCGGTGCCGATCCCCTTGCCGCCCTTGAACGCCAGAAAGATCGAGAACACGTGACCGGCCACCGCAGCGACGCCGACCAGCACAGCGAATGTGCTGGGCTCGATCCCGCCAGCGAACCACCGCGGCAGGAACGAAACCGGCAGAAACCCTTTGGCCACATCGACCACCAGCACGACCAGCGCCGGTCCCGCGCCGAGATTGCGATAGACGTTGGTGGCGCCGTAGTTGCCGCTGCCAACCTTCGACAGATCGACACCGCGTACCCTACCGGCCAGGAACGCCGTCGGGAAAGAACCCGCCAGGTACGCCAACACGATCCCCACGATAGCGCTCATCGTGTTTCGTCATTGGCGGTAGCGCCGACCCGCGCACGAGCCCGCGACGTCGCCCTGCGAAAGAATATCTTGAGCGGAACGCCTACAAACCCGAACGCGTCGCGGACCTGGTGCTCGATGTAACGTCGGTAGTGTTCGGGGATCGCCGCAGGATCGTTCGAGTAGAACAAGATCAGCGGCGGTCCCGTCTCGACCTGATGACCGTACAGGATCCGAACCACGCGGCCCGGGCGCCGACCTTTGGATTGAGGCGGTTGGACCCTCGCCGTCGCCGCATGCAGCACGCGATTGAGGTCCGGCGTAAGGATCTTCTTGTGCCACTCGTCAGCCAGTGGGATCGCTTCATCGAGCGTCCGGCGAACCCGCTGCCCGGTCAGCGCGCTCAACGTCACGATCGGCGCATACGCCAAACGCGGGGCCTGCTCGCGAAACGCTTTCTCGTACCCGCCGGCGGTACGCTCGTTCTTCTCTACCAGATCCCACTTGTTGACGCACACCACGATTCCGCGGCGCCGCTCCTCGACCAGGTTCAAGATGCGCATGTCCTGGCGTGACAACGACTCGGTGGCGTCGAGCATGACGATCGCCACCTGCACCCGGTTCAGGCTCCGCACCGCGCGCAGGTAGGTGTAGTACTCGAGGCCCACCTCCATCGCCGCGTGGCGGCGGATACCAGCCGTGTCAACCAACCGGATCTGCCTTCCGTCGTACTTCATCGTCGTGTCGATCGCGTCGCGGGTCGTACCCGCCATCGGCGAGACGATAAACCGCTCTTCACCAAGCAATCGATTGAGGAACGATGACTTGCCGACGTTGGGCTTCCCCAACACGGCGATTGCGACTTCGTCGGGGTCTAAACGCTCCTCGCCGCTCCTTGGCGGCAGCGCTTCGACGACTGCGTCCAACAGGTCGCCCGAACCGGTCCCCGCGCGCGCCGACACCGAGTACGGGTCGCCCAAGCCGAGTTCGAAGAACTCGTACACCAACTCCCGCTGGCGCATGCCATCGACCTTGTTCGCCGCGAGGATCGTCGGTCGCCCACTCTCGCGGAGCATGATCGCTGCGTCGCGGTCGGTCGCCGCGATGCCGGCCTGCACGTCGACCACCAACAGGCACACGTCGGCCTCGTCGATCGCGGCCTGGATCTGCGCGTTGACTTCGCGCTCCATCCCCTCCTGGCTCTCGGGGACCAACCCACCCGTGTCGACCAGCGTGAACTTGCGACCGTTCCAGTCGGCGATCGCCGTATGACGATCCCGCGTGACCCCGGGTTGATCGTCGACGATCGCCATCTTCCCTCCGAGAAAGCGATTGAAGAGCGTCGACTTGCCGACGTTCGGGCGACCGACGATGGCAACTACCGGGAGACTCATGCCGGTTCCTCGTCGTGGATGGAGTCGGCCTTCCGATAGTAGACCGACCTCTGGTACGCCGAGAAAGTGTTTTGAATGAGCAGCTTGATCAGCACGGCGAGCGGAATCGCAAGCAACAACCCGGTAAGACCGAAGAACGAGCCGAATGCGATGATGGCCAGCATCACCCAAACCGGATGCAGACCGACGCGGTCACCGACGATCTTCGGCGACAGGAAGTACCCGTCGAACGCCTGTACTACCAGAAACACTCCCGCCACCTTCAGAAGCGAGATCCAGATCGGCACCGTCACCAGGGCGATAAAGATCGCCGGGATCAAGCTCACCACGAGCCCCAGGTACGGCACGATATTGAACACCCCGGCGATCACACCCAGCAAAACCGCGTTCGGAAAACCGACGATCCAAAACCCGATCCCGGTCGCCAAGCCGACAAACAGTGCTACCAGCAATTGACCGCGCAGGTACTCGCCAAGCAGTTTGTCGTAGGTGTCGAGAAATAAAAGCGTTCGAGCACGGTGATCTCGCGGCACCAACCGTCCGACCCATCGCTCGATGCTGTGGAAGTCGCGGAGCAGGTAAAACGTCAGCACCGGCGTCAAGACGATATACCCCAGGATCGTGAACACTGTCTGAACGCCCCGGCCGAGACCGATGGCCGCGCCCCACGACGGTTGCAGCGAGCGAATCTGCTCGCTTATGAACTCCATGACGTCGCGGCTCTCGATCTCGAGTGCACGCTCGAATTGGATGTCGCGGATAAGCGGCAGCGGACTGTCGACAAGCGCTTGGATTTGTGCTTCGTACCAGCGCTGCAGCCCGGCCAGCATCTCCGGGAGATCCTCCAGAAACTGGCGCCCCTGTTCAAAGACCATCGGTATCACCAGTACCAGCGACAGAGCAAGCACGAGCCCCGCCAACCCCACTACCGCGACCGCCCCCCACGTGCGGCTGACGTTTTGGCGCTCCAACCGGTCGACCAGCGGATCGGCCACATAGGCCAGGATGAGGCCCAAGACAAACGGCGCCAGGAACGATCCCGCCACGTGAACCAGCCACAACGCCGTCAGCGTGCCTAGGGCGATCACCAAACGTCGGTACGCCTCGGTCCCGAATAGCGGCGTGAGCAGATAGACCAGCACCAGGAACAGAACGAGCGGTGACAGCACCGGCCGAATCGACCACACGAAGACGGCCAGCAAGAGGGCCCATGCGATGATCATCGTCGGGCGTCGTTGTTCCATCGAAACCGCCTCCGAGGAGTCCGGCTAACCGCCTTTAGTCACAACAGATAGGAAGCCCAAGCTCAGATTGAGCTTGAAGGCAGGAGTTTAGAGGCTGCGGCGCAGGGGCGTCAAGCGCCGCAGCGCTGATCCTCTGGCTCTCTCCTTTCGATGCTCGATCCAATCACTGGTGGCAGAAATCAATCTCCCGGGGTCCCACGACGGATCTCTTGGAGTAGCGCTTGCACGTTCGGATCTCCCGGCCACAGCTTGATCAATTCTTCGGCGTACCGTAGCGCCTTGGCTTGCGAGCCCGCCTCGTGGTTGAGCATCGCCAGACCAGCCAGCAGCTCCGGATCGCTAGGGTGCAGTCGACGTGCCGCCTCCAATGTCGCCAAGGCTCGGCCGGTTTTTCCCACAGAGTGCAACGCAACAGCAAAAACATACGCATAGCGGGGCTGATCGGGCCTCAACTCGGCCGCCCGCTCCAGGTGACCGACCGCCTCTTCTTGTCGGTTCTGACGTAGCAACAACAGGCCCAGCGAGTGGTGCACCTCGGGGTTGTTCGGCGATTTGGCGAGTGCCTGGCGAAGCAAGACCTCGCCCTCGTCGTCGCGGCCGAGCACGCGGTACAGATCGGCCAGGTTGATGTACGCTGCCACAAACCCCGGATCGATTGCCAGCGAGGTTCGAAACGACGCTTCCGATCTCTCGAACTCCTCAGTGAATGCGAACAGCAAGCCGATATTGGCATGTGACTCGGGCCGCTCACCGTTAGCAAGCTGGGCGGCGATGTACTCATCTTTGGCCTTCTCGAACGCTTCCAACTGCTCCGGCGAGAACAGGTCCTTCGGCACCGACGAAAGGATGCGCGCAGCAACGACTCGAACACCGTAAACGGGATCCCTGAGCGCCGAATGGGCCGTGTTGAGCCGCATTTGAGGATCAACCAGCTCGAGCGCCGAGACAGCCGCTGCGCGAACCATCGGGTCGCTGTCCCCCAAGCTGCGCTGAATCGTGGGCAACGCTCCCGGACCTGCGTACGGCCGCATCAGCGATAGCGCTGTGGCGCGGACGATGTCGGCCGCCCGCTCGTCGTCTGCGATCTGCGCCAGTGCAGGGCCTGCCCCGGGACGGCTCGCGCGTGCTGCTCGGAACACCTCACCGAAGTGTGGCGGGGTGGAGGGCTTCGGTCCGTACCACCTCTCTAACGTTGCTACCGCCCATGCGGCATCCCGATCGGTGTGACACGCTGTGCAGGCGTTCGGCACGCCCAGCTTCAACGTGAGATCCGGTCGAGGGACCCGCATGCTGTGATCGCGCCGGGCATCGATCTTCATGTAGTTCTGACTCGGCATGTGACACTCGACACACGACGCGCCGGCCGATTCAGCTGGATGAAAGTGATGATCCGGTGTGTCGAACTTGGCCGCTAGGTGACATGTGGAACAGAGCTGATTGCCAATTGCCCGGAGGGCTAGCGAGTGCGGCTCGTGACAATCGCTGCACGTCACACCTGCGAGGTACATCCTACTCTGCAAAAACGATCCGTAGACATAAACCTCGTCGCGAATCTGGCCGTCTGCGTAGTAGAGACCCTCCTCGAGCACGACTGGCAGGTGAGTCTCCATCAATGGCTGGCCATACTCGTACTCGTAGCGCATCACGGCCCGCCGCGAGTGACACCGCGCGCACGCCTCGATCTCGGTTCGCTGTATAGTGGTCGGAGTGCGCTTCGGGATCCCGGTTGTCGCATCGGATACCCATTCCACCCCCCGTCGATCGCGGAACTCGATCACCAAGCCGCTTTCGCCATCGTCGTCACCCGATTCTGCCCATGCCACGTGGCGCGACCCGGGGCCGTGGCAAGCCTCGCACGATACATCGATCTCGGACCACGTCGTGTTGTACCGATCGTTCTCGTAGTCGTAGTTCTTGCGCAGGTCGGTCGAGTGGCACTCGGCGCACATGTAGTTCCAGACTTGTTCGGTTTCGGTCCAGT
>CBDUCI010000171.1:0-5370 GCA_965365605.1 uncultured bacterium
GATACTCGACGCCATCGTCGACAGCTACTTCCCCGTGCTGGAACAGTACGCTGAACGTCTCGACAGGATCGAAGACGAGATCGTCGTGAACCCGAGCGACGAGGTCCTGAGCCACATCCACGAAGCCAAGAAAGACCTGTTGGCTCTCAGGCGCTCGATTTGGCCACTCCGTGACGTGCTAAACGTTATGATTCGAGACCCGTCGGATTTCATTAGTGAAGCGACGCGTGTCTACCTACGCGATGTTTATGATCACGTCGTTCAGATGATCGACTTGATCGAGACGTATCGTGAGTTCGGCTCCAGTCTGACCGATTACTACCTGTCGATTGTCAGCAACCGCATGAACGAGGTCATGAAGGTGCTGACAGTAATCGCCACGATCTTCATACCGCTGACCTTCATCGCCGGCATCTACGGGATGAATTTCGATGCGGCTGTGTCGCCCTGGAACATGCCCGAACTTCGTTGGTACTGGGGCTATCCCATCACGCTGGGAGCGATGTTCCTGCTCGGGTTGGGTTCCTTCCTGTACTTCCGACATAAGCGATGGATCGGTTCTTCCGGTCGGCCAGCGCGTCATGAGAAGCCGCGAACCTGAAGCTGCTTCACCAGCACTCTCAATAATTCTGCTCATGTCCCGCCACTACTCGTGGTTGAGACGAACCGTCGATCTGTGGGCGGCACAGAAGATCCATAGCCACATCGAGGCCGTGCTCGTGAGACCCGTCGCACTCACCGACGAGCCAATCAGGACAAACGATTTCGAACCGTTTCACAGCCTGAAGATCATCGACGTCCCTGAATTGGATTCGGTCGGTACTGGGTTCGCGGCAGGTGTGCGGCGAGCAGAGGCACCGATAGTGATGCTGGCCGAGGATCACGCCTTTCCGGAGCCCGGGCTCGCAGAAGCGATCCTGGCCACCTACGACGATCCCGATGTCGTCGCTGTCGGTCCGGTGATGTTCAACGCCAACCCGAATACGCGCGCAAGCGAGGCGGCTTTCGTTCTCGCGTTCTCGGCTACCGCCTACGCACCCAACACGCGTGAGGCGCGGATGTTGGGCGGTCACAACGCGAGCTACCGACGTGAGTTTCTGGTATCTCTCGGCGACGACCTGAGGGAGCTCTACATGTCCGAACGAGTGCTGCAGTTCGAGATCGAGGCGCGGGGCCTGAAGATGATCCTACTGGCACGTCCTAGAATCGGTCACTTCAACTTCAGCCGCTGGAGATCGACGATCGTACACGCGTTCCAGGGAGGACGACTCTTCGCCGGTCAACGGTGTCGCGATTGGCGCTTGGGGCGGCGCGTCGTCTACGCTGCCGGAGCCCCGCTGGTACCCTTTATCCGGTTGCGCCGCATCGTGTCAGACCTGCGCGAGTCCCCCGAAGAATACGCCCGACTCGTGCCCAGCCGGCTACCAATCTTCGCCCTAGTCCTTTCTTTGCACGCACTCGGAGAAGCGTTCGGATACGGGTTCGGGGTCGGAAACGCCGTCGAGCGGTACGCGCCCTTCGAGCTCTATCGTCGCGATCAACTGATCACAAAGGAGCGCGAACAGATCGAGGCATACGAGTTTTCGTAGTCGAGAGGGCGGAACGGGCGCCCTCCCGGTTACGACTTCGGCGTATACGCCTTCCCAGGTGTGCCGCCGATGACGAGCATCGTTATCCCCTGATCGCCGGGAACGACTTTTCGTTTCTCGCCCGGTCCCACTCGGGCAAGCGTGCCGGGCTCGAGCGTCCAGGTCTCGTCCCCACATTCCAGCGTCGCGCTGCCTTCCAGCGGGACGTATACCTCTTCCTGACCATCCTCGGTGTGGTCGTGATCGGGGTACTCGTCCCAGTTGGCGGGCAACCGTTCGACGTTCATGCCCCACGCGGTGACTCCGAGGCCCTTGCGGGCGTAAAGGAATAACCCCTCGTGATTGTCCAACTCGTCAAATTTTTTCAGGGTGACATCAGCCATTTTTGCCTCCGGCCTGGGAATTGTCATCGTCGGTAGTCAGCCGCAGTGGCTCGCGAGATGCTGGTGCCGCGCGAGCCACTCCGGATACGAGAATGAAACCTCCGAGGAGAGATTGAGCGCGTCCGGCAGCTTTCGAAGAAAAAGGGAGACGCTGCGGATCAATGGTTCGCGCAAGTCAGAGCTGTCGGGAAACCCTTCGAAGCTCAACGTCCAGTGGGCAACGCCCGCCACCGAGAGCCTTGTCAGCTCGATCTGAAGACCACGCTCGACGCGGGATCCGACACCCGTCACGGGCACCTCGATGTCGGCGGCCTGGGGATCGAGTCGAACCTTGCGGAGGAGCCTCCTCTTCTCGACATCAATCCAGTTCGAAGCTTGCATCCCCTCGCCACTGCACGCCCATTTGATCCAACGCTCAACGACGCCGGTCACTCCCGGTGCCAGCGTTTGCGCCCCCAGCGACGCCACCCTTCCCTTGATCTCAAGCCGTTCTCCTTCGCCTTCTACCGGCTCGCCCCGCCACTTGATCCCCACGTCACGATTGTTCGGAATCCTCAAGTAGCGGTCCACTCGAGCCCGTTTGGGCCATTCGAGCGGCCCTAGAGCGCAGCTCCGCTTCCAGGGTCTTCTCTCCCTGAACCAATCGACGACTTGGTCGTCAGGATCGCCTTCAAAAAACCACCGGCATTCGCAACTCGCGAAGCGCATCCTCCGCTCGGTTGTCGCGGGTTCAGAGATCGTGGGCTCTCGACACGGTTTCTATCGAATCAGCGGCACGATGAAGAACGAGAGGAATGCTGAGAAGACCACGAGCGCAACAAAGACCGCCGCGATTCGCCACACGCTGACACTTGCCCTCTGACATCCAGCCTACAACGGAAACTGCAACAAGGTCAATCTCGGGATGAAGCTTGACGACGATGCCAGGACACCAACCAACCGAAGTCGACGCGTCCTCGGTCTTTGGACCTACGTGTGATGATCAAAAGTCACTCGCGTCGAGGGATAACCCGAACCGAGCTTTCCGCGGATACGCCCCCGCTGCGGTTACCAACGCTCATCGTTCCCGTGCCCGGTGTCCTCCCAGTCACGATGGCCTCAGCACTCGATCCCGTCACCGAGAAGATCCTCGAATCGCTGGAATGCCAGAAGAGAATCGGGTCGGTTAGCTCCCCGTCCGGTCCGAACGCCCTGGCCGTGGCCGTGCACGACTCCCCGGCGACCACCGTGGAACATCTATCCACGAGGATCACGCTAATGAGCTCGTTGCTTGGCCCGATAGGAGAGGAGTCGTCACACGCCACAGGTGTCAGTGACGTGATAACGACGGCGAACCGCGTGATCAGGCGGTAGAGATTTCGTACCAGATGCGCCAGTTGCTCATGTCCTCGGGTTGGCTCGCGCCTTCAGTACCCCCGCCGGGTCCATAAAGGCCGATCCACGACTGTGGCGATCCCGAGAACTCTCGGCTGTAGTGATCGAGGAAATCGCTTGCGGTTACTTTGTCCAACTCCTCGCCCACAAGCTCGACGACTAGGTGATCTTCAACGTTCCCACTAAAGATCTCGGCGTTGACGTCGACGCGGTTTTTTCTCGGATGATCGGAGATCTTCCATGAGCCCTCTTCCGGGAAGCGGCTCTCGTGAACGATCCCCCCCTGGTTCTGACTGGACACCTTGGTCGAGAACACGAATTGCCCGTGCTCCCTGTGGCCTGGATCCAGCGTATCGAGAATCTGAATTCTCTTCAGAGTGACTTTGATCGGAACACCTTCCGCCATATGAACTCCTTTCGAGCGGGCCGATCGAGCGGCCGGACTATGAACGCTGACTGAGAAATTGAACCCTCGAGGGGCCCTACAGCAAGGGCGTCACTCCGGACCTCGGCTCAAGTGATCCGTTTTCGGAAATAGTCCCGCCAGCCGTCTGGCAGCCCCTCATGGTCGACCGCTAATTGCAGCGTCCCTTCACCCCCCTCACCAACGAAGAGGCCGGATACATCGGCGACGGAGAGGCCGCGCTCGTCCGTGGTGATCCGCTCGACCTCGTCACCAGCGGCGACATCGCCTTCCGCGGCAACCGAGAAGTACCAGCCGGTGCGGCCACTCTTGAGAAAGGTCTTGACGATGGCCGGACGCTGAAACCGAATGCCCAGCTTGAAGCACGGCATTCGGGGCTGTGTGACGACCAGCTCGGTCGCGCCGATCTGGAACCGATCCCCGATGTGAACCTCGTTCTCCAATAGGCCCTCGGTGGTGAGGTTCTCGCCGAACATGCCGCTAGGAAGCTCCCGTTCGAGTTCCGCTTGCCAGTGGGGATAGTGCTCCGAAGGGTAGAGGTAGACGGCCTTTTCAGTCCCCCCGTGCACCGTGAGGTCGGCCTGCCCGTCGCCCTCAAGCCCGAGGGCTCGCACCGGGATCCGTCCCTCCACCGGCTCCTTGAAGATCCCCGTAGAGACCGTCTGTCCCTTCCACTCGACGTCTCGAGGGAGTCCCACATTGACGGACACGACTCGTACCATCTCGTTCTCCTGGTTGGTGGGCGCACGTGGATTCGAACCACGGACCCCCTGCTTGTAAGGCAGGGCTCCAAAATACGTTTTTTCGTCTATCAGGCCGTAAACCCGCGGAGTTTTCCGCTTATTTGTTGAATGCTCCACCCGCCTGTACGGCAAAATACCGAAACTGAACTAGCACATTTACTAGCACACAATCGAGGAGCAGGCCGGCGGAAGCGGCGCTACCGCCGCTGTCCGCTGCAAGCCCCCCGACTCAGGGCGCCGAGAAGCTCGAGCCACTCCAACATGTGACGTGAGACGAGGAACTTCGAAGCCACCCGGTTCCTTGCATTTCTGCCGAGACGACGTGCAAGGTACGGATCCTCCAACAAGGATCGCACGGCAGCTCCGAACATCCGGCGATCGTGTGGCTCGGGAATGAGGAGTCCGTGCCGCCCGTGGCGAATCTGGTCTTGGATACC
Source organism: uncultured bacterium (assembly GCA_965365605.1). Taxonomy (GTDB): domain Bacteria; phylum Gemmatimonadota; class Gemmatimonadetes; order JACCXV01; family JAHWKZ01; genus CAMYLR01. The sequence goes on from CBDUCI010000171.1 coordinate 4,951, forward strand.
CCCGACCTTGGTAGCCACGACCGGTCGGCCCTTCCACATCGCCTCCGTCACAGTAAGTCCGAAGCCCTCATAGATGCTCTTCTGTACAATGACGCGGGCGTGGCGTTGCAGCGCGTTCACCATGGCGGCGTTTTCCTCGACGTCCGCCATCGGGAGGCAGATCACGTGAACCCGTTTCCGCATCGGTCGAGATAGCGAACGCCAAGCGTCTCGAACCTCCCCAAACACTTCGGCCCCCTCCGGATCGTCCGGCACCGCCTCCACATCAGGCCCAGCCAGAACGAGGTGGGCCCCGGCGACACGGAGGTTTCGGGCGAAGCCCATCATCACCCCGACGGGGTCCTTTAGTCGATCCCATCGGGAAACCTGCACCACCAGCGGAATGCCGGTGGAAAGTGGTCCCCCTTCGCGAAGTACACT
>CBDUCI010000172.1:0-5323 GCA_965365605.1 uncultured bacterium
TTTTCGGTTATGCCACCGGTTCGAATCTGTTGTTTCCGTTCGCCGTCGGCGCATCCACTGTCTTGTTTCCCGATCGGTGCACGGCAGACGCGCTATTCGAGAGGATCAACCGCTTCCGGCCGACGATCCTCGTGAACGTGCCCACGATGATCGATCGGATGGTCAACTGCCCATCGGCCACTGACGAGGACCTATCGTGTCTCCGGTTCGCCACCTCGGCTGGCGAGCCGCTGCCGATCCCACTGCACGAGCGGTGGAATGAGCAATTTGGCGTCGAGCTCCTGGACGGGTTCGGCACAGCCGAAATGTGGCACATCTTCATCTCAAACCGACCCAATGATGTGCACCCCGGCACGCTTGGCAAGGTCGTGCCGGGCTTCGAGGTCCGGGTCTGTAACGACGATGGGGATGAGCTGCCCGACGGCGAGATCGGTTGGCTCTGGGTACGTGGTGGGTCGAGAGCCATCGGCTACTGGCAAGCGATGGAAAAGACCCAACGCGCATTTCGCGGTGAGTGGTACGTGTCGGGTGACATGGTGTGCCGTAACTCAAACGGGACGTTTATGTACTGCGGTCGCTCCGACGACATGCTCAAAGTGTCGGGAAAGTGGCTTTCGCCTCAGGAGGTCGAGAGTTGTCTCCGCGAGCACCCGGCCGTGGAGGATGTAGCGGTGGTGGGTATTCAGGACGGCACGGGCCTCGTCAAGCCACACGCCTTTGTGGTGACCAGTGAGCCCGGCGCCGAGCTGGGTTCCGATCTTCAAGAGTTCGTACGCCAGCGTCTCGACCCCTACAAGTATCCTCGCGCAGTCGTCTTTTTGGACGCGCTACCGCGAACCCACCTCGGCAAGGTCGATCGCGGACAGTTACGCCGTGACTACTCGCCGTAGGGTGCTCAACCGCGTAACTCGAACGCGACCTCGGCCAATGCGTCTATCGCCATGACCAGCTGGTGGTCCGACAGGTAGGGCGCGGGTCCGAGACGAAGCGTCGTCCCGCGGTAGTCGGTGTGTACCCCGCGAGCGAGCAGGGATCGCCACACGTCGCTGGCAAGAGGCGTCTCCAGGGCCAGGAAACCACCCGTCTCATCCAGCGACACTGATCGATCGCGGGTCATCAACTCGGGCTCCAGATCCAGCTTGTCAAACGCCCCGGCGAGCAGTCCCACCTGATGCTGGCTGACTTCCCGCAGCAGCTCCGGCGTCAGACGTCGCTCCTCGAAGAAATCGAATACCGCGGCAGCTCGATAATGGCTCGTCGGGTCGTAGGTCGCGCCCGCAAAGCGGTCAGGACCCGCGCCGTAGACGACGGTCTGGGCTGAACCCTCCGACAACGCTGAGAACTCGCTGTACCAGCCGGTGACGATAGGTCGCATCGCGCACTCGGCCGGGAATCTCAGAAACGCATTGCCTTCCCCGAGTTGGCAGTACTTGTACCCGCCACCGACCACGTAAGCGCCATTCAAACCCTCCTCGGTGAGCCGGAACGGAACGACGTTGAGTGCGTGATAGCTGTCCACGACCAACTCGGCTCCGACGCGTTGCGCAGCTGGCAGCACATCACCGATGCCACTCACGATGCGGGCGTTCTCGTAGAGTACACACGAAACGAACACTGCAGCGGTTCGGTCGTCGACCGCTTCGATCAGTCGTTCCGGGATTTTGTCGAGTGATGCGCTTGGAACCTTGACGATCTCGATCCCTTCCTCGGCCAACCGATCGAGCTGTCGCCTCAAGGTGTGGAATTCGCCATCGGTGGTCACGATGCGCGGACGGTCCCGCAGCGCCAATCCGGACAAAAAACGCACCAACAGCTCGTGGGTGTTGGCACCCAGTGCGATCCGCTCGGGTGCATCGTCCAGCAGCGCCGCGTAACCCTGTCGGACGCGTTCGGCGGCAGCGAAAGCCAACTCCCACTTCCGATCGACGTGCTTTGCCGCATCGCGCCAGGCGCGGGCCTGGCCGTCAAAGCCGCGGTCCGGCCATGCTTGATGGGAGTGTCCGGTGAGTAACAGGCGCTCCCCGACCTGAAACTCGGAGTAGTCTGGCGCCAACGCGTTGGGATGCTGGTACAGATCTGCGGCTTGGATCACCGCTTCAGAGCTCGCTCCGAATCACCCACAAATCCGGAAACGCTGGGTGGAACAACGTTTTCTTCAAGAACCGTACCCCGCTCGAGCCGCCTGTCCCTTGTTTTTCACCGATCGTCCGCTCGACCATCTTGACGTGTCGATAGCGCCATTCCTGGACTCCTTCATCGAGATCGACCAGTCGCTCGCACAGCTCCATCGCCTCCGGGTCTTCCCTATAGATGCGCAGCAGAACCGCTTGCATGCCGGGCGACGGCTCGACCGGCTGAGTCACGTCGCGCTGTAGAAGATCAGTCGGTACGGCGTAGCCCCTACGCAACAGGTAGCTGCCCAGCGCGTCCCAAACCGTTGGTTCGATCAACCGCTGCTTTAACCGGTTCTGGCCTTCGCTCTCGGGGTCGAAGTCCCCCAACACGTTAGACCGCTTCATGCCTAGCAGAAACTCGAGCTCGCGAAATTGAAACGACTGCGAGCCACTGGCCGTCTCCAACCGATCGCGGAAAGCGACGAACTCGAGCGGCGTCATCGTCTCGAGGATATCGGTCTGCGCCACGGCCAGCTTGAGAATCGTCAAGATCCGCTTCAGCGTGTGAAGCGCCGGCGCCGCTTCACCCTTCCGCAACAAGCGGCAGAGGCGGTCGAGTTCATGTAGCAGCTGCTTGAACCACAGCTCGTAGACTTGATGAATGATGATAAACAAGACCTCGTCGTGCTCGTCGCTCTCCGGTTTCTGGAGCGCCAGCAGCTCGTCGATCTTGAGGTAGCTCGTGTAGTTGAACGTCATCCCGGTCGTGGTCCACGCGTCCGAGTGAGCTGGTCGTAGCTGCGCAAGTATCTGAGCGCGGCCGAGCGATCTCCCGACTCTTCGCATAATCGGGACAGGTTGTAGTAGGCGTCCGCCATCATCGGATCGGTTTCGATCGTTTTCCGGTATGCATCGGCGGCCAACTCGGTTTGCTCAAGATCTTCGAGCACGACACCGAGATTGAACGCCGCGGTCGCATGCGTTGGGTTGACCGCCAGCGCTCGTGAGTAGTGCTCGCGGGCCTCCTCGAAGGCGCCTTCCTCGTGAAACAAGCGTCCCAGATTCACCAGCGCGTCAGCGTGATCGGGGTCGAGCTCCAGCGCTCGTGCGTACATCTCGCGGGCTTCGCTGGTCGACGATCCCTCGAGCGAAAAGGCGAGCTCGTACCAGTCGTCCGCGGTCCGATCGCGGTCGTCCCACGGTCGCTTCCCTGGATCGGGAGCAAACGGCTCGACGTCAGCGGCAAAGTCGGCGATGCGAAAGTCGATCTGGACTTGGCCGGATTCGGGACTCCAGGTCGTATCACCCTCTTGGACCACGATTCGGTCGCCATCCGCGACGATCCTGAGCGCGGTGAGTGACCTCCCGGCTGGGAGCTGACTTCTCAAGTCCCGCAGGGCGCGATGAATGCGACGCGGCGGCACGTCGGCCACCTCGAGCTCTCGGGCGGTTCGCATCAGAACCAGATCGTGGAAGGTGAAGCGGTACTCGTTGCGCGGGCCACGCTCGGGGGCCATGAAATCCGCCCTGGCGTAGCGCCGCACCTTGTCCGCCGGAAGATCTAGGATCCGGGTGACGTCGCGGGTCGTAAACTGTTCCATCTCGGGGACCTTGGCCTCCTGCTCCCCGTCCTGCTCAGCCTCCACTCGACTTGCGTGCTTTGGTCTTCTTCCGGCTCGCCGTTCGCTTGGCCGACTTGCGGGCCTTCTTCTGTGGCTTCTCAGGCTCCGAGAGGCTGGCCTTCAAGGCATCCATGAGGTCGATGATCTTCGTGTCCGCTTTGGGCTCTGGCGCGGCTGTAATCTCCTCACCCTCGATCTTCTGTTCGATCAGCGCCAGGACCCGCCCGTACACTTCGTCCGTGTACTGCTTGGGGTCGTACTCATCGTTCGATCCCTGCTCGACCAGTTGGACAGCGAGCTTCATCTCTTCCTTCTTCACCTCGCCGTCACCGATAGGGACCTCGGAGAAGGGACGGATCTCATCCGCGTACCGAAGCTGCTCCATCACGAGTCCGTCTTCGATCGGCCGTACCAGGACCAGATACTGCTTACCGCGAGCGGCGTAGCTCCCGAGGGCTGCGCGACCGGTCTCGCGGAGCGTCGCGCTCAGCAGCCGATACGCCCGTTCGCCCCCGCCTTCGGGGCCCAGATAGTACGCCCGATCGAGGTACAGCCGTTCGACTTTCTCGAGCGGAACGAACTCGGCGATATCGATGCTGTTGGTCGCCTGCGCGTCGAGCACCTTGAGTTCTTCGGGCGAGAAGAGCACATACTGATCCTTTGCAAACTCATAGCCCTTCATGAGCTCATCCCGCTCGACGATCTTCTCGTCGACCGGACACCAGAAGCGCTGCTGAACGCGCGAATTGCATTCGGCATGAATCCAGTTGAAGGCGATTCGGCGAGAGCTTTCCGAGGTCGAGTAGAGCTTGACCGGCACCGAAACCAACCCGAACGAAATAGTTGCCGATCCCATGGGGCGCGCCGCCATCTGTGATTCCTCCTGGTTTTGGCCGTCCACCAGCCCGGGTGATCGACACCAACCCGAAGCTAAGACTCGTGAAGGATGGGACTTATGAATATAAGCTACGTCCGTGCCGAAACGCGATCCCTTAGACGAGTACCGGGCCAAACGGACGCCGGCGAAGACGCCCGAGCCCGCGGGACGAGCCTCGCGGCCGAACAGCCAACTGGCCGGAGGCGGTTTTGTCGTTCACAAGCACGCGGCTCGTAGACTGCACTACGACCTGCGGCTCGAAATGAACGGCGTTCTCAAATCGTGGGCCGTTCCCAAGGGGCCATCGTTGGATCCAGCTGACAAGCGTCTCGCCGTGCACGTCGAAGATCATCCCATCGAGTACATCGATTTCGAGGACGTGATCCCAGCCGGCAGTTATGGCGCCGGTGCGATGATCGTCTGGGATATTGGCACCTGGCGACCGCTGGAAGACCCGGTCACAGGACTCGAGACGGGCAAGCTCTTGTTCGAGCTTCGCGGTTACAAGCTGCGCGGAGTGTGGACCTTGGTAAAGCTCAAGAAGAGCGACAACGAGTGGTTGATGATCCGCGAGAAGAAGTACGCCCGACGCGGTCCCGGTGACCTTGCGGGTGTGGACGATTTGCCACCGGAATCGGTCCACTCGGGCCTCACGGTCGAACAACTGGGCGAGGACCACGATCCCGGTGCAGAGCTCGAGGAACGCTTGG
>CBDUCI010000173.1:0-5322 GCA_965365605.1 uncultured bacterium
TTCTCGATGCCCCGTATCGCCCGCGCGACGACCCCGCCGAGCTGGCTGAACTCCTGCCGGCCCAGCCCGTGGGCACCGATCGCGACCAGGTCGTAAGCCCGCTCCGAGGTGCCCGCCAGCTTCTCCTCGTGTGATTCCTCCTCGGCCTCGATGCGGCCGTCGGCGCCCAGGCGCACATCGGATCGAACGGCGTCACCACCGTCGTACTTGCCGGCGATGTTGGGGTCGAACCCGATCAGCGAAGGCAACCGCCCGGCGCCCCGATTGGCCTCACGGATCAGCTCCTCGTAGTGGATCCCCTCGAGCAGCTGCCGGGTGAGCTCGATACCTGCCTCGCGGCACCGCTTCTCGACCTGATCGAGAAAGCTGTCGCTGATCAGCTGCAGGCCCTTCTCGATCAGCTTGTCGTGGACCTTGCGCTGACGCTTGATCTCTTCGGGTGTTTGGAACTGAGCCGGGAGACCGGTCTCGAGCTGTCGGAAGCGAACGTCGTGCAGGCGAGCCGCATAAACGTGATTACCGGTAACCCGGCCGCCGGATTGACTGGCGATCTCGATAGCGCGATCGACCGCCCAATCAGAGTGTTCTGAATTGTCTACTGGAACCAGTATCTCGCGGTACATGCCGTCCGGGACTAGAGCGGCGGAGCGTAAACCCTTCGGCGATGTTGGCGCCTTATATACTGGCGGCTGGGGATAGTGTCAATCCGGCGGCCCGGGCTCACACGTCCCACGCCGCCCGGGCGATCATCCACATAGCAGCGATGACGACGATACCCGCGGCGAGATAGAAGCCGGGGGCGACGGCGGTTGCAGTCCCCAGGAAAGCACCCGCCATAAGCGCCGGCAGTCGCAACGACATGACAACCCACACGACGCGCGCGAACCATCGGTTCTGCCACCACCAAAGACCCCAAACGACGAGACCCGTGATCACGAAGCCGAAAACGAGCCACACCGGCGGCGACCCGCGGCTGGCGGGAAACATCCCCTGCTTGTAGAGCGCGTAAACGCCGAGCTCGTAGAGCACCGCGTAGTGGAGGTACGCGATCGCCGCCTGCCGAAACTTACGGGCTCGGTGTGGCTTGTGCTCGGCCCGCCGCAGCACCGCTACATCCCTTCGAGCCCGAGCTCCTGCCGGGCGCGGTCCATGATCTCGGGGGTAATCTCCTCGATCCCCCGTTCGACGGCGTACTCGCCGTAGATCTTCTTTACCATGCCGCGCACAAATCCCGGGACGCCTTGGAGTCGCTCGGTGGCAGCTTCGCTCCAGCGCACTGTTCCAGCCGTCAGCGGCCGATCGGCGAACGCGTGCTCATCGCCGGTGGCCACCGATGACCGCACCAACTCCAGCGGCTGATCAGGCACGGTGCGGCCCCCGACCTCGATCCCGAGGCCACTCACCAGCTTGGTCTCCATCGGGTTGGTGAGCATCGCCATCTCGCGGCCACAATCGGGACACTCGAAAACCGCCGCCAGCGTGCCGTCTCCGGGCAGCTCGCGTTCGGCGAACGTCATGACCTCATCGCAGTCGATACACAGGAACTTCATGCGTTATTGCTGGTCGGGTTCTCGAGTCTTGCCGCGAGCCGTTCGAGCTCGCGTACAGCTGGCGATTCGGGTGCTTCGAGAACGAGCGGCTGCCCGGCGTCGGTGGCGACCGCGAACCGCGGCTCGAACGGGACCTCGGCCCATAGCTCGAGTCCTGTTTCGGCCGCCAACCGTGTGGCGCCGTCGGCCTCGAACATCGGCTCCGACCGACCGCAATCGGGGCACTCGTGCGCGGTCATGTTGGCCACCAGTCCGATCGTCGAGATCGCCGCGTCGTAGGCTTGTCGAACCGCACGTCCTACCGCGCGACGAGCGGCTTCGGATGGCGTCGTAATCAACAATAGCGTGTCGATCGCGGGTAACAGCTCCAGCAAGCGTGCCAACTTGTCGGTGCCCGGTGGTGCATCGATCAGCAGAAGGTCGAGCTCACCCCACACGACGTCGGCCAACAGCTCCCGCACCGCACCCGTGTCGAGCGTGCTCTGGTACACGAATCCGGCGACGTCGGGTTGGCGCCACTCAAGCGGCGCGCCATCCGACAGCACGAGATCCATCGACATGAGCCTGACGCCGGCCACCCCGACGGCTGGCTCGACTCCGTTCTCGGAGACGACCAGTGGCGTCCGCTCGGCACCGAGCATGGCAGCCAACGAGGGGCCGTGCAGATCCCCATCGATGGCCCCGACGCGGAGCCCGCGTTCAGCCAGCAGCGCCGCCAGGTTGGCGGTTATCGCACTCTTACCGACGCCGCCCTTGCCACTGGCGACGACCACCAGTTTGTCGATGTCGGCCAAACGGTTGGCCAGCTTCGAGCGCTGAGCCTCGATCTGGCCGACGATATCCTCGGAGCCCGGGTCGGCGACCTGATGGTACGTCCGTATCTTGCGCGTGCGCTCGGTCACTCCACCGCCAAAGGATCGCCGTTCGCATCGTGCACCGACAGAGCATCGACCGGACAGGCTTCGCAAGCCCGGATAAGACGCCCACGGTCGACGCTGGCGACACCCTCGCCAAACTCCGCGATTCCTTCATCGTCCAACGCAAACGCCTGCGGCGCCTCATCGATGCAGTCACCAAAACCGACACACAGGAGGCGGTCGATGCGTACCGTAATGTCGCCGACTGTTCGCTCGGTCGTATCGTTCACATCACTTTCCCGAATCGGGCACGAATGCTACCGCACGCAGAGGACCACCGGTGCCCCGCTCGATCTGCATCGGCAACGCCACCACCCAGGCGCCGGTGGCCGGCAGTCGGTCGAGGTTGGCCACGTTCTCGAAGATCGGGACGTTCGCTTCGGCCAACACACGATGAGCGCGAAACTGGGTCGACTGACCGCGGTCGATTGAAGCCGTATCGATCCCTACCGCCCGCACTCGGCGCTCGTCGACCAGCCACGCGGCCGCATCGGGGCCCAGCCCCGGAAAGTGGAGATCAGCCACGGCCTCCGGGCCGAGCTCAGCTGTCCCCAGGTAGCTCGACCGATCGGGCCACCGCCCACCCCAACCGGTCTTGAGCAGCACGATCGCTCGGCCGGGGATCGCGCCGTGCTCTCTTTCCCACTCCTCCATGGCAGTGATATCAACCAAATAGTCGGCATCGTCGGCGGCAGCCGACGAAACGTCGACCACCACAGCTGGCCCCATCAGGTCGTCGAGCGGGATCTCGGCCGCCGTGCGCTTCCCTTCGGCGAAATGAATCGGCGCGTCGAGATGAGTCCCACCGTGCTCGGCGGCGCTAAACGAGTTGGCAGCGTACCAATAACCCGCTTCCGTCTGACCCGCGGCCTCGACGGTCAACTCAAACGGCGACGCGGTCGGCCAGTACACGGTCTCCTCGTTGAACGGGTACGACAGGTCGATGGCCACACCTGTCGGCCCCTGTGCGCTTGCCTGACCGGCACCCAGCAGGACCAGCAGCAGGGTCCCGTTCGCGACGCAACTGCACTTCATCGTCGACCTCCTACTCTTGTGTCAGGCGATAGATCATGAGCGCCGCCCGTTTGGTGACTGCCGGGAGCGACACCAAATCGAGCTGCTCATTGGGCGTGTGAGCGCCTGATCCGAATGGACCCAGGCCGTCTAGACCGTCGACGTATGGTGCGACAAAGGAGATATCGGCGGCACCGCGCTCGGCGGGATCAAATGCTTCCACCGGCCCTTGCCCGAGCTCACGGCTGACTTGATCGAGCAGCGCCAACAACGCCTGGTTGCCTGCCGTTGGCGGCATCGCCGGGTACTTGTCCTTGAAGAACACTTCGGCCGAGGTGCCCGGTAGGTGATCCGCTACGATGGCACGCATCTGCTCGCGAGCGGCTTCCTTTTGCTCCTCGGAGATGAACCTCAGCCCGCCATCGACGACGACCCGCTGAGCGATGACGTTGGTCTTGCCGAAACTCGTTCCACGGTTGTCGGTGGAGTTGTAGTCGACCTCCGTGCCGCCGAGGATGATCCCGGGGTTGAAGGTCAGATACTCGGGTCCGCGAACCTCGTCGTGAAATCGGTGCAGTATGCGCGCAGCTTCAAAAATCGCTCCGCTGCCGAACCGGTCGCCAAAGATCAGCGACGAGTGACCCTGCTGACCGCTGACTTCGAGCGTCCAGGCACTCGATCCACGGCGGGCGACCACCGCTCGTCCGGTCTCACCACCCTCGAAACCGAGCGCCACTTCGCTCTCCTGCGCAGCCGCCACCAGATCCCCGCGACTCAACTCGAGCGGCAGCCCCGCGAACTCCTCATCGCCGATCAGCGCGATGCGGATCGTCGCCCCGTCCAGCGCACCGGCTGCATCGAGTGCCGCGAGCGCGTAGACCATGGCCACGACCCCACCCTTCATGTCGACCACCCCGGGTCCGGTCGCGGTCGATTCTTCGCGCGTCAGCTCCTGAAAAGGATCACCCGGTTCGAACACCGTGTCGAGGTGCCCGATCAGCAACAGTCGACGCCCGCGCGTGCCGACCCGCTCGGCGAATAGATGCCCGGCGCGATTGACGCTATCGGGCATTTCGATCCAACGCGTCGAGAACCCTAGCGCATCAAACTCCTGCCGGAGGATCAAGCCTACCTCGCGGATACCAACGTGGTTCATCGTTCCACTGTTCATGTTCACGATTTGTTCCAGCAGCGTTTCGGCGCCCGCTGCGTGACTCTCGACGTGGGTCACGATCGCCTGTTCGACTGGAGAGAGCTCCTGGGCGGCGATCGCGCCGGAAAGCGTCACGACCATGGTCACCGTCACGACCGTTGTGGGCAAAGTCCGATATTTCATACGCTTTGCACCACCGTCGACCCGATCAGTTGATCCACTTCGGCGATTGCAGCCGGGTCGAGATCGAGATCCCCGGCGGCAACATTCTCGTCGACGTGCTCGACTCGAGTCGCGCCGACGATCACACTCGACACACTCGGTTGTCTCAAACACCAGGCGAGTGCTAGCTGGGTAAGCGAGCAACCGGACCGCTCTGCCACGGGCCCCAGAGCCTGCACGGCGTCGAGAACATCCTGGTTCAGGTAGCGACCCATAAAGCCCGCCGCCTCCCCGTTGGCCCGGCTGCCAGGTGGGAGGTCATCCACTGACACGTACTTGCCGGTCAGGACTCCTTGGGCTATCGGCGACCAAACGACGTTTCCGACCCCGAGTTCTTCGGATACCGGCAAAACGGCCTCTTCGATCGATCGCTGCAGCGCGTTGTACTCGGGCTGATTGCTGGCCGGTGGTGTCCACCCCATCGCCCTGCAAACATCGAACGCCGCGCGGATCTGATCGGCCGACC
>CBDUCI010000174.1:0-5246 GCA_965365605.1 uncultured bacterium
CCGTAACCGTTTGAGACTGCGTCCCGTACAACTCGTGCCAAGCTTCAATCTCGTACTCACCAGGCGGCAAATCAGCCAACGAGAACGATCCATCGGCGCCACTGACGCCCGCGTACGGGTGACTCTGCACACCGATGAACGCCTCCATCCACCCGTGGACATCGCATTTGACGGGGATCATGACTTCGGGTTGGGAAAACTCCCTCGATGTCTCCATCACAACCGGCTGGCTGATGTTGAAGCCACGGTTCACAGTGGGCTGGGTGTTGATGTTGTGAAGGATCCCGTCGCTGTTCACGATCTCCAGCGGTTGCCCAACCTGTATGGCCAGGATGTGCGGCGCATATTCGCAACCGTTCTGATCCAGCGTCACTGGTGCCGAGGGGGTCGGGAAATTCCGGTCCCCCAGCCCTGACTTTACGTAGACGTAGACGTTGGCCAACCCTCCACCGGCGACTTCAACCTGTTGGCGCATGGCGCCATCGGGATGTTTCTCCGCGCAGGTCGGCTCCTCGCTCATATCGATCGGTTCGGCCGCCGGCGCTGTGCCCTCGAACGAAACGGTCCCGGTGATCATGGCCGCGCTGTCCGGGCTGACGACCGACCCGGCCGTCGCCGCAGCGTCGTCAGCCGCCCCGTCGTCAGCCGGTTCGCCACCACCGCCTCCACCACAAGCGGTGGCGATCGAGATCCCCGATACCACAACCAGGGCGAGGATCAGCCTCAGTGGATGCTCCATATCCCTCTCCTTCATGTGTGGTTGAACAATCTAACGATGCTATCGACCCCGTGATTGTCGGCTAGAGGTTAATCAGACCCTGCTTAACGGCCACCGCCGTTGGATCCGCGCTGAGCGCGTGCAACGATGACCAAACCGAGCACCGCGGTCAACAGCACCGCCGCTACCGGAAATACGTACGTGATGTTCTCCGTCGGTTGATCGAGATACAAGAAGTACCACGTGCTTATCGCGCCGCGCGTATCGGTTTCGCCGTTAGAACCGTCCCACGCGAAGATCGCCATGGGAATCGGCCGACCCGTTTCGATAGCCAGTCGATCGGCACCGTCAGCAGCGAGCGCGCGACTCAGAGAGAGCCGCCATCGCCCCTGGTCGAACGTAGACTCACCAGTCAGTGTCGACTCGCCACCGAGCGGGTCGACCGCCTTCATCCCGCGACCAAGCGCCTCCCTTGTGCCACTACTACTGTTCCAACTCATCAAGTAGACCGGCTCGTCCTGAGTGCCCATCAAGAAATAGGGGCGCTTCATGCCCTCCGGGATTGTGGTCGGGAGCTGAACCGTCAATGCATCAGGCAGCAACTCGTCCGTCGCCTCGACGCTTGGCTCCATGACGCTGGCCACACGCTGCCGCCACTCCTCCCACTCCGGGTCCGGGCTCTCGGACGGATCGTTCCACGAGAGGCGCAATGTGACGCGCTGCCCGTCATGAGCGGCCTGCGCCCACACACCGTCGACGGTCGGAGCGAACCACCTGGGTGCGACGATGATCTGACCGACCAACGGGATGTAGAACCTCTCGATAGCGTCCCACGCCGCATCGTCGACACTTGTGGGAAGCGTCTCGACCAGAGCCGCCCGTACGACCTCTCGGACCTCAGGCGTCTCGGGCGACAGGCTCTTCACGTATTGCGCGACACGCCACAGCTGCTCCTCAGTCATGAACTCAGCGTCGATCAGGTCCGCAAACGACGGCATCGGCGCTCCGTTGAGTCCCGTCATCAGCCGGGCGAAGATCGCTTCCGTTGTGTGGCCGCCATTGAAGTTCCAACCCTCGGTCAAATCTGCAGCTCGGATCGGAAGCTCCCAATCGTCCTCGAGCGTCGGCGCCGACGGACCGTCTCCGCGGCCGGCCTGTCCATGGCACTTCCAGCACTCGATCTTGTCGTAGAACTCCTTTCCTTCGGCCAGGCCTTCGTCACTCACTCCCGGCGGTCCACCGTACTCGAGCGACGACGGGGCTTCATCTTCGAAGAAGGGAGAGAAGGTCTTCAGGTATTGAACCAGGTCGTTGCGTTCGGTGTCGCTCAGGTACTCCTTCCAGGCCGGCATCGCCGAACCAGGCATGCCTTCGTCGATCATCTTGCGGATGTCGTCATCGGTGGGAAGCTCGCCGCTGGGCGTCGTCCGAATCTGGTACAGCCCGGTGGTGAAGTCCCTTGGCTGTGGCAACATATACGCCGCCGCCGGCCCGTTACCTGTGCCCTCTGCGCCGTGGCATCCGGCGCACCATTTGTCGTACGTCGCCTTTCCAGCCGGCACTTCCTGGCCGATCGCCGGCGCCGCCACAAAGACCGTGCTCAACGCGATCCCGATCGCCCGCTGCCTAATGTTCAACCGACCCCTCCGCCTCTTCCCAGGTTCGGGGCGAAACCCCGGCCTGCTCATAGAGAAACACGATCACCGACCAGATCTCGTCCTCGGTCAGTATGTCTTCCCACGCCGGCATGGCCGAGTTCCAAGGCGTGCCCTCGCGCGGCAGTCCGGGTCCCCCCTTGGCGATCCGCCAGAACACGAAGCTTTCAGTCAGTTGAGCGATCGTACCCGAACCGGTAAACGCCAGCGGCGTGGGCGTAAATCCGTGCGCGTAATGCCCGTCTCCGCTCAGCGCGTCGCCATGGCACGGCAGACAGTTCTGGTAGTAGACCCGCTTACCCACGGCGTAAGCCTCAGCGATCGAGCTTTCTTCACGTAACGGGTTTTCCAGCCCGGCGAGCTGCATCGTCCGGCCACGAAACGTGATCGATGACGGCGGCGCGGGATGGATCGACCGCAGGCTCGGGGGTGCGGCCACTGTTTGGCGGACAGCACGGAACGTGAACCAGCCGCTCAACACCGGTACTGCGACGAGCAACACAATCCGTAGCATCCGCTTGTCGCGATCGACGAGCGTTGCATGTATCGGCGCGCGGAACTGCGCCCATCGCTCCTCGTTGTCGCTGACCCAGATCAGCACGCCAGCCAACACGGTCAGCATGTATTGCAGCACGACCGACTGTGGTACCGGCGCACTGCTGATCCCAATCAGCGGCGGCAGATACGGGATGCCGTACTCGACCAACAGGTATGCGATCACCAAAACGAGGATCGCCAGCCAAAAGGGATGCCGCAGATACCGATTGGCGTTCAAGACCCGCTCACCGCTGGGATCCGAGATACGATACGATCACCTCGAGCTGTTCAGCCGTAAGTCTCTGACCAAAATTGGTTGGCATCATCCCACCGAACTGTTCGTAACCCTCCGCCAGCGCTGCGTTGGGGTCGAGGATCGACTCGCGAAGCTCATCCGCGGTTCGACGGCTGCCGACGCCATCGAGAGGCGGCCCCACTTGAGCCCCCTCATCACCCAGCATGTGGCAAGCCAAACACTGCATCTCACGCAGCAACTCAAGCGGGTCGGTCGTCGCCACGATCATCGCTCCCGCACCCGCATCCGTCGCTTCCTCTTCGGCGCCAGATTGCGCGGTCGCGAGGTCTTCACCGGTGACCGTCACCTCGCCGCCCAAACTTTGCAGGTACGCGATGAGAGCCCAGATCTGGACCTCAGACAGCGTGCGCCGAATGTCTGGCATGATCGGCTGAAACCCTTCGACGACGAACGCGCCAGGATCGATCATCGACTGATAGAGATACTCTTTGCACGACTCACCCTCTACGCGTTGGCCGCAGCGCGCGCCGATCGCACCCTGACCACCCGCGTCGGTCAGCAGGTTGGGGGCTCGCGTCCCGAGCCCGTGGCAGGCGGTGCACCCGCCAGCCCCGGCATACAGCTCCTCGCCCGCGGCCATCAGCTCGGCCGCGCTCACCTCGGTTGTAAACGACAACTCCTGCGGTACCTCGGACTCGACTTGAGGGATGCCGTTGGCGATCAACGTATACAAGGCGAGCGTGCCGAGTACGATGCCCAAGATTTTGAGGTTCGTCGCCCACATCGTCCTAGTTCGCCACGGGTACCGAGGGTCCGACTGCAGGTTGTTCCGGCACCAGCTGCGGTTTCTCCACCAACCCGCCAAGCCAGAATATGAATGCGATCAGTACGAGAAAGATCAACACGCAGGCGCTGATCACCTGAGCTGCAGGGCCCAGCGCCGGCGTGGCCGCCCACTGACTCGTGTCGCGCATAACCTCCCATACGTGCCAGTGTTGGCGAATGCCGCTTCGCGCAAAGCCCATCAAACCCATCAGCCAGGTGAACGTCACTACCAAGACGAACAGTGCGTACTGCGATCGTGCGGGCATGTTGCCCCATTGAATCGCGCCGCGCGATTCGGAGCCGCGCAACATCAGCACATCGAGCACCATGACCGCGATGATCGTCGCCAGCACCGCCAGTACCTGGTACACGCTGAAGCCGATCCGCACGATCGCAGTCACGAAATACCCGTAGATGCCGTAGAACAACACGATTCCCGCAGACAGGGCGAAGAGCACAGCCTGGACGATCGTCCCCGTCTTGGCCCAACTGACCACCGGGCGCTTGTTCGCTCGTCGGTACATCAGGAACGACAGAAACGTCGTCAAGATCATCAGGTTCACGGCGGTGTTCTTGGCGCTCATGACGCCCAGTACACCCAGGAACGGATGGTGTGAGCCGCCCATCGCTTCTAGCTCGGCGCGATTAGCGATCATCGTGTGTGGCGTAGCCCAGACGATTACGCCGATGACCAATACCACGAGCATCCACTTGGTGTACGGTAGGAAGCGCTCGGCACCAGGGATGCGCGTCATGCCAACCCATAAGTAGTAGTTGCCGGTCAAGAACAAGATGCCGATCAGAAAAGCTTGAATGATCCACAGCCAGCTCATGAAGCCCCCCATCATGGTGATCCCCATCTGCTGGTTGAACTCGTAGATTTCGCGGCCGAGGTAATAACCAGCGAAAGGCAGGATGATCAGCGCCCCAATCGCGATGAAGTTGCCTACGTATCCCATCCAATCGTAGTGCGCGCGCTCCTCATCGGTTTTGGCCGCCAGGAACCGGTAGGCCGCGTACGCGGCGACGACAGAGCCTCCAAACACGACATTGGCGATGATGCGATGGATGTTGATCGGCATCCACGTGGCGTTGTTGATCGCACTCCAAAGCTGAACCACACCCGGCGACGGATCGGCCACGACCACCTCTGGCGGGCTCATCATGTAGCTCAACCAACTGTCGGCGATAAACATCACCGCCGTACCCCAGACATTCAGCAGGATCGCTAAACCCCAGTGCCCATACTTCGCGG
>CBDUCI010000175.1:0-5212 GCA_965365605.1 uncultured bacterium
GGAGAGAACGGCACCGGCAAGGAACTGATCGCGCAGGCGCTGCACCGCCAGTCGCGTCGTGGTGACGGCTCCCTGGTGACGGTGGATCTCGGTGCCGTCGCAGAGTCCCTGTTCGAAAGCGAGCTCTTCGGCCACATGAAGGGCGCATTCACCGATGCGAAGACTGACAAACCGGGACGTTTCGCGGTTGCCGAGGGGGGCACGGTCTTTCTCGATGAGATTACCCAGATGAACCCGCCGCTGCAGGCACGTTTGCTACGCGCTTTGCAGGAGCGAGAGATGAGGCGTGTGGGTGGAGAAACGGTGATCGAACTGGACATTCGAGTTGTTGCAGCGACCAACATCGATCCAACCAAAGCTGTCGAGCAAGGCCTCCTTCGTGAAGACCTGTACTATCGTCTCAATGTCGTGCCAATAGTGCTCCCACCGCTGCGTGAGCGAGGCTCGGACGCCGTCCTCCTTTTTCAAGGCTTTCTCACCCAGTTTGCTGCGACCTATGGGAAACCGGTCCCGATCGTGACACGTGGGGTTTGGGACACGGTGGAGAGATATCGATGGCCTGGAAACGTGCGAGAGCTGAAGAACATAGTCGAACGCTTGATCATTTTCGACGATAAGGGAAAGATCGGTCTCGCTGATCTGCCGAGCTCGATGGGTCAGCCCGATTTGCATGGCATTGATCCAACCCTGCCTTCGTATGCCGAGCTTCCCTACGAACTTGCGCGGCAAAAGGCGACGCGCGCTTTCGAAGGTCAATACCTCGCGGAGATTCTGGAGCGCCACGATGGGAATGTCACGCGCGCCGCAGAGGCTGCCGGCCTGAGCCGCCGTACCCTGCATCGTTGGTTGCAGCGTATCAAGACCGAGCGCGACAGCAGCGACAGATGAAGTTGCCTCGTTCCGTCATGGCATTATCGGTTGCCTGGATGGTGATGCCCAACTTGGCTATCGGTCAGAGTAACGTTTTTTCAGGCAATGTGTTTCTGGACGGGGTGCCCGCGGATGGCGCTGTCGTGTATCTGAATGATGAGTCGGTTCTGCTCGATACAGCCACCGTCGAGCCTCTTGTTATGGACCAGCGAAGCCTCCACTTCGTTCCTCATGTTCTATCCGTTCTCCCGGGTCAGGAAGTCGAGTTTCGAAATAGCGACCCCTTGTTTCACAACGTCTTCAGCCCTGATACGCTCGGAGAGGACTTCAATCTTGGTACCTATCCGCGGGGGCAATGGCGTGGCCACCGGTTCGAGCGACCAGGAGTACACGCGATTCTCTGTCATGTTCACCCGGAGATGGAGGCTTATGTAGTCGTGGTGACGACGCCATATCACGGAGTCTCGAACAGTACCGGTCGATTCAGCGTCAGGAACCTGCCACCTGGAACGTATGCGCTCGAGGTCTGGCATCGCCGCGCTGCTCCCTATAGCGATATCGTGACCATTCGACAGAACGACGATCTCCACTTTGATATCCGGCTCGAGAGGCGTCGAAAAGCGCTCGAGGCCCGACGTTGAGGTAGACATGCAAACCGTTCGCAAGTGGTTCCAGCGCTTCTACCTGACACTCACTCTTTTTATGCCATTACCCGTTCTGCTCTTTAGCTCATTATCTGCGCCAGCGAGTAAAAAACCAGCCCATGTGAAGATCCCGGTTTTCGCCAGGCTATACCGGACCAGTTGCTCGACCTGCCACACGGCGGCGCCAAAACTCAACGTTCTTGGCGAGGCCTTTCGGCTCAACGGTTACCGGTTTCCCGACAATGACGAGCTGCTGCGGAAGGATAGACCGGTCCCGCTCGGAACGGATCCATGGAAAGAACAGTGGCCACGCGCCATCTGGCCAGGCGAGCTGCCGGAAACCGTACCGCTCGCGCTGAGAATTGTAAACGATATTCAGTTCACCCGAGACGAAACCGTAGGCTATGACTGGACGTACCGATTCCCAAACGAGGTCTATCTGTTATCCGGAGGCTCCCTTGGCGAAAACGTCGGTTTTTTTGTCGAGGCGGAGTGGACTGAAGATGATGGTGTTGAGCTCATTCAGGCCAAGGTACCGTTTCGGGATCCCCTGCCGTTTCTCCCGGATCGCTTGCTAAACGTCTGGGTTGGCAAGCAGAATCTCTATCTCCTCACGCTGGGAGATCGCCAGATCGATCGAGCCGCGAGGCAACGTCTGTTGTGGTCTGAGTTTGACGTATCGAAGCTGGAATTGAGCAATCCAGCCTCTGGAGAGAGCCTCCGCTCTACCAATGACATACAGCCCCGGTTCTCGCAGCCGGCAATCGAGATCAACGGAATCGTGGCACACCGAGCATATTATGCTGCGGGTTTAAGCCAGGGAACCTCCGATCTCGCGACAGACAATAATGAAAGCAAGGATTTCTTTTACAAACTTCGGTACAAGTTCGGCGGTCTTTCTTTTGACGGGGCTTATGACAGCGGAGGAGGCCCTGTAATAGGAACGGGCGGACAACTCTTTGATCGAGCGCTAATCGTTGAGCATTTCGGTTACATCGGAAAGTTTCCCATCGATGAGGGCATTCAGGATGAGTACCAAACGTTCGGCGTGTCGGCGCGATGGCTGAATGGCCCGCTAGATCTCGGCGCTGGATACGTCTGGGGGGAGAACAACAATCCGTGGGGGCTGGACCCGCCAAGAAGAGTGACTCATTGGAGCGTCTTTACAAAGGCCGAGTACTTTGTTTACCCGTGGTTGATGGGATCGCTCAAAGGTGAAATGTTCAGAGATAAAATCGCCAGGGAACTTAGATCGGAGGGTTTCAGTCAGGGCTCGCTGGACAGCACAAGAATTCTCCCAGGCGTCGTATTCCTCATCCGACAGAACGTGCGTGGCGTGGTAGAGGCTGAACTTTATTCACGCCACGATCCCTCAAGAGTGGCGGACCTACGGAAGCCCCACAACCTTTGGGTCCGCCTGGACGTCGCATTCTAGGAAGACAATCGATTGGGACTACCAAAGTCCCGACAGTGTCAGCGGCTGTCACACCTAGACGCCACCCATCCGTTCCCTACAACTAAGTCAATCATCGCATAGTCAACGGGTTACGGTTCTACCGAACAGCCGAGCAACGCGCGGCCTCACACTTGCTTTCGCACTTTTCAGTGGACGGTAAGAACCTCAGTCCGCCCATACAAACATGTCGCCAGCAAAGGGAGCTACAACGATGAACTCACAACGGTTACTTCCGTGGCTGCTAGGGATTCTGGCTGGTGCCACGATGATCGCATTGACCGCTCTCGTTGGAGCCTGTGACGAGGGTTCAAGTGGTCCCGCGGGTCTCGGTCCTGGTCCCGATCCTAACCCTGCTCCAACTGCGGTCACCGCTTCTGACTGGGTGAGCTCGGTCGACTGGGCAACGGCTTCGGTCGTCCAGCTCAACATGGTGGAGAATGGAGGCGGCAGCTACGCGTTCGCGCCTAGCAACATGACTTTTGAAGCGGGTAAACCCTACATCCTGCGGATTACTAACCCGGCTTCGAACCAGGAGAAACACTACTTCGCCACTGAAGGGCTCGGCGACTTCTACAAGGCGATTGCTACGCGCAAAATCGAAACTGCCGACGCCGAGTATAAGGCGCCTCACTTTGAGGCGGTCGAGCTGTTAATTGGTGGCTCGCTCGAGATTTACTTCGTGCCTGTTCTGGGAGGAACCTACGATTTCCTGTGCACAATCCCAGGCCACAAGCCAGGCGGGATGTTCGGCCAGATCACAATCACTGGTGGAGAGGGAAATGCGCTCGACCTGGAGATCGCGAGTGACTTCGACATGAGTTTAACGCAGGATGCGAGGAAGTCAGGTGGACACTCTGTATGGGAGTCGGCGGTTGAAACCGAGGTCGTGATTTGGGAGGAACCTTACAGCTTCCGTCCGCCGGATCTAGCGCTGCAACAGGGCGTGGGCTACAAACTCCGGCTGAGCAATCCGGCGGGTCACGCGTCGAAGCATTACTACACGGCGGCCGATTTCTACCGCACTGTCGTAGTGCGGAAGTCAGAAGACTCACAGGCAGAGATTAAACCGCTTTACTTCAAGGCCATAGAGTTGTTGATCGGGGGCTCCGCAGAGCTGTTTGTCGTGCCCACGGTTACTGGGACGTTCGATACCCTGTGTACGATTGAGGGTCACGCTGCCGCTGGTATGGTCGGCACTGTTGTCGTGAGTCCGTAGCTGACTGATGACTTCCTCTTCTTGTGCGAGAGAGGTTCTCATGAAGACAAACCAGCGCGCAAACCAGTCGTCTATTTCGTCAAGGTTTTGGCGACAACCCGCTTTGTTCTACTCAACGGTTGCGGCCCTCGGCTGGCTTCTCGTCGTGGTGCTGACCGGCGTCGGGGTGGCACAAACGACCCAACCCCCCGCGTCGGATCCGGTGACCACGGCCGCGCTCGTGACCGAGGGCCGCGCCATCTATCGCTCGGCATGCGCCTCGTGCCACGGACTTCTTGGCGATGGCCTGGGGCCTGCGGCTCGACACCTGAACCCCGCACCGCGCGATTTCACCAGCGGGGTCTTCAAGTTCCGGAGCACCCAGTCGGGAGCCCTTCCCACTGACCAAGATCTCTTCCGCACGATATCCGAGGGCGTACCCGGGACTTGGATGCCAGCCTGGGAGCAATTGCTGAGCGAACGTGAGCGGTGGGCGGTTGTCGAGTATACAAAAACGCTGGTGCCCGACTTCGCGCTGGGGTTTGGAAACGAAGATCCGCTACCGCTCTCCGGCCAGCCGCCACGGGGGACCACGGTCGCCGAGGGGCGCCAGGTCTATCTGGTGCTGGGCTGCGCCAAATGTCACGGTGTGAGCGGGCACGGAGACGGCCCGTCCGCGAGAACCTTGGTCGATGACTGGGATCAACCGATCAAACCGTACGATTTCACCCGCGGCGGTTACAAGAACGGGGGACGAGCGGAGGATCTGTACAGAACCCTGCGGACAGGCTTGTTTGGTACCCCAATGCCGGCGTTCGAACCTAGCGTCGTCCTCTTCGCGGGGGGCGCACAGAATGACCTCACCTCCGTTCACTCGGATCTTGAGGTCACAGATAGGACGGCTCTTCAAGCCTACCTAGCGAACCAACCGGATCGCCTCCAGCTCGACGGGATGGAATCGTCAGAGCTGGAGGCAATCGCCGAGCGAAGATTGTGGTCGTTGGTTGCATACCTGCAGTCGCTGACCAGACCCCGCGATCTGTTTTT
>CBDUCI010000176.1:0-5195 GCA_965365605.1 uncultured bacterium
TAACCGCGGTTCGTCTGAAAGATCGCCAACCCCAGAATGGCACAGTTGGTCGTTATCAACGGCAGAAAGATGCCGAGCTCGCGAAACAGCGCCGGGCTCAATTTCTTGATCGTCATCTCGACGATCTGTACCAACGACGCAATCACGACGATAAACGAGATCAGCCTCAGGTAAGGCGCGTAGGCCAACACAAATGTGTTGAGGACCCAAACCGTCAGTGACGTGATCACCATGACAAAGATGTTCGCCGCACCCATGCGCAGCGCGGTGGCGACGCGCGCCGACACGCCCATGAACGGACACAACCCGAGGAATAGTGCGAGCGTGAAGTTGTTGACCACCATCGCCGAGATCAGAATCCAGAACAGTTCGCCGCTCATGCCGCCCTCCGCGTCGCAACGCCGTGAGGCCAGCGTCTGACCTGGGTCTGCGCGCCCTCGGTTCGTCCCCGCCACCAGCCCATCGCGAGCAAGAACACACCCAGCGTGAGGAAACCTCCGGGCGGCAGGATCATGATGATCCATGGCTCGAACCCGGCACCGAAGAGACTGTACCCGAGAAGCGTTCCGTTCCCCAGCACTTCGCGCACCGAGCCCATCATGAGCATCGCGATCAAGAACCCGGTGCCAGTTCCCGCAGCGTCGAGTGCGGCTCGAGAAACCGGACGCTTCGAGGCGAACGCCTCTTGTCGTCCCAGGATCATGCAATTGACGACGATCAGCGCGATAAACGCACCCAGCGCTTTGTGGATGTCCGGCACGACCGCCGCCAACACTAGATCGGCGATCGTCACAAACGTGGCGATGATCAGGATGTAGGCCGAGATCCGCACTTCGTGTGGGATAAACCGCTTGAATGTCGACACCAGCAGGCTCGAGCCCATCAGCACGAAGAAGGTGGCCAACCCCATCGCCAAGCTATTGGCGACCGTGTTGGTCACCGCCAGGGCAGGGCACAACCCGAGCAGGTGTATGAGCACCGGGTTCTCGCGCCAGATGCCGCGTACGAGATCGTACTGCGCGGTCGTCTCGCTCTTCATCGCTTCACCGTCGCCGGGTACGTGTCGAGCAGCGGCCCGAGCTCTTCGAGCCGGTTATTAATGATCGCGATCACGGTGCGCGACGAGATCGTGGCCCCGGTGATCATATCGACCTCGCCTGGGTCACCCTGCCCGGCGTCCTGTTTGACTCCCACCAGCGGCGTCTGGACACCATCGAACTCGGCCACGAACTCAGCGTCTTTCTCGATCTTGTCCCCGAGCCCGGGTGTCTCCTTGCTCTCCAACACTTGCATTCCCACAACCTCACCGCTCCCCGGATCGTAGCCAAAGATCAACCGGACGATGTCCTGATATCCGGGCTCACCGCCGGTGACCGCAAACCCCACCGGCACGTCGGATTCGTCGTAGCCCAGGAACACGCGTTCGAGATCGCGCTCGAGCACGCCCTCGGGCGGGGTGTCTCGCAACGCACCGTCGATGACGTACAACGTGTCGTAGCGCGCCGGGGCAGCGAGAACGTTGTCGATCGCGGCGGCCAGCACAGCCGCTTGGTGGGCCTCGATTCGTGGTTGGGCCCACTCGAAGACGACGACGATCAGCAAGCCGGCCATCCCTCCGGCTACTGCCAACGTCGTCACCAACCGCCATGCTGGTGCGCCTCGGATCGTCACGCTGCCACCATCCCGTCGCCGCTCTTTCCGAACACCCTGGGTTGAGTCGCTTGATTGATGAACGGCACCATCGCGTTCATCAGTAGGATCGCGTACATGACGCCTTCGGGAAGCCCTCCCCAAACGCGAATCACGACAACCAGCGCGCCGATGCCGGCGCCAAACACCCACGCGCCGCGCCGCGTGACCGGCGACGTCACCGGGTCGGTCGCCATGTACACCGCGCCCAACATCAAGCCACCCGAGAACAGCATGAACAGCGGCCCCGGGTAACTCGGGTCGATCGCGGTCAAAATCCCCGACAACACGGCCACGGTGACAAAGATCGCCACCGGGATCCGCCAATCGAGGTATCGCTTGATCGCCAAGTAACCGCCGCCCAGCAGGATCAACAGTGCCGCCGTCTCGCCCACCGATCCCGCGGTACTCCCCATAAACAGATCCCCGACCGGCGTCGAGGTGGCCTCGAACTTCATGAGCCCGAGCGGGGTCGCCTCCGTCACCGCGTCGCTCGACGCGCGCATGAGCGGCAGCGCAAAGTTGTCTCCCCGAAGCTCGGTAAAGCTCCCGCCAACCGCCGGCCACGTCGTGATCGCGCTCGGAAACGCGGCCTGCAAGAATGCGCGGCCGAGCAGCGCCGGGTTAAAAACGTTCTGACCCAAACCACCAAAGATCAGCTTGCCGAACCCAATCCCGAACGCACCACCCAGAAACGCCATCCACATCGGCATCCCGGCCGGCAAACAGAGCCCCAGCAAGACACCGGTGATCGCCGCCGAACCGTCGCCCAGGCTGCCGGCCGACCCAAACACGCGCTCGGTCAGGACCGTGCCCGCCGTCGCCGCAGTGATCACCAACAGCGCGCTGAGCCCGAAGAAGTACGCCGCCGCAGCGACGATCGGAACCAGACTCCCGGTCACCGACCACATGATGCGGCGCGTGGTGGCGCCACCCTTGAGGTGTGGGGACGCCGTGAGCTCGAATCGCGGGTCGCTCACGCGACTTTCGTCGACATCTTGCGCAGCGCGGCCTTCCCCAGGGCGAACATCTGCGACAACGGGATGTTGGACGGGCAGACGTACGAACACGCCCCGCACAACATGCAGTCGGCGAGGTGCGAGCTTTCCATCTCCTCGTATCGGCCGACCTGTGCCAGCGAGCCGAGGAGCTGAGGGTTCAAGAAGACGGGACAAGCGTCGAGACAACGGCCGCAGTGGATACACGGGTACACAGGATGGCGCTCGGTCTCGGCGCGCGTCAGCACCACCACGCCGGTCGTCCCCTTGATGATCGGCACATCGAGATCGGTCTGTGGCGCGCCCATCATCGGACCGCCGAATAAGACTTCGGTCACGTCGTCGGTGAGGCCGCCGCAGAAGTCCAACACGTCGCGCAGCTTCGCACCGACCGGCACGATCAGGTTCGAAGGGCGCCGTACACCCGGCCCGGTGACGGTAACGATCCGTTCGACGAGCGGTAGCCCGGTCTCAAAGACTTCGGCGATCGTGGCGATCGAGCCCGCGTTTTGGACGATCACGCCGACGTGCATCGGCAGCTTTCCAGACGGTACCTCGCGTCCGGTGATCGCCTTGATCAACATCTTCTCCGCACCCTGAGGATACTTGACCGTCAGCGGAAGGATCGTGATATCGAGGTCGTCGGGAATCGTCTTGTTCAGCACATCGATCGCGTCGGGCTTGTTTTTCTCGACGCCGATCACCGCCCGGTCGACGCCCAAGCACTGCATCATGACGCGGGTTCCGAAATGTACCCGTTCGGGGTACTCGGCCATCGTCCGGTGATCGGTCGTCAAGTACGGCTCACACTCGGCACCGTTGACGATCAACAGTTCGACATCGGCATCGGGTGGCGGCGACAGCTTGACGTGAGTTGGAAACGCTGCGCCACCGAGACCGACGACGCCGGCTTCTTGCACCGCGGTGACGACTTCCTTTGGCGACAATCCCTCCCACCGCGGTACCAACCGCGGCCGCGGGATCTGCGGTGAGTACCGCTCGACGGTGATCCGCACCACCTCGGCCATGCTGCCGTCCGGGTGAGGCCACAACTCGACATCGGCCACAGTGCCGGTCGCCGACGCGTGAACTGGGGCCGAAATAAAACCGTCGGCGGCAGCGATCTTGTCGCCGCGCTCGACCTTGTCACCGCGCTCGACCAACAACCGGGCCGGCTTGCCTGCGTGTTGCCTGAGCGGCAAGACGACCTCGGTCGGAAACCCCATCCGACGGATCGGAACGTTTTCGGTGAGATGTTTTGAGTCCGCTGGGTGAACACCGTGACGGAACCCCGAGCGCAGTATCATGAGCTCAGTTGTACGGTGCGGCCCGGGCGATCCACTTGTCGAGATTCTTTTCCTTCGGGTTTAGCGGGGTGCCCGGGTGAATGATGTCGGCGGGACACCGCTCGGCAGCCATCACCAGCTCGGCGAACGTCCCGGCACGCGGATCCTTTATGTAGGCCTGCTTGTTGTCGTCGTAGGCGAACATCTTGGCGTTGAGATCGGTGCACTCGTTGCACGACGTGCAGCGCGGCGTCTCGATCGAAGGCTCGATGACGAGCCCCTCCTCTTCCTCCTCCTCTGGCTCGACCGCGACGGCTGGCGCTGGCTCGGCTTCGACCGCCGGGGCAGCAGGTTGGGCGACCGCTGCCGGCGCAACCGCCACCTTCCCGTCGACGCCTGCCACATCCAAACCGATCGGCTCCAAGCCCGGCGTGGCCTCGGCCGTCGCCAGCAGGTCGGCCACCGTTCGGTCTCCGCCGCCGCGCAGCAATCCCTCCGCCAGACGGCGCGCGATCACACGTGGGTAATCGGCTCGGAGCTTCGCCAACTGGGCTTCGTACTCGCCTCGCAGCTGGGCCTCACGCTGGCTGAACTCCGCCTCCAGGTCGGCCTCCATCTCGGCTTCATCGAGACCTCCCAACTCGCGCAGTTGGGACCAGAATAGAAGCCGCTCCTCGGCCAGCTCCGCGATCTCCGGCGACACCGCCAACTTCGCCAGCTTGCGTTCATCGTCGATCGTGTACACAAACGGCTGCCTGCCCTCACGCTCATCGGCCGGCAAATCGAGGTACTCGTGGAACAGGATCTCGGCCTCTTCGTCGCCGTTGTGTATCGGGCTGAAGTGCTTCTTGAAACGCGTTTCGGTGGCTGCCCAGTCGGCGATCGTGAGCGGCAGCTCCAAGCGCTGGGTCTCGCCTTCGTCGTCTACGTGCTCCAGCTCGTACGTCGGCCACCGTTCGTCGACCGCCGGGTTGCCCATCAAATCGAGACAATCGGCAAGCGCTCGACCGCCGTCGGGATCGTACGTCAACAGCGGGAAGGCGCGACTCTCGAGCGCCAGCTTCGCCGCGTGTGGCGCCCACTCATCGGACAGCCCGTGTTCAACCGGGCACGGCGTGTAGATGCTGAAGACCGCTGGCCGCCGCGACCTGAGCCCTTTGATGATCCCGGCGATCATGTGTGATGGCGACGCCTGCGAAGATTGGTGCACGAACACCCCGCG
>CBDUCI010000177.1:0-5189 GCA_965365605.1 uncultured bacterium
AACTCAGTGTAGCGGGACACGCCGCGTGCAGTGCCGATCCACAATTCGCCACCTGTCGGATCGACGACCACCGCGGTCACGCGTTCGTGGGGTAGGCCATCGGCCGTGGTGATCGGTGCGAGCCACCGGTCGCGGAGTGTGTCGAACCGCTCCACCCCGGCCGTTGTGCCGAAGTAGGCGATCTCGTTCGACACCGCGACCGACGTGACAAACCGAAAATCGCGCAGGGTGATCCAATCCTCCGGATCGAAGCGGTTGAACCGCTGAGCGATCGCGGGGCGGGGCCCGAGAAATCCGCACACCATTAGGATGGTGGAGAGAGCGGCGAGTTGGGTGCGCGTCACGCCCCCGCGTCGCCGATCGTCAACAGCGCCGCATAACGATGATCGATGCGCTCGAGCAGCGCTGGACCGCCGCCGGCCGTCAGCTCTCGGATCGTCAGCGGCAAGTAGCGAAAGAGGTCGCTCGGGACGAGGCCGCGTTCTCCCAAATCGTGGGCCGCCCAATCGGCGGCCAACCCGTGCAGCAGCGGCGCCGCACGAGCGGCCAGCGGTGCCGAGACGCCTTGCGCCAACAGGGCTCCCAGCAAACCGGTCAACACGTCGCCGCTACCGCCGGTCGCCAAGCCCGGGTTGCCTGTCAGGTTAAGTGTTGCACGCCGATCGGGATCGGCGGTGATCGTTGGCGCACCTTTCAGCACGACGTGGATCCCCCACCGATCGGCCGCACGCGGTGCAGCTTCGATGCGCTCGGCGTCGACGGTCTCGGGGCTGTCGCTCAGCCATCGCGCAAGCTCACCAGGGTGGGGCGTGATGACGGTAGGCGGATCGCGTTGAATCGTCCCCGGTGCATCGGCGAGGGCGTTTAGACCATCGGCATCAACGACCAGCGGTGCACCGGCCGCAATCGCCGCCTCGACCACTGGCCGCACTCCTGAGCTACCGCCTAATCCAGGACCGATTGCGATCGCATCGACACCCTCGGCCAACCGAGCGACTCGCTTGGCCGACGACGACGACAGCTCACCCGCGTCGGTGACGGCCAGCGACTCGACGATCACTTCGGGGACGGTCCCGACGATGAACTCGGCGATCGAAGCAGGCGTAGCGATCGTGCACAAGCCAACGCCGGATCGGAGCGCAGCCGTGGCCGCGAGTACCGCTGCGCCACGGTACTCCTCGGATCCGGCTATCAGTAACAGTTTTCCGGCGGAGCCCTTGTGTGCGTCCAAAGCCAGCGGCGGCAGCGCCGCGCACGCGGTTTCGAGGCCGCTCCACTCCAGCGGCCTGGATCCGGCGGCCTCCAGCGCACCCGGCGGATACCCCAGGGGAGCTACGATCAAGTGACCGGTGTGCACCGGGCCAACACCGAGAAATAGCCCCGGCTTGGGGAAACCAAAGGTGACGGTCAACAGAGCCCGAACCGCGATCCCGTGCGGGCGACCGGTTAAACCGTCAAGTCCAGACGGCGCATCGACAGCGATGACCGGCACCGGGCCCTCGTTCAACGCGCCAATCGCGGTTCGCATCGGCTCGCGCACATCGCCCCGGAGACCGGTACCGAGAAGCGCGTCAACACTGCAAGTAAACTCGTCCGACCGACCGAGAGCGGCGGCTTGCGAATCGCTTTCGATGCGCTCGACGACCAAACCCATCGGCTCGATCAGCGCCCACTGTGCGCCGGCGTCACCAATCAGCTCTGCCGGATCGCAGAACAGAGCGAGCTCGACCTCCCATCCGGCCCCGACCAACGTGCGTGCCACGACGAGACCGTCCCCGCCGTTGTTCCCCTTGCCCACGAGAATCCGTGCGCGTCCGGTCTCTCCCCATCGACCGAGGATCGCCGCCGTTACCGCACGCCCGGCGGTCTCCATGAGAGCCACCCCGGGCAGCCCAGCGTCGATCGCCGCCGCGTCTACAGCGGCCATTGCTGCAGGCGGAAGACACCAGCGTCGCATCACGCTCTGCCATCCGGTGCGGCGAACCATCCGGCCCACCACACCCCCCCAAATGTGGGATCGGGGTCGTGACGCTGATCGAGCAATTCGAGTCCGAGCTGTTGCGAGGCGTCGATCAATCGTTCATGCTCGGCGAGCAACAAGCCGGCCACCCCGACGCGGCCACCGGGCGAGCAAAGATCGGCGATGCGCGGCAACTCGTCGGACAACGTCGGGCCGTCGAGATTGGCGAGCACGCAGTCGAAGCGGGGGTCGGGACGTAAGCTCGCCGTCGAACCGCGAACCAGCATCAACTCGCCCGCTTGAACGTTTCGAGCTCGGTTGCCGATCGCGCCGGTGATGGCATCGGGATCGATATCGAGCCCGACGACTCGACCGGCACCCAACGCCACCGCGGCCAATGCGAGCACGCCGCTCCCGGTGCCGACATCGAGGACCGATCGAAACGGCGATTCCCGATCCAACCATCGTAACAAGGCCTGTGTCGTGGGATGACTCCCGGTGCCAAACCCGAGTCCGGGTTGGATCCACACCACCTTCGAATCGGTTGCATGCTCGGGTCCGGCACCCGGAGGTGCGATCCATAGTCTAGGGGTGATCGCGATCGATCGTGCCGCAGCGCGCCAGTCACCGAGCCAATCCCGAGCTGCGACCTCTCGTGCGACAATCGGATGAGAGCAGGGTTCACCGGCGAGATCACGCCAGGCTCCTCGGAAGCGTTCAGTCAAGTCGGCCGCGGGTGCGGAAAAGTAGCCCCGGAACAGACCCGGCTTTTCGACCCAACCGCCAAGCGTGTCGCACGCCGCTAGTGCCGCCGTGACCGTCTCCTCGGCGGCGACCGGGGCCGCCACCGTGAGCTCGACGTAGCTCACGTCGTGAAGGTTTCCTTCACCTTTCGCCAGAAACCTTTCTCTCCTTCCGGCGGCGCGAAGTTTTCTGACTCGGATAGCGCCTCGAGCTGCTCCCGTTCGCTCGCTGTTAGACGGGTCGGAATCCAGACTGCGATGCGCACATGCTGGTCACCACGACGATCGGTGTTGAGTCGCGGCAACCCCTCACCCGGCAACTTGAGGATCGTACCGGTCTGGGTGCCGGCTGGAATCTCGAGGGTCGCTGTACCGTGCAAGGTCGGCACCTCGACTTCGGTTCCCAACGCGGCCATCGGAAACGACAACCCGAGATCCATCCGCACATCATCTCCGTCGCGATGAAACCGGTCGTGCGGGCGAACCTCGAGAACGACGATGAGATCGCCCCGCGGTCCCCCGCGAGGACCCGCGTTACCCTCTCCCCGCAATGTCAGGTAATTGCCGGTTTCTACGCCGGCCGGAATGCGGACCTTGATCCTGCGGTCCTCGCGCACACGTCCGTTGCCGTTGCAATCGCGACATGGATCCTTCACCACCTGGCCTTCACCATGACAATCCGAGCACGGCTCGATGCTCACGAACTGACCGAAGATCGATCGCTGGGCGCGTCTCACCTCCCCCTGCCCATCGCATGCCGGGCATGGGGTACGCTCACCGCTTTCGCTGCCGTTACCGTCGCAGGTTTCGCAGCGCTGGTACAGCTTTGCGCGAATCATCTTCTCGACGCCCGACGCAACCTCCTCGAGCGTGACGCGCATTCGCATCTGGACGTCGCTCCCCCGGAGTGGGCCTTGACGTCGACGTTGCCTGCGCGGTGCACCAAAAAAGTCCTCGAAGCCACCAAAATCCCGCATGAAGGCGCGCAACGCATCGGCCAGGTCAAAATCCTGAAAACCACCGGCTCCAGCACCCTGACCGACCCCAGCGTGCCCGAACCGATCGTACCGCGCTCTGAGATCTCCGTCGCGCAAAACGGAGTACGCCTCGGACGCCTCTTTGAAACGCTCCTCAGCCCCAGGATCGTTCGGGTTGCGATCGGGATGGTTCTCCATCGCCACCTTGCGATAGGCCCGCTTGATCGCTTCGTCCGATGCGTCCGTCGAGACGCCCAGGATCTCGTAGTAATCACGTCTCGTCATTGGTTTAGTGGTCGGCTACGCGCTCCGGTCAGGAAGCGACGAGAGGAGCCCAGCTGTGTATTCGACCAGCGCGACGACGCGCTCGTATGGCATTCTAGTCGGCCCTATGACGCCAATCGTGCCCCGCACCCCAGCCATCTCGTACTGCGTCGTAACCAAGCTGAAGTCGAGCAGCGGCTCTTGCGCGTGTTCGCCACCGATCGAGATTACGATCCCTTCGGCGCGACGTTTCTCAAGCGCCTGCGCCAGCAGCTCTTTCTGCTCCGTCAGCTCGATCAACGTGCGTAGACCTTCGCGATCCGCAAACTCGGGCTGATCGGCTAGACTCGACGCCGGGCCAAGCACCACGCTTTCGATCGATGGCTCGGTAGCAAACGCGGTATCGGCCTGTTCGAGAAAGATATTCAATAGATCGGCGTGCTCGCTGGGGCCATCCGACAATCGATCGCGATAGGTTTCGCGGATCTCTCGCAGCCTTTGTCCCGCCAACCGTTCGTTGAGGAACTGCGCCAACGACGAAAGGACGTCGTCGGTCACCGGTCGCTGCGCTTCGACGTAGATCGTTCTTACCGGTCCCGAGTCAATCGCGAGCACGATGAGCATTCGTTCGCTCGACAACCCGACCAGTTCGATCCGCTCGAGCACACCGCCTCCAATCTGTGGACCGAGTCCCAGCCCGAGTTCATGGGATAGAACCGATAGCGCCAACACCGCACGCGAAAGCAATTCCTGCTCGGCACTCGTTTCGGCGACCGTCGCCTGGACCTGCGCGACCTCGTCAGCGGAGAGCTGTTGGATCTTCATCAACGTGTCCACGTAGTAGCGATAAGCCTTATCGGTTGGCGTGCGTCCAGCGCTGGGGTGGGTCTGGGTTAGGTACCCCTTGCGTGCGAGGTCGCTCATGGTGTTGCGAATCGTAGCCGGGCTTACGCCGAGATTGTAATCCAGCGCCACCGCCCGTGAGGCGGCCGGGGCCGCGGTATCCACGAACGTGTGGATGACGGCTTCGAGAACCCGCCGCTCGCGGGGTGTCAGTTCCTGTTCGTCCGTGTGCATGACGCCTAAAAGCTACCCGCCGTTGAGATTCACATCAATTCGCGATGATGGCGATCGGGGCCATTTTCGGTCGCTGCGCGACGGCTACCAAACGGTCGAGTATCCCGTCGTACACCAGAAAACCCCGCTCGGTGCATGCCAAACGACCTGCGGACAGGTGACACAGAT
>CBDUCI010000178.1:0-5158 GCA_965365605.1 uncultured bacterium
GTCTGTATATTCATACTTAACTTTCTTGTAGCGGAAAGGTTTTATTGAGCGTACCACGAAAGGCATTTGACGGTCAAAAGATGAAGTGTCAGCCATCCGCTCGCTGCTTATCCGTCTTCGAGGATGAGCGTCGATGTTGCCGTAACTCTCCACAGAGTGGCCCTAACCGCTTGACACGAGCGCATATACCACAGAAAGGCTAGTGATGAAACGCATAAGACGATGGAAGATCAACGTGACGGCCATCGTGGGGATCTACATCCTGGTGCTTGCCGCCCCCAGCGCCGCCCAGCAGACGACCGATGCCAGTAGGATCACACTGGATCGGCTGTTCGACTCCCGCGATTTCTTCTCCGAGCGGTTCGGCCCGACGCGCTGGCTGGCAAGCGGATCCGCGTACACCACCCTAGAGAGCAGTGCAAACGGCTCTGGACGGGACCTCGTGATGTACGATGCCGCATCCGGCGAGCGAGAAGTGCTGGTAGTGGCCAATCAGCTCGTGCCGGAGGGCGCCACCGATCCGCTCGAGATCCAGAACTACGAGTGGTCGCCGGACGGCAGCAAGTTGCTGATTTACACGAACTCAAGGCGCGTGTGGCGTTTCAACTCCCGTGGGGACTATTGGGTGTTGAACCTGAATACGGGGGCCCTACGGCAAATGGGCGCTGATCGTCCCGAGTCGAGCCTCATGTACGGCAAGTTCGAGCCCTCGGGTGACCGTTTCGGGTACGTGAGCGAGAACGACCTGTACGTGGAGAACGTCGAGAGCGGAGAGGTCGTACAACTGACCTTCGATGGGTCGGAAACGATAATCAACGGCAACTTCGACTGGGTGTACGAGGAGGAGTTCTTCATGCCCCTGCCGGCCGATGGCTGGCGGTGGGCGCCGGACGGTGAGTCGATCGCGTACTGGCAGCTAGACGCAGAAGGCATCGGCGTCTTCAACATGATCAACAATACCGACTCGCTCTACTCCTTCACGATTCCCGTCCAGTACCCGAAGGTGGGCACGAGGAACTCAGCCGCGCGTGTGGGCGTCGTGAAGGCGAGTGGCGGAAAGACGACGTGGTGCGACGTGCCCGGGGACCAGCGGGACAATTACATCCCGCGCATGGAGTGGTCTGGAAACGGCGACGAGGTAGCGATACAACGTATGAACCGCCATCAGAACACGAATCACGTGCTGCTTTGTGACGGGGACGACGGGGCGACCCGTACCTGGTTCACCGAGACGGACCCCGCCTACCTGGACGCGATCGATGATTGGATCTGGCTCGACGGCGACCGTCGTATGACGTGGATCAGCGAGCGCACCGGCTGGAGGCACATCTATACCGTGGACCGGGAGACTGGCGAGCTCAAGCCGATCACGTCTGGCGACTGGGAGATCGTCAACGTCGAGCTGATCGACGAGGACAGCGGTTGGGTCTACTTCATCGCGTCGCCCGACAACGCGACGCAGCGTTATCTGTACCGGGTACCCCTTTCCGGCGGCGATCCGGTCCGACTTTCGCCGGCCGATCAACCGGGGACACATAGCTACGACCTTTCGCCGGACGGCGCGTACGCTATCCACACGTACTCGACGCTCACCTCGCCCCCAGTCATAAGCCTAGTCAGCCTGCCAGACCACGAGGTTCAGCGTGTGCTCGTCGACAACGCTCGGTTGAGAGAGACGATCTCCCAGCTGGACCAAGGCCGCACAGAGCTCCTTCAAGTGGACGTGGGAGACGTGATGCTGGACGCGTGGATCATGTATCCCCCGGACTTCGATCCGACTCTCAAGTACCCGTTGTTCTTCTTCGTATACAGCGGTCCGTTCGCCCAAAACGTGTTGGACCGCTGGGGCTTCGGGTTCCGCGGCTGGCATATGATGCTGAGCCAGCAGGGATACATCGTGGCCAGCGTCGACAACCGGGGGACGCCGGGTCCGCGCGGTCGCGACTGGAGAAAGGCCCAGTATCGGAAGGTGGGAACGGTCTCGAGCGCAGACTTGGCGGCGGCAGCGCGGAAACTGTCTGAGCGATCGTACGTGGACAGATCACGGATCGGGATCTGGGGCTGGAGTGGCGGTGGTGGGGCAACACTGAACGCCCTCTTTCGGTATCCGGAGATCTATAGTACCGGTATCGCGGTCGCAGCGGTCACGCGCCTCGAGAACTACGACACGATATACATGGAGCGGTACATGGGACTCATCCACGAGAACCCCGAGGACTACGTAGAGGGATCGGTCTTGAACTTCGCGTCTGGGCTGGAGGGGAACCTGCTGATCGTTCATGGAACCGGTGACGACAACGTCCACTACCAAAACGCCGAGCAATTGGTCAACGAGCTGATCAAGCACAACAAGTACTTCACGATCCTGCCTTATCCGAACCGGTCACACGGGATTTTCGAGGGGCCAGGAACGACCAAGCACCTTTTCACCTACATGACGCGCTACCTGAACGACCACATGCCACCGGGTGGGGTGTCGCCAGAAGCGACGAGCAACAGAGAACTAGCCGTGCCAGCCGAGGCGCGATGAACAGGAACCCAGGGTGCCGGTGACCTTACGCGTCCCGCGCACAAACCGAAGCTGAGCGGCCGACGTTCTGTGGAAGTGGACTCCAGTAATATTCCGCGACTGTCGGCCGTTGTGTCACGCCGCGATTTTCTCCGAGCCACCGGCTGCGCTCTGGTAGTTTTTGCGATTCCGGGCTGTGGAGATTCATCCGGGTCGCCGACCAGACCCCGCCCGACTCCCCCGAACCCAAGTCGACTTACCGCTCGCCCTGGCATCCCGACCCAAGAACCCACGGTTGGACTGTCGCAACTCGGGTTTGGGAACTCTGGCGACGGACTCCTGTACGTACCGGAGAGCTACTCCCCTGACACGCCGGCACCCCTTTTCGTTGGCTTGCACGGCGGTAGTGGAACCGCCGGTGACTGGGCAGCTTATTACCGGCGGGCTGAAGAGCGGGGCATGATCCTTCTCGCCATCGATTCTAGCGCCCGGACGTGGGACCTGATCACCTCCGGCGCCGTCGGACCCGATGCCAGGTTACTCGACCTCGCGTTACAGCACACCTTCGACCGGCTGAGGGTCGACCCCACCCGCCTGGTTCTGGCCGGCTTTTCGGACGGCGCGACCTACGCCGTATCCCTGGGCCCCGTCAACGGGGACCTTTTCAGCCACATCGTGGCCTACTCTCCCGGCATCCGAGTAGCCCTAGGTCCACTCACCGGTAGACCACGCATCTACATATCACACGGCACGAGCGATCCCGTGCTCCCAGTGAGCAACACTCGAGACTCCACCGTTCCCCGTCTACGTGACAGCGGCTACGACGTGACCTTTGTTGAATTTGGTGGCGGTCACTCGGTTCCCGACCCGATCATTGACTCGTCGCTGAACTGGTTCCTCGACTGAGCGGATAAATCTGCTTTGTGAGCGTCGGGCCGCGTAGAATATCCGGCTTTCATAGGGAACAGTGGTGGGCGGCACTGGATTCGAACCAGTGACCTCCTGCATGTCAAGCAGCGGGCGACCGTCAACTGGCAATCGCTGACGCCAGCTGGCAACAAAGTGCACGTCTGTTTCGACGCCTAGCCCTAAGCCCAACCAAGCATTTTGTCACTGTTGTTGGCACTGGTGGGATCTGCTCGCTCACACAGCAACGAAAGAAGGCAGGGCGCCCGGGACTAGCCACTCCCACCGCGATAGCCGCTTATTGATAGCGTGATCGCAGCCATAGTAAGGAGGACTATCCCGTCAAGTGGCGCGGATCCTATCCATGAGGACGCGTTGCCGTCGCCAGCGTACTACTCAAATTGAACGTCTACCTTGAGCCCGGCTGCTTCAATAGCCCGGAGCCTCATGACGAGCTATTTCGCACTCGCCAGCAGTAACGAGTAAGCTCCCGAAACGGGCACCGTCGGCCAACGTCGAACCGGAAGGACAACTATGAAGAGCGTTCACGGGCTCCACCACGTCACCGCCATCTCGGGCCCGGCGCAGGAGAATCTCGATTTCTACGCCGGCGTGCTCGGTATGCGCCTGGTCAAGAAGAGCGTCAACCAGGACGATCCCGGCACATATCACCTCTTCTACGCCGACGCCGAAGGGCGCCCGGGGACGGACCTGACATTCTTCCCATGGCCACAACTCGCACCGCCACGTCGCGGCCACGGCACAGCGCCGGAGGTTTCTCTCGCGGTGCCGCCCGGCACACTGGATTACTGGTTCGCGAGGCTCGAGCATTATGGAGCTCCGGTCGGCGAGGTCACCGCTCGTTTCGGCGAGCGGACCCTGCCCTTCCAGGATCCACACGGCATACACGTCGCCCTCGTCGAAAGCGAGTCCGCCGTCCGTCGATCGTTCACTCCGTGGGAAGAGAGCGAGGTCACGCCCGAGCGTCAGATCCGCGGCCTCGACGGGGCCCGGCTGCGCGAGCGGGATCTACGCGGCACGACGAGCTTTCTCGAGAAAGCCCTGGGGTTCCGGCGACAGGCATCCGAGCATGGCTGGGAGCGTTGGGTGCTCGACGACGGTTGCTCCGGGAAGTGGCTCGACCTCACCGAAGCCCCGATGGACCGGCGTGGAGCCTGGGGAGTCGGATCGATTCACCACCTCGCTTTCCAAGTCGAGGACGACGCCGAGCTACTCGACGTCCGCTCCCAGGTTGAGAAGCACGTGACACCGACTCCGGTGATCGACCGCTTCTGGTTCCACTCCGTCTACTTCAAGGAACCGGGTGGCGTCCTCCTCGAGCTCGCCA
The DNA here is from genome assembly GCA_965365605.1 of uncultured bacterium. Lineage (GTDB taxonomy): Bacteria > Gemmatimonadota > Gemmatimonadetes > JACCXV01 > JAHWKZ01 > CAMYLR01. Next base: position 4,764 of record CBDUCI010000178.1, read on the forward strand.
CCGACGGGCCGGGCTTCACCGCCGACGAGGAGCTCGCTCACCTTGGCGAGAAACTCGTCCTTCCCCCGTGGCTCGAGTCCGCACGTCCGGAAATCGATGCCAAGCTCCCAGCGCTCTCCGCCCCAGCCCCAAACGCGGTCGCGAAATGAGCCGCCTCGGGGGTGGGATCGGGACCCGCGGCCCCGGCGAAACCCAGTTGGAGACCGATCGGCGGCGCATCCTCGACCGCATCGCCAAGCTGGAACGGGAACTCAAGCACATCGCAAGGTCCCACGACACCAGGACCAAGGCGAGACGCAAGTCCCGCCTACCGATGGTGTCGCTGGTCGGCTACACCAACGCCGGGAAATCCACGATGTTCAACCATCTGACCGATGCCGGGGTACTCGTCGAGG
>CBDUCI010000179.1:0-5126 GCA_965365605.1 uncultured bacterium
TTTGTTCCGGTCCTACCCACAGCTCCGCCCGGCGACTCCTGACGGCGTTGACCGGGTTTTGGCCCTGGGCTAGCTTCAGTCCTGTAAGAGGCCTACCGGAATAGAGTTGGGCGGCTAGCTCAGCTGGTTAGAGCGCCTGCCTCACATGCAGGAGGTCGGGGGTTCGAGTCCCTCACCGCCCACCACGCGTTGGCTACGCTGAGACGTATCCAGCCCTTTGCATGAAGTGATCCCGATCAGGAGGTACCGCATGAGAATGTCCGTAATGGTGCCAGCTTTGAGCGTCCTGGCTTTGAGTCTCGCCTGCCAGCCTGCCGAACAGGCGCAGGCGCCCCCCGAGCCCGAAATGTCACCGGCGGAGGCGAAACAGGTGTTCGACGATTTGGTGGAAGAGTTCGACGTAGCGGTGAACGCCGAAGACGTTGACGAGCTCCTTTCGCTGTTTGCCGCCACACCAGCCTCGATGCCCCCCAACGCGCCGCCCCAGGAGGGCGCAGAGATGGTCCGTAACCATTGGCAAACGAATCTCTTCGATCTCGGTGATGTCGACGTCGACAACGTGGTTGAAGGCGTTCGGGTGTCCGGCGACCTCGCGGTAGGCTGGGGCCGGTACACCTTGAGCATCACACCCGAAGAGGGGGATGCGATATCGGGCGTCGGGAAGTGGATGGCTATCTGGGAACGCCAGTCTGATGGATCGTGGCTGATTCTCCGGAATATCTGGAATACGGATCAACCGGCTGACATGTAGGGACGGGATGACCGCTACCGTGCCTCTTTCGAGGGCCGGGCTCGTAGCGGTTCTCTCGCTCACCGGGTGGGTGTGCGTGCCGCCGCTCCAAGCACAGCATGAAGCGCGTGCAGTGGTCGAGCGGGATTCGTTCCGCCTTTACTGGGTCGGTCGTGCCGTAGGGATGGAGCAGTACCAGATCGTTCGGCAAGGGGACGATCTGCTCACCGAGATCGATTTCGAGTTCACCGATCGCGGAACACCCGTCCGTCTCTCTGGTGAGCTGGTAACGGGCACCGATTACACACCGTCAAAATTGACTGTCGCGGGCAAGATCGCGCGCCATGTAGCGATCGATCTCGAGGTCGATGTCTTCGAGGGTCGAGCTCGTGTAGAGGACGGAGGTCAAGATCGCGAGATCGAAGTGCCGGAGCGGTATTTCACTGTCGCCGGATATGCGCCGATCGTGATTCAGATGGCTTTGCTGCGATACTGGGAAGCGCACGGTCGACCCGAGCGGTTGCAGGTACTCCCCACCCGCATGGTAACGATCGAGCCTCGCGGGCGAGACCGCGTGGCGGTTGGCGATGGCGATCGGTTGCTCGATCGCTTCAGTGTCGGCGGCCTCATCTGGGGTCACGAAACGGTATGGGCCGACACGACCGGGACGCTGATCGCCGCCGTTACGATCGACGGTGAGGGGGATCAGTTCGAGGCGATCCGCGTGGGTTACGAGGAGGCGCTCGATTGGTTCGTAGCACGCGCCGCACAGGACGGTCTCGATCGGCTGGGTCAACTGGCGCCGGGCGAACCGCTTGGCGATCGACCACTGGCCCTCGTGGGCGGTCGGGTCATTACGGGTGTCAGCGATAAGGCGCTGGAGAATGGGGTTGTCCTGGTGCGTGAGGGTTGGATCGAGGCGGTCGGCAGCCGGCACGAGGTGGTCGTCCCCGCCGGGGCTCGCGTGATGGAGCTCGACGGACAGACCGTAGCGCCGGGGTTGTGGGATATGCACGCGCACCTGGCACAGGTGGAGTGGGGACCGGTCTACCTAGCAGCCGGCATCACGAGTGTGCGCGACGTAGGCAACGACGTCGATTTTGTGCGCTCGATGCGCGATGCCAGCGCGTCCGGCCTCGGTCCCGCCCCGCGGATCCTCGTCGCTGGCGTCATCTTCGGAGACGAAGTTGCGACCGTGGAAGAGGCGAAAGCGCTGGTACGGAGCTATCACGAAGCCGGGTTCGAACAGATAAAGATCTACAGCTTCGTCAAGCCCGACCTCGTTTCAGCCATCACGGAGCAAGCGCACGCTATGGGGATGAGCGTGACCGGCCACATCCCTCAGGGTATGGATCTGTTCAGCGCTACCGAGGCCGGCATGGATCAGATTAACCACATCAGTTTTGTCGAGGCCGTAATGGTGCGGCACGCCGAGGTCGACGGGGACCCGGTGCCCGTCGGCCCTGAGTCACCCGAAGGCGCGCGTGTCATCGAGTGGCTGGCAGACAACCATATCGTGGTCGATCCGACGATCGCACTGTACGAGTTGCACGGGAGGTCGACTGACGTTCCAATCGCCTCGTTCGAGCCGGGTGCGGCACGGGTGGCGCCGGAGCTCGCCGGGCCTCTCGAGGGCATCGGGATCTCGCCGCAAGAGTCCGGGGCGGCCCGAGAAGCGCTCGAACGACGACTGGCAATGGTCAAGGCCCTGCACGACGCGGGTGTCGTGATCGTGGCCGGTACCGACATGGCGGTCCCAGGACACTCGCTCTACCGCGAGCTGGAGCTGTACGTGGAGGGGGCCGGGTTCACGCCTCTGGAGGCGCTTCACGCGGCTACGTTTGACGCTGCCGCGGCGATGGGGCTCGAGGGCGAAGCGGGCACGATCGAGGTGGGAAAGAGGGCTGATCTTATCATACTGGATCACGACCCGCTGGCAGACATCAGCAACATCCGCAGCGTGCGGACGGTCATCTCCAAGGGCCGGATCTACGATAGCGCAGAGATGTGGCGGCTGGTGGGTTTCATGCCGTAGCCCCAATGGGACGATTCCAGTACTATCCAGATTCGCAAATCCATCAGAAGTTTTCAGGAGTGTTTCATGGCCGGAACGATGTTCGAGCGGTACGGGGGGTTCGCCAGCGTCAGCAAGATCGTCATGTCTCTCTACGATAAGTTGCTCGACTCCGATGTGAGTGGGCCCTACTTCGAGAATGTCGACATGCGTCGGCTGATCGACCATCAGACGAAGTTCGTGTCTCAGGTTATGGGCGGTCCTGCCAGCTACACGAATGAGCAACTGCAACAACTTCACGAACACCTCAACATCACCGATGAGGCGTTCGGCGAAGTCATGATGCTGTTTGAGGAAACACTCGAGGACTTTGAGTTCAGTCCAAACGACATTCAGTTCATCATCAGAGATCTCAAGAGCCGGAAGCCTTGGATCGTCAGCCAGGATGCATGACTGAAGACAGCGACAATCAGGGCGCGAGCGAGCTCAATCTCGACCGCTTCAACGAGATGTTGCTCGAGTCGACAGCGGTTGGCCTCGCCATCCTCGATCCCGAATCGCTCGCGATCGTCTTTCATAACAAACGCTTCGGTGAATGGTTCTCTAACGTCGAGGATCGATCAACCGTTGTCACCGATCTGTTTCCCGATATTGACGTCGGGCAGTTGCGCGGCCGCACGGACAAAGGTCGTCCGTACGCGACCGAGACCAAGGTTCGCTTCGGGCGGCGCGAGGTATCGATCGCCCTCGTTGTGACGATGCCTGCCGACGAGGATGTTCACCACTTGATCGTTGAATGTCAGAACGTTTCCAAGATCAAAGAACTCGAGTACATGATCGAATCGTATTCGAAGATGGTGGAAAAACAGAACCGTACGCTGCAGCGGGAGAAAGAGCGCGCCGAGAAACTCTTGCTCAATATCATGCCGAGGAAGGTTTACGAGGAGATCGAATCCTTCGGCGTGGCGACCCCACAGCGTTTCGAGTCGGCCTCGGTTCTGATGCTCGATTTTGTCGACTTCACGGAGATGACGATCGCACAGGATCCCACGGGGCTGATCTCGGAGCTCAACGAGATCTTCACCGCTTTTGACTTTATCGTCGAGCGACATAACTGCGAGCGGATCAAGACGGTTGGTGATGCCTACGTCGCTGTGAGCGGGGTTCCCGAAGCGGTTATGGACCACGCTCAGAACGTCGCCCGGGTCGCTCTCCTATTCGTCCGATACCTAAAGCGACGAAATTCGCAGCATCAAGAACAATGGCGTTGTCGGATCGGGATCAATACCGGCGCGTTGATCGGCTCAATGGTGGGGATTCAGAAGTACGTCTACGACATCTTTGGCCCCGGCGTGAACCTCGCTGCCCGTATGGAGGCGCTCTCAGGCCCGATGCAGATCACCCTCTGCGACCAGATGCATGATCTGATCAAATCCGATTTCCATTTCACCGATCGGGGCGACGTGGAGGTCAAGGGGTTCGGAACGAGGCGGATCTACACTCTCGAAGAGGCTGAAGATTCGGCGCCGATGGAGCTACCCCCAATCCCTGGTCAGGGATAGAAGGTTACCGGCCCTTCAAACGGGCTGGCGTCCGATCGACCGGTCCCGGAAGCGCTCTTTGAGTTGAGATCGCGTCGAGGTCTCCTCCGTTCTCGACTTCCTCCGTTATCGACAGCGTTCCTTTCTGGCCCACATCGGACGTTACCACGCGGCAAGAATCCGCGGCCTCGGTCGCCGTGTCAAGGAGGTTCACGAACGTCCGAGCCCCGTAGCTGTCGGCCGAAAAGAACCGGCCCCGCTGTGTCCCCGGCCATGGCTCACCCGCGATCTCGATGAATGTGCCAAGCTCGAATTCGCCGGTCTCGATGTTGATCGTTCCCAAGCGCTCACGGCCTGTTTTTGTGAGAACGGTGAGTGAGCCATCGGTCTCCAGAATCGAGATGTGCTGAGAGGCGATCTTGGGTAGACGCGTTGAACAGCTGTTTTCTCGGACCCCACGCGTTTCGGTCCATTCGCCGCTCACACGCAGGCCGCCAGGCGCCGATGCCCTCGGTGAGAACCCGCCATCACTGTCACAAGCGAGGAAAGCGATCGCCAAGAGGATGAGCTTGGAATGCATGACAACCGTCCGTGAACCAAGATAGCTCGTTCGTCCCGCATGTGCTGGACGAGTCGCGTGGATCAACGTAAGTTTCCTCAGATGTGGCGCATGAGTCAGATAGTCGTGTGCGACCGCTATAGGGCGGCGAAAGAGGGGTGTTCAACGGCCTGGATGGGCTGTCGAAGCCGCCATCCGAGGGGGGTTCGAACGTCCCTCCGTAGGGATTCGAAGGTGTGCCGACCGGTACACCTTCTTTTTTTTGGGGGTGACAACTGAAGC
>CBDUCI010000180.1:0-5032 GCA_965365605.1 uncultured bacterium
GTTCAGCAGCGTGGTCTTACCGGCACCCGTACCGCCCGAGATCAACACGTTGAGCCGTGCTTTGACGATGCCTTGAAGTAGCTCGAGCATCTCAGGCGTCACCGTCTCAAAGCGCAGCAGATCCTCGGCTGACAACGCGTCCTTCTTGAACTTACGGATCGACAAGTGGGGTCCGTCGATCGCCAGCGGGGGGATCACCGCGTTGACGCGCGAGCCATCGGCCAACCGTGCGTCGACCATCGGGCTCGAGTCGTCGATCCGCCGCCCGACCGCCGACACGATCCGGTCTATGACCTGCATCAGATGGCGGTCGTCCTTAAACCGAACTTCGGTTTTCTCCAGGCGCCCGTCGCGTTCCACGTACACCTGGCGATAGGTGTTGACGAGGATGTCCGAGATCGTCGGATCGTTGACGAGTGGCTCGAGTGGACCCAGCCCGAAGATCTCGTCGATGACCTGTTCGATCAGCGATTCCCGCTCGTCGTAGTTCAGCGGGGTCGACTCTTCGTCCAGCAGGTCGTGGACCACCTTCCGGATCTCGACTACGACCTCGTCGCGTGCGTACGCCTCGAGGTTCGAAAGGTTGAGCCGTTCCAACAGCCGTCGGTGGATTCGGCTCTTGATCTCTATCGCGTCACCCGTCTCTTCTTCGTGGCGAACGGGCAGGGGTTCCATTCCCCCAACCCCATTCTGACCCTCGTGATCGAAGAGGGGGACGGCGTACGGATCTTGCCGTCGGTTCATGATCCCTCACTTTCAGCCGCGGTCGGCGGCATTAAGTACGCTTCTGATGTCTTCGATCCGGGGGAAGATCCGAGGCGGCCACGGAGCCGCCCAAAGACGGAGCCCAGGATCCGGCTCTTCGAGTCGGATCCACCGGTGACGCCAGCGATGCGGGCCGCCAACCCCTCGAGCTCACGTGCGCACACCGATCCCGGCCGCATGATCAGTGGCTTGCCGGAATTGGTCGAGTACGATACCGACTCGTAGTCGTTGGCTACCGTCCAAAAGACTTCCATCTCGACGGAATGCTCGAGATCGTCGATCGTGATTTCGCAGTTGGGATCGTACCGGTTGACGACCAACCGTACCGGCCGACCCCGGCTCATATGGGTAAGCAGTGGTTGAGAACGCTGCATGTTCTGGATCGACGGCACATCGACCTGGGACACGATGTACACGCCGTCGGCTTGCTCGAAGGCTCGCACTGTCCGACTCGTGAGCGCCTTCGGGCAATCGACGATCACGTAATCGTAGTGGCGCTTGAGAAACTTCAGGATCTCGGTCACCTGCTGATCCGAGACCGCCTCAGCCTTGCGCGGATCGTAGGGCGCCGACAGCAGGTCAATGCCCGACTCGTGGGTCGCCATATAGGAGTTGAGCAGGTCTTTGTCGACGCGGTGCAGGTTCCCGGCCAGGTCGATGAGGCTGTAGCGGGGCTCGAGCGCGAGAAAGAGCGCTGCCCCACCAAGCTCGAGATCGAGATCGACGAGTGCCGTTCGGCGCCCCGTCAACCGGTGCAGCTGGATCGCCAGATTGGTGGCGATCGTCGTCGCCCCACCGCCGCCCTTGGGGCTGAAAAACGCGTACAGCTCTCCGTGGTGCTCGGCTGTTTCACGCGGGGCGAGCGCGCGGCGCGAGCGTTCGACCGCGGCAACGATCTGGTCCGCGGTGACCGGCTTGCTCAGGTAGTCGGCGATCCCCGACTGCATCGCAGTCAGGAGGAACTCGGGAGACTGCAGTGGACCGACGCCGATCAGCCGACGGCCGATCCCGGCGTCGGTAATGACCTGCGTCAGCTCGCACCCCAGGTCCGGCTCGTCGGCCAAATCCACGAAGATCAGGTCGGGTGCCCGTTTTTTGAGGTCGCGGGTATGACCCTCGCTGACGTCGGGGATCGGGACCGGCAGATCGAGCACGACCTCCAAGCCGGCCTCGGCCGCCGCCTCGCGGAACGTGGTCCGGAACTCCTCGTCGGTCGAGATAATCGCGCTGGTGATCGGCGCGTCGGGCTTCTTTTCTCTTGCCACTTGACTCCTTACCGGGGGTTATTCAACCAGCTGGACGATCTTGTTGGCAGCGGCCGGAGCACCACCACCGGGGACACCGGTCGCATACATGATTCGGATATTGACCTCCTGCTCTTGGCCGGTGCCGGTCACGCTTTCGAAGAACATCGCGATAAAGTTCGTAAACACGATCGGCTCCTTGCCGGGATCGAACGGACGGCCGGGGTGCCACACCGGCACGATGCCGACGCGGGGGCTCGACTCCCAGTTGGGGGCCCGATTGCTGTTCTCAACGGTATTGCTGACCGGATCCCAGTACGCATCCGGATCTTGAGCGATCAGGTTGAGCACGCCCTGAGCGGTGGGACCGATCATATTTCCGTTCTCGATCCAGTACTCGTCGCCAACGGTAACCACGCTGGGATTGCAATTGGCGATGTTCCAGCGGTACTTGTCACCACCGGTCGCCGGGCTGCCGTCGACCTGTGGGATATCCCACGGGTAGTACCATCCCGGTTGCGGCGGGTCGGACGGGCCACCCTGCTTGAGGTTTGCCGTGCGGCCAAAGTCCTCCACGTAGCCGAGCCCATCGTCTCCCGGGTTTCCAGAGTCCCTCCAATCGCTTCCATAACCGTGGATCGCCGGGTCGTAGTTATCGACTCCAAAGTCGAAGACCCCGTTTCCGTTGACGTCGTCGAACGCATCCGGGATCGCAAACGGCTTTAGACACGTGGCTGACCCAGCCGGTAGAACCTGGGCCGCCGCCCGAGCCTCGACATCGACCTGGTTAACGCCAAAGACTCTCGCGAACCACGTGGGCACGGCCGTGCCTCGGTCCGCCCTCCGACGCACCGTGACGGTGACCTTTTGTTGCGGTAGGTCAACGTCGACGTCTTGGGGCAACAACGCGACCGGAACGTCCGTAACCGTGTTCATCGCCCCGTAGTTGATCGCTTCGGCCTCTGCCCCGACATCGTCGTTGGGGTTGGGTATGAGCCAACCCGCGCCGGCCAGCGCGGCCGAGTCGGCCGCCCGCTGGGCCTCGGTCCTAGCGTTCAGCAGCATGCCGATGTCGATCGCCAGCGCCACGGCCGCCATCGAGGCCACGATCGTGATCGCCACGAAGACGATCGACACGCCGCGTGTGTCCCTCATAGTGTTCGCGCCCCATTTGCTACTACGCATACTCTCCATCTCCCTTTGGCCTGCCTCCTGACAGTCTTCGCATTCCGTGCCCCTACTCGACCAACACAACCGATTGGAGGTTCGGGGCAACCGTTTCGCCACCCGTAATGCCGGTCGGGTACATGACCCGGACGACGACCTCCTGGTTCTGACCGTATCCCTCTACGTCTTGGAAGTACATGGCGATAAAGTTCGTAAACTCGATCTCTTTCTTCCCCGGCTCGAACACGCGTCCGGGGTGATGCGTGGGTACGACGCCGATCCGCGGGCTGGCTTCCCACGGATTGGCTATGCTGTTCTCGACCTCGTTGGTGCTCGGATTCCAGAACGCATCCTCGTCCAGATCCATCAGGTCCTTCGCCCCGTGAACGGTCGGCCCCCACATGTTGCCGTTCTCGATGAGGTACTTCTCGCCGATTGAAACGGTGTACGGGTTGCAAGTCGCGATGTTCTCCTCGTAGTTGTGACCACCGGTCGCGGGACTGCCATCGACGTGCGGGATGTCCCACGGTTGGGTCCACCCCGGCTTGGCGAGCCCGGGCCCACCCTCTTTGATGTTGATCTGGCGGCCCAAGTCGTTGATGTACCCCAAACCGTCGTCACCGGGCTGACCGGGGTTGCGCCAGCTCGACCCGTAGCCGTGCACAGCCGGGTCATACTGGTCAATCCCCTCGTCCCACTCGCCGTTGCCATTGACGTCGAAGTAGAAGTCGGGGATCGTGAACGGCTTGACGCACCGGGCCGACCCGCTCGGCTGTGCTTCAGCCGCTGCGCGGGCTTCGATATCGACCTCGTTCACGCCAAAGACGCGGGCGAACCAGGTGGCGACCGCGTTTCCACGATCATCGATCCGGCGGACCGTCACCGTGACCCGATTCAGCGCCAGGTCGACATCGACATCCTCCGGAAGGAGAGTGACAGGTATCTCGGTAACGGTATTTCGGGCTCCGTATTCGATCGCCTTGTTCTCGGCCCTTGCTTCTGCGTCGGGATAAGCGGATGGGGGAAACACGATCAGCGACCCGGCGCCGGCCAATGCAGCCGCGTCAGCGGCCCGTTGGGCCTCGGTGCGAGCGTTCAACAACATCCCGATATCGATCGCGAGCGCGGTCGCCGACAAGAGCGCAACCATGGTGATCGCCATGAGAACCATGGACGCACCGCGCGAGTTCCTCAATAAGCTCTCGTTCCGTTGGCAGTCGGGCATGTTCTCTCCTCGTGTCATTAGAACGTGGTCACGCTGCGCTTCGCACCGTTGTACACCTCTACCTGTGGCCGCGGTCGACGTGTTGCGGTCCTCTTGACCACCGGCCGGTCGGCCTTCTGGATCAGATTCCCGGCTCGGATCGCCGTCGTATCGACCTCTTCCATGTCGAGCGTGTTGCGCAGCGCCAACTGGATCCGCCCTTTGGTCGAGGCAAGCGTCAGCTTCTGCGCCTGGTCCGGCGTGACCAACAAGGTGATCACGGTGACCGTTTGTGGCGTTCCGTCCTGGTCGCGCTGAATCGTCTGACCGGCGGCCAGAGTCTGGACGTTCTGCAGGATGACCCGCGTCGCCGCCAACTCGGGCTCGGCACTCGGGTTGAGCGTCACCAGAACGTCGACTCGAGTACCCGGCAAGACGAAACCCGCCACGCCGATCACCTCGTCAACTTTGACGCTCACCGCGCGCATCCCCTCGGGAATGACGATCGGCAACCCTCCACCAGCTTCCTTGCTGGCCAGCTTGGAGGTGAGCAACGGCTCGCCTGCGCTCACCGTCGTGATCAATCCCCTACCGACGACTTCGTCGGCGGACCGGGCGTAACCGACCGGCACCGTAGCGGTCGGCCAGTCGA
>CBDUCI010000181.1:0-5008 GCA_965365605.1 uncultured bacterium
GGATTTGCTGCAGGGCCGTGGGAATGTCGGCGAGGCGCTGACCTCGGCTGGCTCAGCCGGGAGCACAGTGCACCAGGTGCTCGAGAAGCTGAGGGCGGAGGACGTGGTGGCGGTCGAGGGGAAGGTTCTTGCTCGCCCTCCAGAGAGTATCAACCCCGAGATGGAGACCGGGAAAATCGAGGTCGACGTCGTCGCGTGTCGCTTGCTCAACGAGTCAACGACACCACCGTTTCCAGTAGACGTGGAGAAAGAGGGCAGTGGCGAAGTAGCCGAAGAGGTGCGTCTACGCCACCGCTATGTCGAGCTGCGCAGGTTGATCCCAACCCAAGCGCTTGGCCTGCGCCACAAAATCACCATCGAGACGCGACGCTACCTGGACGGACTCGACTTCTGGGAGATCGAGACCCCGATACTGACGCGCCGCACTCCGGAGGGTGCGCGGGACTTCCTGGTCCCGTCACGAGTGCAACCAGGGAAGTTCTACGCCCTGCCGCAGTCACCACAGCTGTACAAGCAGCTCCTCATGGTCGCGGGATACGATCGCTACTACCAACTCGCGCGATGTTTCCGGGACGAGGACTTGCGCGCCGACCGCCAACCCGAGTTTTCCCAAATCGATCTCGAGATGTCGTTTGTCGGTGCCGAGGACGTCATCGCCGTCGTTAGCGGGCTTTTCCGTCACCTGTTCGAGTCATGCCTGGGTCACGATCTCGGCGAGATTCCGACATTGACCTACGACGAAGCGATGGCCCGCTTTGGAACCGACAAGCCCGACCTCAGGATCACACAGGAACTGGCTGACGTAACGGATGCGTTCAGTGAAACGGGCTTCCGCGTGTTCGACGATGTCATCGCTGAGGGTGGACGGTTGGTCGGGCTGCGGGTCCCCGCAGCCGGCGAAGAGAGTCGCGGCACCATCGATCGCTGGACCGAGGTCGCACGCGGGGCAGGCGCAAAGGGAGTCGTGTGGGCTCGCTGTCGGACCGATGGTTGGCGAACCGCCGTCGACAAGTTCGTCGACAGTGCGCATTGGGATCGTGCCGGCGAGATCGCGAACGTCGAAGCCGGTGATCTGTTGCTCGTCGTGGCGGATCGAAAGCGCGTGGCCCAACAGGCGCTCGGGGAACTGCGGCTTCGCGTCGCCGCCGAACGTGATTGGCACGACGACCGATCTGCATGGCGACTGTTGTGGGTCGTCGATTTTCCACTGTTCGAGCGCGGCGACGATGGGAAGCTCGAGCCCAGCCATCATCCCTTTACCGCGCCTCGGGGTGGGTTGGCGGCGCTGGACGCATCCGACCCGCTCAGGATCGAGTCCGAAGCGTACGATTTGGTTCTCAACGGCTATGAGCTCGGTAGCGGATCGATTCGTATTCACCAGCGCGCAGTGCAGGAACGCGCCTTTGCGATGCTGGGCATCGACCTGGCAGAAGCCGAGGAGAAGTTCGGCTTCCTTCTCGAAGCGTTAGAGCACGGCGCACCACCACACGGCGGAATCGCGCTCGGACTAGACCGGATCGCGATGCTGTTCGCGGGCGCCACGAGCCTGCGTGAGGTCATCGCGTTCCCAAAGACCACCAGCGCCAGTGCATTACTGGAGGGGGCGCCGTCCGCCCCGGATGAGGACGACCTCGCCGATCTGCACATCCGTGTCGAGCCGGTCGATCCGTCGGCTTGACGAGACGGGAGAGCGCTGGCTAAACTATCTATCTAGTTGTGGTTATCGAAGCCTCTTCCCGCAGCCACGCTATTCGGCTCGACGGCGTCGATCAGCTGGCGCTATTCGGAACACAAGACAAAAACCTAAAGCTGATCGAGAACCTGAGCGGAACGCGCATGGTCGTTCGCGAGGGCGAGTTGCGCGTCCGTGGTGGTGACCGCGCCGTGGCACGTGCGACCGGACTGGTCGAACACTTGATCGAGTTGGTCCAGACTGGTGCTGGCTTCGACGTGCAGGACATCCGCCGTCTGTATGATCGGTTGGAGGCCGGCGCGGTGGAACTCCCGTCTTCCTCGGGTGCCGAGCGGGTGGCGATTCGTGGCACCCAGAAGATCATTCGACCGAAGACCGCCGGACAGGAAGCCTACCTGGCGGCGATCAACGAGAACGACATCGTCGTTTCGATCGGCCCAGCGGGTACCGGCAAGACGTACTTGGCGGTGGCTATGGCGATCGACGCGCTTCAGCGGCGCGCTGTTCGTCGCATCATCCTCGCGAGGCCAGCGGTGGAAGCCGGTGAGACGCTCGGTTTTCTGCCGGGTGACCTGCAAGAGAAGGTAGATCCGTATCTCCGACCGCTTTACGATGCGCTCGAAGACATGCTCCCAGGAGATCGGGTGCGTCGCTACATCGAAACCCGTGTGATCGAGATCGCGCCGTTGGCGTACATGCGTGGCCGAACGTTGGCGGATGCGTTCGTGATTCTCGACGAAGCGCAAAACGCGACCACTCGTCAGATGAAGATGTTTCTCACGCGGCTCGGGCTCAACTCCAGAGCCGTTATCACTGGCGATAAGACCCAGATTGATCTGCCGCCGGCGGAGTTCTCGGGTTTGCTCCAGATCGAACGTATCCTGACCGGCATCGACGGGATCGAGTTTGTCTATCTGACCGCGCAAGACGTGGTCCGACACGCACTCGTCCAAAAGATCCTCACCGCCTACGAGAAGTTGGTGCCACCCGACCCGGAGCGTGAAGTGTGAACGCCAGTCGCTGGAACCGTCTCGTTCGCCGACTGAGTCTGCTCCGCGATGGATGGAAGGCGGGTCGCGATCCCGAGTCTCCACGTGGACTCGCGTTCCGGCTGGGCCTTGTAATGGTTATCGCTTTGCTGACGCTGATCCTGTTTCCACCCGAGAGCGGCTACGAAGTGCCTGTCGTACGGGTTGGGGTAGTAGCTTCCGAAGATGTGTTGGCGCCGTTCGACTTTCCAGTGCTTCGAGATGAAAGCGAATTGGAGGAGTTGCAGGAACGGGCGGCGATCTCGGTCCCGCCGGTCTTCTCACACGAGCCGGCGCTGGCGGACTCGGCCGTGGCCGAGATCGATGCCTATCTGAGCCGGTTTGAAGTCGACTCCCTGAATCCAGCCCAGCTGGCTCAACTCAACCGGATCAACGGCCGTAGCATCGGGTTGCGACCGGCTGAGCAGAGGGGATTGACCGACGCCCGCATCCGCGCGGAGATCCGCTCGCTGGCGCGACAGATACTGCCCGCGGTTTACGTGGAGCACTTCATGTTGCAGGCTGATGATCTGGGCCGCATCCCGGGCACGCAGATCTCGGTACTCCGACCCGACGGCAGCGAGGCAGTAGTACCGCGATCGGAGATCGTGGCTCTGCGAGCCGGTGCCGAGATCCCAGCGTTGAGACGATTGTCACCGATCGATGACGCTGCGATCCAACGGATCGCCGATCAGTTGTTGCCGGCTGTCATGCCCGCGAATCTTGAACCCCATCCGTCGCTGACTGCTCTACGTCGCACAGAAGCGCGGCGAACGGTGAGTCCCGTCAAGAGCGAAGTACTTGAAGGCGAGTTGATCGTCGCCGAGCACACCCGCGTGACCCCGGAGCAGGCCGAGCAACTACGCAGCCTTTCAGACGAGCTCAGCCGTCGCCGCGGAGGCTTCACCGTGGACGATGTCCGCGCGGCACTCGGATCGGTTTTCCTTGGCGTCGTGCTGCTGTGCTTGTTTGGTTTCTTTTTGTTCATGTACCGGGCGGACGTCTTTGGAGATTATCGCGCTGTCGGCGTACTGACGATGATTTGGGCGCTGGTGGCTGGATTGACGGCGGTGTTCGATCGCGTCGAGGCGATCCCCGTGTATGCAGCGCCGATCGCATTCGGTTCGGTGATGGTGGCGATCCTATGGAACGCCCGGCTCAGCGTACCGTTCACGCTCTTCATGGCGGTGTATCTGAGCGCGCAGGTCGACTCCGGTTTTCCTCTGTTATGGACTGGAATCGTAGCTGGACTGTCAGGTGCGTGGAGCGTGCGCCGCATTCGTCGGAGGACGCACTTCTATGAGAGCCTGTTGTTCATCATCGTGGGGTACGCGATCGCAATCGCCGCTCTGGGGCTAACTCAATTCTGGGGTTGGGGAGAGTTCATCACCGCCCTTGGTTGGGGTGCGCTGAGTGCCGGTTTGGCGGTCTTCCTCGCTATGGGTTTGCTGCCGGTGCTGGAGTGGGCGTCGGGGCGGACCACCGATCTCACGCTGCTCGAGCTCGCCGATCTCAATCGACCGCTGCTCAAGGAGCTGCTGCTCCAGGCGCCGGGGTCGTACCATCATTCGATCATCGTCGGAAACCTCGCCGAGGCGGCGACCGAGGGGATCGGGGCCAACTCGCTTCTGGCTCGCGTCGGTGCCTACTACCACGATATCGGCAAAATGATGCGGCCCGAGTACTTCGCCGAGAACCAACGTGGTGGAGTCAACCCTCATAGTTCGCTGACCCCCGAGGCGAGCGCTCGCATCGTGTCGCGTCACGTTCACGACGGCATCGAGATGGCGACCGCCGCGGGCCTCCCAGAGGACGTCATCGATTTCATCCGCGAACATCACGGTACGACCCGGCTGACGTATTTCTGGCATAAGGCGGAGCAGGAAGGACGGGCAGACCATCCGGTGGCGAGCGACTTCGTTTACCCCGGGCCGCGGCCACGGTCCAAGGAAACCGCGGTCGTCATGCTCGCGGACTCGGTCGAAGCCGCATGCCGCGTGGTGAGCGACCCCTCCCCGGAGAACTTTCGTAAAGCCGTCCGTCGCATCGTGGATATGAAGCTCGACGAGCATCAGCTCGACGAGGCTGATCTGACGTTTCGGGATCTCGCCATAGTGCAGGACAAGTTCGTCTCTGTATTGGGCGGGATTCACCACCACCGGATCGATTACCCGACGGTGTCACTGCACGCCCCCGAGGTTCGAGATGAGCCTTCGGATCCACTTTCATCCGCTGGTCGAGCCCCCGTCTGAGCTCGACCCCTTTCCCGTCCAGACGCTAGCCTCGT
>CBDUCI010000182.1:0-4980 GCA_965365605.1 uncultured bacterium
AAACGCGGGGATCTCTCGAACCTCCACGTCACCGGGCAGTACCGTCCCGATCTGTGAGTCGGCGACAAATGCTCTCAGGTCGTCTATCACATCGGCTGCGGTGCCGACGATCTCTTCGGCCGCGGGTTGGTCCTGACCGATGGCGTCAAACGCCGCTAGCACGACCGCATCGCGGTCTGGGTTCTCGACGTCGCCGGTGATCTCGAGCGCCAGCTCGTAGGCGAGGTTCTGCAACCGGCCGAGTTCTATCTGGCCGATCGCCTTTAACTCGTCGAGCGGTAGCTCGACCGCGGAGAGCTGCTCATTCATGCGCCGATAGCTCTCGGAGCCCATCGCAAACTCGCCGAAGGGGGGAGTGCTGAGACGCGTCTCGAGCTCGCGGGCGTAGTCGCTGAGCGCGTCTGATGCCTGGCGCATCGCGCGCTGGAAGCGTTGCTGGAGCTCCGGATCGTCAACCGAGGCCAGCGCCTCGACGAGGTCGTTCTCCAGGAAACCCGGCAAGCCGCGGTAGGTGATCAGCGCGGTCTCGAGGAAAGGACGCGGCGGGTTGTCGATGTTGGCGCGCGCGGCTGCGACCAGACCTGGGAACTGCTCGAGCCGCTCGACGATCGAGACCATGCGCGTCTCGAGCGGAGCGTAGTCGAGCAACAAGAGCAACGAGAGATCCATCTGGCCGGAGTAGTAGCGCGGGTTTTGGCGCCAGGTCTCTAGCTCTTCCAGCCAGAACTGATCGCGATCGATTTGTCGCAGCACGACGACGCGGTCGAGCTGCTGATCCGGCGAGAGCTCCGTGAGCTCATACCCGAGGAGCTGTCTCTCGAGCGCGTCGATGTCTGTCAAGTAGGCTTCAATTGCGGTTGCGGTTCGGTCGCCGAGCCGGCCGTCGTACTCGTGTAACCCAGCCGCCATTGCGGCGGTCGGGTAGAAGTCGAAATAACGATCGAGAAAGGCTTCGACTACGGTGTCAAATGCGTCGTCAAAGCTTTGTTGTGCGCGGACCGATGTCGTAATCAACGCGACCATCGCCAGCGCGAGTAGAATTGGAAATACGGTTTTCATGGGCTCTCCCAATCGACGTGCACAGAGCGGTGGCTCGCAGTCGTACAACGTAGCACCTGGCAGGTATATTGACCCGATGAACACTGAGTCATGGGAAGATGACACCGCGTTGACGTTTTGCGATCAGTGTGGGCACCTGCAGCCGGGCGTCCAGGCGGCGTGTCAACGATGTGGCGTCCCACTCGACCGCAGCGTGTACGATCCGTTTGTTGCCATCCACCAGAACGCGGCGGTCGTCAGGCAGGCTGTCCGCGGCCGCGGCAAACCATCCAGGTTCGGCAAGTTCGCGCTGCTCACGTTGGGGGCGTTGTATCTCGTCTACTCGGCGATCTACCTCAAGACCCTGCTCGAAGACTCCTTCTCGATCGTCGCCTTAGCTCTGTTGTTGCTGCACCTGGCGATCGGTGTGCTGATCTTCGCGGGATTCCGACGCATGGCTCGGCGCGACTCATGGGCCGAGTATCGCCTCTACGACGATTAGACGAGGAGAATTGGGAGAGGATCGCATACGCGAGGGGTTGGCGTGGCAAGTCGACGTGTGGGATCGGCTGTCCGAAGTCTATCCGAGCGAAATCGATTCGCGTTTCATACCCGTTGTCGACGCGATCCTTGCGCGCGCCGGCTTGAAGGCCGGTGAACGAGTCCTAGATCTGGGAACCGGAACCGGGGCTGTAGCGGAACGCGCGGCCACGCTCGTCGGCCCCGACGGTGAAGTAATCGGTGTGGATATCAGTACGGAAATGTTGGCTGCGGCACAGCGGGGCATGGCTGTGCGGGGTATCACCAACGTGAGCTTGCGCGAAGGTCGTGCTGAGGCCTTACCCATTCCGGACGATTCGGTCGACGCAGTGCTCGCTTCGTTGAGCCTGATGTATGTCATCGATCGCGCGAGCGCCGCGCGGGAAATAGCGCGAGCGCTCAAGCCGGGTGGGCGTTTTGTAGGAGCCGTGTGGGCCGGTGCCGACGAGTGTGACATCGTGTGCTTCCAAGAGACGGCCGGGAGTTTCGCAGCTACACCACCGGTGGCCGGCGTCGGTCCCGGCTCACTAGCTGATCCCAGTGCTTTCCTGCAGCAACTGGCGGATGCGGGTATCGAGACACGTGTTGAGATCGAGACGCTCGGCTTCGATTTTGAAAGTTTCGACTTGGCGTGGGACGTATTGGCTGGCGTTACGACTGCGCAGCTTGAACCCGAGCGCCAGCAGGCGGCGAAAAAGGCGGTCATGGCGACGATGTGGGAGGAGGAGAACAATCCTCGGCATTTTCGCAACGTGACCCAGTTCATTATCGGCCAAAGGTCGGCGTAGTACTCCGGTGTGTACGCTGATCGCATTTCATCACGTTTTTTACGACGCACCTTTCGTTGTAGCGACGAACCGGGACGAGGCGTACGCACGTCCGGCGTCACCCCCGGCGTGGCAAGGTGATCGGCCTCGGTTCCTGGCGCCGAGCGACGACGAGGCCGGTGGCACGTGGATGGGCGCCAACGAAGGGGGTCTGTGGGTCGGGCTGACGAACGCCGAGCACCATCGCATCGACCAGGGTCGGCGATCGCGAGGGTTGTTGTGCCGCGAGTTGCTCGGTTGCGCTGACAGTCAGGAGGTCGTGGCCCGGTTGATCGGGTTGAACGAGCTCTACAATGCTTTCAACCTGGTTGTTTCCGATGGGGAGACAGCCCATCTGGTGGAGTACGCCGATGGTCTCGCGACGGCGCGAGCGCTCGAGCCCGGGTGCCACATCGTGACCAACCGGGCGATCGATGACACCGCTTCGGAGCCCAAGGCGCAGCGCGCGATCGAGTTGCTCGGAGCGGCCGATCTTTGGGACGCGCAGCCCGGGTCAGAAGCGCCGGAGTCGTTGATGTCGAGGCTGGCCCGGATACTGGGTGACCACGGCCTCGGCGGGGACGACGCGTTGTGTCTGCACGGTGAGCGGTACGGGACCCGGAGCGCGGCGCTGTGGCGAGTCGGGGCGCCCGGAGAGGCCATCGCGATCGAGCTCCGCTACGCCGACGGGGCGCCCTGCTCGACGCCGTTCGTGGCGGTGGAAACCGGCATGTGACCGCCCCGGGGCTCGTTGACGGTCAAAAAACCGGCGGCTAACGTTTCCCCACTCGCACCTGCCCACTCGCGAAACTTTTCAGGAGAGCCCGATGTCAAATATTCCCGACGATTTGCGCTATTCGGAAGATCACGAGTGGGTGGCGTTCGATAGTGAGAGCGGCGTCGCCACGATCGGGATCACCGACTACGCCCAGGGAGAGTTGGGCGATGTCGTGTTTCTCGAGTTGCCGGAGATCGGCGCCACGGTCGCCAAGGGCGATTCGGCAGGCACGATCGAAGCGGTCAAGACGGTGGCCGATTTGTTCGCGCCGTTTGGTGGCGAGATCACCGAAGTGAACGCTGCGCTCGACGATCGTCCGGAGATAGTCAATACTGACCCCTACGGCGATGGTTGGATGATCCGCATGCGAGTCGACGACCCATCCGTCGTCGATGGACTCCTTGATGCCGACGGGTATCAACAACACATCGGCTAGGCACCTCACCCAAATGACGGCTATCCCGCCACCGGACCGGTTCGCCGACCGACACATCGGACCGCGCGATGGTGACATCGACTCGATGCTCGAGATGCTCGGGTACGCGAGTCTGGATGAGTTGACCACCGCTGCCGTACCTGCGGAGATCCAATCGACGAAGGAGTTGGACCTCTCATCGACCTCTTCGGAGCAGGACGTCCTCGCCGAGCTGCGGACCATGGCCAGGCAGAACGAGGTTTTTCGCTCTTACATCGGGATGGGTTATTACGGTTGTGTCACGCCACCGGTGATCCTGCGGAACATCCTTGAGAACCCCGGTTGGTATACGGCCTATACGCCGTATCAAGCAGAGATCTCCCAAGGTCGCATGGAGGTGTTGCTGGCATTCCAGACGATGGTCGCGGACTTGACCGGTCTCGAGATCGCCAACGCGTCGTTACTTGACGAGGCGACCGCCGCGGCTGAGGCGATGGCGATGTCGATTCGCGTGAGACGGAATCGCAACGTCTTCCTGGTCGATCGGGAGTGCCATCCGCAGACGATCGCGGTCGTCGAGACGCGAGCCGCGGCCCGCGAGATCGATGTCCGGATCGTCGATGCGCTGGAGGCCGAAATCGGTCCCGATACGGCCGGTGTCTTGGTGCAGTACCCCACGACCGGAGGCTTGGTCCCCGATTACCAAGCGTTATGCGAACGCGCGCACGAGGTTGACGCATTGGTAACGGTGGCGACCGATCTGTTGGCGCTCACGCTGTTGCGTCCACCGGGTGAATGGGACGCCGATATCGCGATCGGCAGCAGTCAACGGTTTGGGGTTCCAATGGGATACGGTGGTCCTCACGCCGCTTTCTACGCCACCCA
This sequence comes from uncultured bacterium, assembly GCA_965365605.1. GTDB lineage: Bacteria > Gemmatimonadota > Gemmatimonadetes > JACCXV01 > JAHWKZ01 > CAMYLR01. The sequence continues at coordinate 4,463 of CBDUCI010000182.1, forward strand.
CGCCGAGTTCGCGCGCAAGGTCCCAGGTCGAATTATCGGCCTCACTCGTGACGCCGCCGGCGATCCGGCGCTCAGAATGGCGCTGCAAACACGCGAGCAGCACATCCGCAAGGAACGGGCGACCAGCAACGTCTGCACGGCCCAAGTACTGCTCGCCGTGGTGGCAGCGATCTACGGGGCCTATCACGGACCCGAGGGGCTCGAACGCATCGCCCGCCGCGTACACGGGCTGACGCAGCGACTGGCCTCGGGTTTGCGGGGGCTTGGTCACCGCGTCGTCAATGATACCTATTTCGACACGCTGACGATCGAAGTCGAGAGTGCGGCGAAGATCCATCGCGCAGCCGCCGAGCAGCGCATCAACCTGCGACCGATCTCAGATACACGGATCGGCGTATCGCTCGACGAAACCACGACCGCAGGTGATGTGGACGACTTGATCCATGTGTTCGCGCCGGACGGAGCCCGATCAGAGGCCGGCGGTTCGTCTTCGGGTGACTCGGAGGCGATTCCGGCCG
>CBDUCI010000183.1:0-4965 GCA_965365605.1 uncultured bacterium
ATGGGGGATTGAAGTCATCGGCGACCCGTCGGCCTCCGCTGATTTCACCCTAGAAGTAACCTTTGACACCGGCACCTGCACCTAAGGAACTGCTCCACCCAGGCCCACCAATGAGAAGCCCCGCCACGGCGGGGCTTCTTTTTTGTGGCGACTTCCCGTGCCAATGCTATGATGAATCGCGAGAATCGAGTTTCTCGAGCAGGTCATAGGGAGGTAAACCATGAAGGCTGCAGTCATCGAACAGTTTAGAGCGCCCCTGAGGGTCCACAATGACTGGAGCGATCCCGAGTGTGGGCCGCGCGACGCGATCATCAAGGTCGAGGCGTGCGGGATCTGCCGTTCCGATCACACGCTGTGGAATGGCGGCTACCCGTGGATGGAACTCGTACCAGAGCTGCCCGCGGTGCTGGGCCACGAATACTGTGGAGTGGTCGAGGAGGTCGGGAGCGAGGTCACCGGGTTCAAGAAGGGCGACCGGGTCGTGAGTCCGTTCGGCCACGCATGCGGCGATTGCGAGTTCTGTAACGCCGGTCACCAGAACGTTTGCGCCAACATCCAGATCCCGAGCATGCACTACACGGGTGGTTACGCCAGCCTGACCAAGGTCGCCAACGCCGACGTGAACCTGGTCAAGCTACCCGACGCGATCTCATTTCCCGAAGCCGCCGGGATGGGATGTCGCTTCGTGACGTCCTATCACGGAGTGGTCGACCAGGCTGCGGTGCAGGGAGGCGAATGGGTCGTAGTGTTCGCGTGCGGCGGGGTCGGCCTCGCTGCGGTCAACATCGCCGCCGCGCTTGGCGCCAACGTCATCGCGGTCTCGCGTAACAAGAGGAAGCTCGAGTTAGCCAAGCAGCTCGGCGCATCGCACGTCGTTACCGCGGGGCCCGACGCTGCGAATGAGATCGTGGAGCTCACAGGTGGAGGAGCACATGTTTCGGTCGACGCGCTCGGCGCTGCCGAGACAACGATCCCGGCGATCCTGAGTTTGCGGCCCCGCGGCCGGCACCTTCGTCTCGGGGGGTCAAACGCCAAGGATCAAGGACAGATCAGCATCCCGGTCGACATTATCCTGTTTCGCGAGCTGAACTTCGTCGGCTCGTTCGGTATGCAGGCCGCTCGCTTCCCGGAGATGCTGGAGATGGTCGAGTCGAAGAAACTGAAGCCGGACCTTCTGGTCGGCAAAACCGTAACTCTGGATGATGCCGGTGACGTGTTGGCCTCGTTGAGCAGCTACGACACGATGGCGATGTCGGTAATCACGAGCTTCTAACGAAGAAGCCCCGTCACGACTTCCCTGCGCTTTGGTGGATCGTGGCTTCGTGAGCGTCGGGCTGTACGAGTTGCAAGCTAGCGTGGTCGATGGCCAGTTCCCATATTAGTCCACGGTCCAGTGCTCGCTGGCTTCGTTCGTATTATCGATGGCGATCAGTGAAGTCTCAATTCGGCCGCGACTGCAGCGGCCTTCTTTCCAGGAGGACCCCGATGCCCCGATACCACCTCACGAATGGTCTGCTGGTGCTTGCCACCGTCCTGTGTGCATGCTCGAAGGAAGTCCCAGTTGTCGAAGTGAAGGGCGAGTGCGCGGAAGCATACCAGGCAGAGCTTTGCACCTGGGCGCGAATGCAGGGAACGACCGTCATCGCGGCCGGCCTGACTGTTCCGACGGCCAGCATCGAGAACGCACCGGACGAACAGCAAATGGTCTGGCCGCCGGCCATAACCGCCACGTTGAGAATGCCGGAATCGGTCCAACAGCAGGCTGGGCTTACCGAACTCACCGTGTTCTGGGAAGCCCATGGACACCCGCCCGGTCCATACCTGACGCCGCACTTCGACTTCCATTTCTACACGATCCCGCCCGCGGAGCGGTCCGCCATTGACTGCACCGATGAGACCAAGCCGTCCGTTATGCCCGCAGGCTACAGTTTGCCCGACGTGATATTGCCACCTCCGATGGCCGAGATGGCCGGCGTGAGCACCCTCATCGGCCTTTGTGTGGAGCAAATGGGTATGCATTCCTTGTTGACCTCCGAACTGGAGAGCACGGACACGTTTCGCGGGAGCATGGTCATCGGCTACTACGGCGGCACGCCGATCTTCATCGAACCCATGCTCACACGCTCGCTCCTGTTGGAGAAGCGCTCGTTCGATCTGCCCATCCCCAGCATCCCGGGGATGGCCGGGGCATATCCGCGAGCCTTCCAGGCGGAGTACGACGCTCAACAGCAGGTTTACCATTTTGTGTTTTCCGATTTTGAGCCAGGCGCATAGCTGTAGGGTCGCTGGCCTGATTATGCACGCGTGACGGAACCAACTCCACCCAGGCTCACCAGTAAGAAGCCCCGTTACGGCGGGGCTTCTTTGGGTTTGGCGGGTTGGGGTCTCATAGGTCCTGAGGGGCGTGGTAACAAAGACGGTGACAGCCTGGTCGGCGAAGCGGAGCTTGTGGACCCCCGAAATTTTTCCACCTTCTAATCGGTTCCCCAAAGGTGAGCCGTTGTCTTTTCTCCTTGCGCGCGTGAGATTTTAGAAATCCCAGGGTCTCATCTGGCTTGGGTGAACAGCTATGTCGGATGAAACTTGTGCTCGTTATGTAGTTAGAAGTCCCCAAGTGTTTTGTACGATCATATGTGCTAAGCGTTCTAAGGAAAGATGCGACAGTGACAGCATCGACCGGTTACATGTTGTTAGCGGACATCACGGGCTACACGAGCTTTCTCGCGAGTACCCCCACCGAGGTGGGGGGCAGCGTGACAGCGACCCTCCTTGAGGAGCTGCTTGGTGCTGTCTTCCCGCCGTTCAAGGTCGCGAATATCGAGGGCGACGCCGTGTTCATCTATGCGCCGGATGGAAGCAGCGCCAGCGGTCAGACCGTGCTTGACGCCATTGACGCCCTGTACTGCGCCTTCACCGATCGCGTCTGCGCCTTCCGGTACGGAGCGAATTGTCCGGACGATCCATCCTTGCTCGCGGGTGCGCTCGATCTAAAGCTGGTCGTGCATCATGGCGAATACGCGGTCCATCGTCTCGGCGATCGCGAGGAGATCTCCGGTTCCGCTGTTGTGGCGCTTCACCGCCTCGCCAAAAACACCGTGACTCAGGACACCGGATATTCGGGTTACGCCATGCTGACGTCGGCCGCGGTCGAGCAGATGGGCTTGAACGTGTTCTTCGAGAGTTTGGAAACGCGGCGGGAGGACGTGGACCACCTCGGCACGATTGATACCTACGTTTACCCTCTCACGGATGTCTGGGAGCGCCACCGCCGCGGTGTGCGACGCTTCGTTGAACGAACGGAACCGTTGCTGATCGACGAGATGACTATCGATCTACCCGTACCATCGTGCCGAGCGTGGGAACTCTGCACCGAGCCGCAGCATCGCACTCAGTGGATCAGCGGGGTAGAAAGCATCTCGCTAGAGAACCTGGACAACGGTCGGGCGGGTCTCGGGACCGTGCAGTGTTGCGATCATGGCGATGGCCTGGTCGTTCCGTTGGAGGTCATCGACTGGCATCCGTTCGATTACATCAGCTTTGCCATCGCGACACCGCTGGGTCTGGCAGTGCAGCAGACAATCGAGCTGCAGCCGATCGGCAGTGGCACACGCATGGCGATCCGCATCGCGAATCCGGATGTGGGAGGGATTGTCGGACGTTGGCGGGCGCGCGGCAAAGTGCACAAGCTCCGTGAGATCTTCAAGGACTTGTATGCTGAAGCCGAGCCCGTGCTTTCCAATCTCGCACGGTCGAGCGAATAGACCACGCGGATATTAGCGGATATTAAACGGACGCGGGCTTGGCACTTGAGTGAAGCTGACGCGTCTAACTCCACCCAGGCCCACCAGTAAGAAGCCCCGTTACGGCGGGGCTTCTTTGCATGTGAGGGCAGTGGTTTGGCGGGCTGTTAGGGGCGCGGTAACGAAAACGGTAACAAGCCGGATGATCTCGACATATGCCGTAAGCCTTCCAGCGGAAAACCGAACACCCTGTTGAGCGTAGGATCTCTCACTATCCCGGCCGACCGCCTTCGGAAGCGGAGGCGCCCATCATCGGCCCTGCTCGACTATTCGCACCAGCAGCGGCTGCTCGACGAACAGGACGCCATTGTGGTTTCTCGCCTCGAGACGGTACGTCGCGCCCTCCCGTGGCGTGAACGCGTAGTCGTACGTCTCGCCAACGCTTACGATTTGTTCCGCCAAGCCGGAGACCTGCTGGTGCGCCGGCAGGTCCGCGCCGTCCTTGCCGATCGCCCGCCAGGTGGCGGGAAAGCCGTCGTCGTGCAGCAGCCGGACTCTCAGCCTGCCGTTGAACAGCGTGATGTTCATGAACCGGAGACGGTACGTCTCACCCGCCGTGAGCTCGATCGGGCCGTGCTCCATGGCCCCGTTCATGAGCACACTCATGTCCGGATCCGAGTTGGTGCTGAACAGGAACACGCGGTCGTACTCCGGGTCCCAGTCCTCGCCTTCTCCCAGGACGACGAAGCCGCCGTACAGGCCCGCGCTCTGCTGGCGGATGTCGTTGACGTGCGTGTGGTACATGTAGCTGCCTGGCCGGGGTGGCGTGACTCGCATCTCGAACGAGTCGCCGGGCATGATTGCCGGCGTGATGTTGCCTGGATAGCCTCCGACCCCCGCCACGCCGTCGAAGTAGCTCTCGATCTCGAGCCCGTGCCAGTGGACCTGGCTCGCCTCGGCGATCCGGTTGATCACCTTGACGCTGGTCGGTTCGCCCTGCCAGGCCACGATCGTCGGCCCAGGCCACTCGATCCGATCCCTCGGCGGCTCGGGATCGCCGGGCTCCTGGAGCGCGTAGCCGAACCGCCGCCGCTCGTCGGGGATCGAGTCCGACTGAATGTAGAGCCGGAGCTCACGCCGCTTCGGCTCGTCGGGTACGTACCCTTCCGGCGGCCGGACGTAGAACCCCATCATGAGCCCGCCCATCCCCGTCACGACGTGGCGG
>CBDUCI010000184.1:0-4932 GCA_965365605.1 uncultured bacterium
TGCTAAATGGTGCTGTCGGTCTGTGGGGTCCGGGACTGGCGTCGGTCGACATCATGGGCCGCGCCGGGGTGCTCACCGGAGCTGGAGATATCGAGGGCAGCGTCGGACTGCTGGCGCTTGGCGGTCGGGTCGCCATTCTGGACGAATCGATCGTGATGCCGGCTTTGACAGCTTCGGTCTTTCGGTCGTGGGTAACAGGGCTTGACTTCGAGAAATTTGATTCCGATGTGGTGTCGTACACCGCAGATGTGAGCTCGTGGTCGTTTCGCCTGGACGTGTCCAAAGCGTTTGTACTGGTGACGCCGTATGGTGGCGTGGGTATCGATCGAACCGACATCGAGGCAGCGTATCGCATTCCGCTCGGGAGCTCGACAGGTGGGGTGGAAATCAACGGCGACATAGAGACTTCCAGCACACATGGGAAAGCGTATCTCGGATTGGAGTTGGGGCTGGCGCCGCTCGGTTTCGCCATTGAAGGCGGCAGCTACGACGGAGGCTGGTTCGCCGCTATCGGAACCCGAATCGGCACCTGAATGAGAGCTTTTGAGCACGACCGAATCGAACAGTTGATGCGTAGGGCGCTCGCTCTCGCCGAGCGCGGGGGCGGCAAGACGGCACCCAACCCGATGGTCGGGTGTGTCTTGGCCGATCCCGAGGGTCGCGTGCTCGGCGAAGGGTACCACGCTCAGCCCGGCGGACCGCACGCCGAGGTCGCTGCGCTGGAGGCTGCACGCGAGGCCGCACACGACGTCCGAGGCGCGATCGCCATCGTCACACTTGAGCCGTGTGCTGCGCACGGGCGAACGCCGGCCTGTACCGACGCCCTCTCGAGCGCCGGCATCGGCAGCGTCTTCTACGGCGTGCGTGATCCGGCCGAGGGTGCGGGCGGGGAGCAGGTGCTCGAGGCGGCCGGCATTTCGGTCACTGGCGGTACTCTCCTAGCCGAAGTCGAACAACTCAACGAGGCTTGGCTCCACTTTGTTCATGCGAAACGACCGTTCTTCCATATGAAGACCGCTCAAACACTGAACGGTCGCGTCACGTTGGGTCGCGAGGGGGATCGCTGGATCACCGGCAACAAGGCTCGAGCTGAAGTCCATCGATTGCGACGGCTCACGCCGGCAGTGATGGTCGGTGTCGGCACAGTGCTGGCCGACGACCCGCTGCTCACGGTGCGCGAATGGCCACCCGGGGACCACCTGGACGATGACGTCGCATGGCCGGACGTGCAGCCGATCCGGATCGTCCTCGACTCCGGACTACGAACGCCGCACGATTCGAGGTTGGCGAGGTCCGCGGCTGACCAATCGGTATGGATCTTCTGCGCCCAGTCGGCCGATGTATCCCGGCGCCAAGCGCTGGCCGCTCTGGGTGTCGACGTTATCCCGATCGCGACGTCTGACGAAGGAGTCGATCTCGAGACGGTCGCGGACATCCTGGCTGCGCGTCACGTAACCGGCGTTCTCGTTGAGCCTGGTCCGACCCTCGCCACAGCGTTGGTCGCGGTCGGTCTCGTGAATCGCTGGACGATGTTCCTCGCGCCCGATTGGGTCGCCACAAAGGGAGCCCTTCCGTTGCTTTTGTCGGACGCTCCACACAACGGATTCCGGCTCACAGAGACAGAGTGGCAGTTGCACGGTCGTGACGCCGCGGTGACCGGCCTCGTCGAGAGCGCCCCGAGCATCTAGATCGGCGGGACGAGTGTTCACCGGCATCATCGAGACGATCGGGGTAGTAACCGCCATCGAGCCGTTGGGTCAGGGTCGTACCCTGGAGATTTCGGCCGGTTGGTCCGGTGATCTCGAGATCGGTGAGTCGGTGGCTGTCGATGGCACGTGCCTGACAGTCATCGATCACTCAGAAGACACGTTTCGCGTGGAAGCCGTTCGCGAGACCCTCGCGCGAACGATCATCGGTCACTATGAGGTAGGCGGTCGCGTCAATCTCGAGCGGTCGCTGGTCCTCGGTGACCGTCTCGACGGGCACCTGGTTCAGGGCCACGTTGACGATATCGGCGAGGTCAACTCGATTGAACGGCGTGAGGAGAACCGGTACATTTCTATTTCGTTGCCGTTACAGGGGCGAGCATTGGTCGCGGACCGCGGTTCGATCGCGATCAATGGGGTGAGCCTCACGGTTCTGTCTGCAACCGATACCGGTGCCCGAGTGTCGATCGTGCCGCACACGTGGGTGGCAACAAACTTTTCGGATCTCGCCGTCGGCCAACCGGTCAACGTCGAGTACGATGTGATCGCCCGTTACGTTCAGCGCCTGATGGAGGTCGGAGAATGATCCAGCCCACCACGTTCACCCCGATCGAGGAAGCCCTCGAGGCGATCCGCCGGGGCGAGATCCTGATCGTGGTCGACGATGAGGATCGCGAGAACGAAGGCGACTTCATCATGGCGGCTGAACGGGTGACTGCGGAGACGGTCAACTTCATGGCGTGTGAAGGTCGCGGACTCATCTGTGCACCGATCGCGGTGAGCCGGGCCGATGAGCTCGGACTCGATCTGATGGTCACCGACAATACGGCGCTCCACGAGACCGCCTTCACGGTCTCGGTGGACGTCAAGCATGGGGCTACCACGGGGATCAGCGCCGCCGATCGCGCGGCGACGATCCGCGCGCTGGTCGATCGCACAACCGAACCCAGCGACCTCGCTCGACCCGGACACATCTTTCCGTTGCGGGCCAAGAACGGAGGCGTGCTGAGGCGTGCCGGCCACACCGAGGCGGCGGTCGATCTAGCGCGATTGGCCGGTCTCAGCCCGGTTGCCGTATTGTGCGAGGTGATCGACGATGACGGCACGATGGCCCGGCTCCCACGGCTACTCGAGATCGCGCGACAACACCATCTCGGCATCATCACGATCGAAGATCTCATCAAGTACCGCCGGATCAAGGAGAAGATGATTGTCCGTGTGGCCGAGACGATGTTGCCCACCGACTTTGGTGAATTCCGGCTGATTCTGTACGGCACGACGATCAACGACGAGCATCACGTAGCACTGATAAAGGGCGACATAAGGGGTAGGGAGAACATCCTGACGCGAGTCCACTCGTCATGCTTTACGGGCGATGTGCTGGGCAGCTTGCGATGTGATTGCGGCCCCCAGCTGAATCAGGCGCTATTCCAAGTCGAGCAAGAGGGCAGTGGAGTGGTTTTGTACATGCACCAAGAAGGTCGCGGCATCGGTCTCGTCAACAAGCTAAAGGCGTACATGCTTCAGGATGAGGGTCTTGACACTGTCGAGGCGAACGAACACCTCGGCTTCCGACCCGACCCACGCGACTACGGTATCGGATGCCAAATCCTGGTCGATCTTGGACTGACCACTCTGCGGTTGCTCACTAACAACCCACGAAAACGCGCGGCGATCGAGGGCTACGGACTCAAGATCACCGAGCACGTCCCGATCGAGATCGAGCCCACCGCTCACAACCGTCGCTATCTAGAGACCAAGCGCGACAAGCTTGGCCACCTTCTTCGATACTGATCGGCTGATGACGTGGTAACCGGGGGCGCTCGCGAGCCGGAGATCGACGCCACGGGGAAGCGCGTGGCGCTGGTGGTCGCGAAGCGCTGCTCGCGGCTGGCGTGGTCGAATCCGACATCGAGGAGCACGCAGTGGCCGGCGCCTTCGAGCTGGCCCCGGCCTGTCGGCAGGTCGTCGGCCTGAGACCGAACGTTGACGCCATCGTCGCGCTCGGCGCGGTTATCCGTGGTGAAACCCCCCACTTCGACATCATAGCCGAAGCTGCGGGCCACGGGCTTCAGCGTTTAGCGGTCGAGTTGAACATCCCGCTTGGGTTTGGCGTGTTGACAACCGATACTCGTGAGCAAGCCGAGCAACGCGCGAACCGGCAGGGGGCCGATAAGGGCGGCGAGGCTGTTCGCGCCGTACTATCTCAACTTGAGCTTTATGCTCGTTTGGCAGAGACCGAGCCCGCTGTGCGAGGCTTTCGGACTCCATGAAGCGTCGTCACAAGGCACGCCGGTGGGTACTTCAGATTCTGTACGCATGGGAGATACAGGACCGCAACCTCTCGCTTTCCGACGAAGCCGAACGGTTCTTTGGTCGGCGGAAGATCGGCGTCGGCACTCGCGCCTTTGCCGAAGAGATCATCGCCGCGCTCGAGGGCAACATGGACGAGATCGACATGCTGGTGGATCAAGCGGCCGAGAACTGGGACCCCGACCGGATGTCTGTTGTCGATCGTTCCATACTGCGGCTGGCGATGGTCGAGTTTCGTCACATGAGCGACGTCCCAGCCAAGGTGACGATCGACGAGGCGGTGCAGCTGGCCGATCGTTATGGTGGAAAGGACTCGGCCCGCTTTGTGAACGGGGTTCTCGACGCAGCAGCTCGGCGGCTCGATCTCATTCCCTCCTGAGTTGTCTCTCAACTCGGCTGACACACTCTCGCCATGACTGAGCATGTCCGCGGCCGATATGGCATCGTCGCCGACGTACACGCGAACCTTCAAGCGTTGAATCGAGTTCTGGAGTATCTCGATGGGGCGAACGTCGACGCGGTCTACTGTTTGGGCGATGTAGTCGGTTATGGTGGATCCCCCGAGGAGTGCATACGGATTGTACGTGAGCGGTGCGCGGGCACGGTCAAGGGAAACCACGATCACGCGGTCGTCGACCCATCGCTCCGGGGGTGGTTCAATGAGCACGCTCGCCGAGCGGTCGAACGACAAGCCGAGCTGCTTGGTCCGCAGGAGCTCGATTGGTTGGCAGAGTTACCCCCGATCATCGAGCTCGCTGAAGTAACCCTGGGTCACAGCGGTTTCGCCGACCCCGCTCGTTACATGTACATCCGCGATGAGGCCGACGCGGCACTCGAGTTCGAAGCGCTGACAACACGCTACGGGTTTATCGGACACACACATGTTCCTGCGGTGTTCGCCGAAACTGACGGT
>CBDUCI010000185.1:0-4928 GCA_965365605.1 uncultured bacterium
TGTTGATTGATGAAGCGGAATCCTTTTGAGCGATGATCCCCTGGAGCCCCGGATTGTCGAGCACCTCGGACAGCGCGCCAAGCGACCGCTCAAGCTAAAGGAGATCGCACGCGGCCTCGGTGTTGGCGACGACGGGTATCAAGCTCTCAAAGCCACGCTCGCTCGTCTCACCGAGGAAGGCACGATCTACCGGATCAAAGGTCAGCGCTACGCCTTGCCGGAACAGATCAACTTGGTGGTCGGGCGTCTCGATGGGACTCGTGGCGGAGCCGGGTTTGTGGTCCCGGAGCGCCGGGTCCCGGGTCCGGACATCTTCGTGCCGTCGCACAGGCTCGCCGGGGCTCGCCACGGCGATCGCGTCGTCGCGCGGACCGAGCATCGGCGTCGCGCGGGGAATCCGGAGGGCCAGGTGATCCGCGTTCTCGAGCGCGCCAGAACCAAGGTCGTCGGAACGCTCCAGCACGGGAAGCACTTTGGTTTTGTTCGCCCCGACAACCCACGTCTCCGGTTCGACGTATTTGTGGCCGGTGAGCACCTGCAAGACGCTGGCGAGGGACAGAAGGTCGTCGCCGCGATCGACGACTGGGGCGACGGTACCAAGAGCCCCGAGGGACGGATCACCGAAGTCCTCGGTGATGCCGACACCCCGGGGGTCGATATCCTGTCAATCATCATGGGCCACGGACTCGATACGGAGTTTCCCGCCGACGTCGAATCCGCGGCCACGGAAATCGCCGTGGACTTGGAGTCGGAAGCTGGTCGCCGCCTGGACCTGCGCGACCGCGTCGCATTCACGATCGACCCCGCGGACGCCAAAGACTTCGACGATGCCCTGTCGGTGCGACAACTTGACGACGATCTGTACGAGATCGGGGTCCACATCGCGGACGTGAGCCACTACGTGACGATGGACAGTGAGATCGACGAGGAGGCATACGAGCGCGCGACATCGATCTATCTAGTGGACCGCGTCATCCCGATGCTTCCCGAGCGGTTGTCGAACGACCTGTGCTCGCTCGTGCCGGACAGAGACCGGCTCACCTACTCGGTCATCGCAACCGTCGATGGTGGCGCCAACGTACGAGACTACAAGATCGCCGAGACGGTGATCCGGAGTCGCTTCCGGCTGAGCTACGTGGAAGCCCAGGCGATGCTCCAAAGCGAGCCCGAGATCGAGGAGCACAAGGAGATTCTGTGGGAGTTGCAGACGCTGAGGCGACTCGCCAAAGTTTTACGGAACCGCCGTGCCGAGCGGGGCAGTCTGGACTTCGATCTACCGGAGGCCGCGGTCGAGCTCGACCAAGACGGGTTCCCGATCAACATCAACGAGAAGGTGAGGCTCGACAGCATGCGGTTGATCGAAGAGTTCATGTTGTTGGCCAACGAAATCGTCGCCCGGCATGCAAGCGAGCACAAAATCCCGTTCATTTACCGCGTCCACGAACGACCATCACCGGAGAAAGTCGAGCGCATCCGCCGGTTTGCCGCCGTCTGTGGTTACCCGCTGACGGGTCGTGGAAGCGAGATCGAACCGCAACACCTGGCCAAGCTCCTTTCTGACGTCAAGGGCAAACCCGAGGAAGAACTGACCAACAGCGTCGTTCTCACCTCCATGATGAGGGCCAGTTATCAGGTCGAGAATAACGGCCATTTCGGTCTCGCTGCCGAGCATTACGGTCATTTCACGTCGCCGATTCGCCGCTATCCCGATCTGGTCGTACATCGGGTCTTGAAACGCCACAACGGTGGGGAACGGTGGAAGGACCCTGCGCGGCGAGAACGATTGATCGTCAAACTCGAGAAGACCGCCGAGCACGCCTCGCTTCGAGAGCGGGTCGCTGACGATGCCGAGCGCGATTCGATCGAACTCAAGAAAGTCGAATTCATGGAGCGCCACGTCGGGGATGAGTTCTCGGGCTGCATCAGCCGCGTACGCTCTTTCGGGTTTTTTGTTCGACTCGACGAATACTTTGTCGATGGTCTCGTTCACGTCAACGGGCTCGACGATGACTACTACGAGTTCAACGAGGACCACTACGCGCTGATCGGCCAGAACACTGGGCGTAGGTTTCGATTGGCCGACCCGGTTCGTGTTTCAGTCGAAGCTGTAAACAAGGATGCCCGTCAGATCGATTTCGCGCTCGTCGAGCGAGAAGCGTAGCCATGGAGTTCGCGTACCCGGTCGTCCGATGGTTGTTGAAGGGATGGTTTTTTGGAAGCGCCGTGCTTTTCCTCTACCTCTTCTCGATCGACGTTTTCGTCCACCGCTGGTTTATTCTGCTGTGGTCGCTATTCAGCGTCGGGTTGGGCGCCTACGTGGCTCCAGCCATTCGTGTCGGCCCGAAGAGCCTCGGCGTCAAGTATCTGTGGCGCTATCGACGCATTCCGTGGAATCGCGTACTTGACGTTCAGCGAACGATGTTCGGAGTTCAGATCTTGACCACAGAACCGAACTGGGCATACCGCGTCGTCGGCTACCAGCGCCCGATGCCAAGGGTATCGGAGCTGGCTGCCGCGATCCGACAGGCGATGCGCCGCTCAGCAACCAATCAAGCCGGTCAAAAAAATGCATAGTCGTCCCAGCTCGTGGACGTTGGCGCTGGTGGCGCTGATCGTTGTGTTAGCGACGATTCTGTACGTCGATCATTTGCTGAGGAAGGGGGATAGCAAGCCGACGACGATCGAGAATGGGATTGAGATCGTCGAGCCCGAATCTTTGCCTGTGGGGCGCTAGTCGTCGCCCTCCTCGTAACCTACGATGGTGTAATAGATCGCTCGATCGTAGAACATCCCGATGGCCTTTGATGCCTGAAGCTCCAACTCGGTCGACAGTCGATGGTCGGCAGCGATCCCGTCCCACAGGTGCCGCTTAGCCAGCAAGCTTGCGCGAACAACCTCGTTCAACGGGAACCCCGCCTCGCGCCGAGTCCGGCCAATTCGTTTGTAATGAGGGTCGATCCGCCGATCCCACTTGGCGGTGCCAAGCCATAATGCCAAGTAGTGATACAGTGCTTCGGTATCCCGAATGAGCTCCGCGGTGTTCTCGGCATCGTGATAGTGGGACGTACCGCCGTCAGTCTTGACTGTAGCAAGCCACGCCTCAACCCAGCGACGAGAGTGCTGCTTGATGTAATCCGCGAGCGCAGCCTGGGGCGTTCCCCCATAGCGACGATGTCTTACTGGCACAGTGCCTCCCGTCCGTTATTGCCCGAGCGGGGAAGGAACCCGCGTGGCGATCGTTGGCTCGAAAGCCTCTTTGTCGTCGATACCCGACTCAACCGATACCCGATAGTTGCCGCTAAAGCAAGCATCACAATGGCGATCGCGAGCCCCGACTGCGCGATAGAGGCCGTCAAACGACAGATACGCTAGCGAGTCGGCGCCGACGCGTTCGGCGATCTCATCCGTCGACATCTGCGCCGCAACCAGCTCCGATCGCTTGGGAATGTCGATCCCGTAGTAGCAAGGGTGGCGTAAGGGCGGTGATGCAATTCTCAGGTGAACTTCTTTTGCGCCGGCCTCGCGAACCAGTCGCACCAATGCGCCTGACGTGGTACCGCGAACGATCGAGTCATCAACGATCACGACTCGCTGCTCCTTGATGACGCTCGTTACCGGGTTGTACTTGATCTTGACGCCGAAATCACGCACGTCTTGAGCTGGCTGGATGAAGGTGCGACCGATGTAGTGGTTGCGGATCAGCCCGTGCTCTAGCGGCAGGCCACTCTGTTCGGCAAATCCGGCGGCAGCCGCATTGCTCGAGTCGGGCACGGAGAATACGCAGTCGCCCTCGACGGGGTGCTCTCGGGCCAGCTCGCGGCCCATGCCGCGTCGTGCGTCCGCCGCACTCATGCCAAAGACGATCGAGTCAGGCCGCGCAAAGTAGATCTGCTCGAAGACGCACATGCACTCGACATCGGCTGGTTCGTGCCGCAAGGTCATGACATTCCCGCCCGGGGTCACCTTGATAACCTCGCCAGGCTTCACCTCACGCTCGAACTGGGCGCCAACGAGATCGAGCGCGCACGTCTCCGAGGCGACGACCACAGTCTCACCGCGACGACCGACCGAGAGCGGCCGGAATCCGTAGGGGTCGCGGGCCCCATACAGCCCATCGGGTGTGAGGATCAAAAACGAGAAAGCGCCGGCCAGCTGTGCGAGCGCCTCAAGGACGGCGAGGTCGCGTGACGGCTGACGCGAAGCGGCGATCAAATGGACCAGCACTTCGGTGTCCATCGTCGATTGGAAGATCGACCCTGCATCCTCGAGCCGGCCTCGGAGCGTCCGCGCATTCACCAGGTTGCCGTTATGAGCGACGGCCAGAAAACCGTCCCGGTAGTTGACCAGAATCGGCTGGGCGTTGGCGAGGGTCGGTGACCCGGTGGTCGAGTAGCGGTTGTGACCGATCGCCGCCGTTCCTTCGAGGCGCTTGAGCGAAGCCTCATCGAACACTTCAGCTACGAGCCCCATCCCTCTACGCGCCAGAGCGTTACCGTTGTTGGCGGCGACGATGCCAGCGGACTCCTGTCCGCGATGCTGGAGCGCGTAGAGCCCCAGGTACACCCACTCGGCTGCGCGCCGGTGACTCGTCACTCCGACGATGCCACACTCTTCGCGTGGGCCGCTCACCGGTTCGACTCCGAAAGCTGCATCGTGCCCGGAATCGCGTCCCTCCAACGATCCTCCAGCGTAGCGCGATCGACAGTTCCGACACCGACAATGTCGTAAGCGGTGCTCTCGACTACCCGTCCGCAAGCACGATGCGCCACGTCCAGCCCCGTCAGCAGAGCGCACGCCTGGACTACATCCTCGTCAGCCAAAGTGACGAGATAACGCGCGCCGTCTTCAGTGAGATGAACGTAGTCCTGATGAAATCTTGAGTCTGAAAGCAGCGGCCCATTATCAGTTTTCATCAAGACACGGGTGTA
>CBDUCI010000186.1:0-4906 GCA_965365605.1 uncultured bacterium
ACCGTGATCTCGTGACGCGGGCGATCGCGGCGGAACGGGGACCCGACACGCCGGTGCGGAAGATCGCCACCACGCGCACGTGGACGATCGAGGAGAACGAGTCGATCGATGATCTGGCGACTCGAGCCCGCGAACGAAAGCTCGAGATCAGTGATATCCAGGGAGCCACCTTCACGCTCTCGAACGCAGGCGGATTCGGGGCGCTGTTGACCACACCGATCATAAGCCAGCCCGCATCAGCGGTGCTCGGGATCCACAAGATCCAGGAGCGTCCCGTCGCGATCGATGGCAAAGTCGTCATTCGGCCGATGATGTGGTTTGGCTTGTCGTACGATCATCGACTCGTGGATGGAACACCGGCGGTTCAGTTTCTGAGACGCATCTGTGTGCTGCTGGAGGACCCGGAACGGCTCCTCCTGGAGGCCTGATGTTCGTTGTTTCGATTTTGATAGGGTCGGAATATGCCGGCTAACGAAACCGACCTCAGCGTAGATCTGGCGATCATTGGATCCGGACCGGCAGGGTACGTGGCGGCGATCCGAGCTGCCCAGCTGGGACTCAGCGTGGCGTGCATCGAGCGCGAAGCGTTGGGCGGCACGTGCCTCAACGTCGGTTGCATCCCATCAAAAGCGCTTCTTGATACCACCGAGCACCTGGCTTGGATTCGCGAAGGTGCCGGGAAGGTCGGGATCGTCGTTGGTGACGTGGCCGTCGATTGGGCGAAGGTGCAGAAGCATCGCAAGCGAGTCGTGTCGGCCAGCTCGAAAGGCGTCGCGTATCTGTTTCGAAAGAACGGTATCGAGCATCTCGAAGGCGAAGGAGGGTTCGTCGAATCGGGCTTGATCGAGGTTGCCGGGCCAGAATCGACACGTCGCGTGCGCGCGACCTCAACCGTCATC
This sequence comes from uncultured bacterium, assembly GCA_965365605.1. Classification (GTDB taxonomy): domain Bacteria; phylum Gemmatimonadota; class Gemmatimonadetes; order JACCXV01; family JAHWKZ01; genus CAMYLR01. The sequence continues at coordinate 900 of CBDUCI010000186.1, forward strand.
GCGACCGGATCAGCGCCAATCGCGTTACCTGGAACACCGTTCGACGGCAAACGGGTGATATCCTCGACCGAGGGGTTGGCGATGGACCAAATCCCCGCGTCGTTGATCGTCGTGGGTGGCGGATACATCGGCCTCGAGATGGGTTCCGTGTATCAGCGCGTCGGGTCACAAGTCATGGTCGTCGAAGCACTGGAGACGATCCTGCCCGGGATGGATGCCGAGTTGGCTGCCGAGGGGCTCAAGGTGTTCACCAAGCAAGGGCTCGACATCCGGACTTCGACGCTCGTGACGAAAGCCAACGTAACCGACGATGGTGTAGACGTTGAGCTATCCGCTGGGGACGAAGGCGAGACCGCGTCGGCTGAGGTCATGCTGGTCGCGATCGGGCGGCGACCCGTGACCGAGGGGCTCAATCTCGATCGCGTCGGAGTCTCTACCGACGAAAAGGGGTTCGTCGAAGTCGACCCCCACTTTCAGACCAGCGCACCGGGCATCTACGCCGTGGGCGACGTCATCGGTGGGAAGATGCTGGCCCACAAGGGCTCTGAAGAAGGTGTCGTCATCGCCGAGCGGATCGCCGGACGGGACAGCGAGATGGACTACTTTCCGATACCGGGTGTCGTCTACACGCACCCCGAGATCGCTACGGTGGGGCTAACGGAAGAAGAGGCGAAGGCCACCGGTCACGAAATTCGAGTCGGACGTTTCCCGTTCTCAGCCAATGGCCGCGCGCGCAGCATGAACGATACCGTCGGGTTCGTGAAGTTGGTTGCCGACGCCCAGACCGATCAGATGCTGGGTTGCCATATCCTCGGCCCGCGGGCAGGGGATTTGATCGCCGAGGTCGTGGCCGCGGCCGCCTTTCGCGCCAGCGCTGAGGACATCGCTCTCACGGTTCACGCCCACCCCACGCTTGCCGAGTCGATCAAGGAAGCCGCGCTCGACGTTCACGGCGAGGTTGTCCACCTCTAGCAGCCGGCTCGCTAGGCATCGTCATCGCTTGGCCTGCGCGATGGGTAGACGAGCTCGTTCATTTCCCGGATGATCTGCGTCAAATGTCGGAAGAGCCCCTCGACCAGCGTGTAGTTGTCGGCCATGACCTGGATCATGTCGTCGCGGTGGATGGCGAGGGTTTGCGTCGGTTCGGTGGCTACCATACTTATGGATCGCGGTCGCTGGTCGAGGATCGAGAACTCGCCGATTACGTCGCCGACACCGGCTTTAAAGACCGCCAGCTCTCCCCGCTCACCGCGAACCTCGCCATCCAACACGACGTACAGGTACTCCCCGGCCTCACCTTCATAGAATAGGTGTTCGTCGCGGTCGAAGGAGCGCTCCTCGGCGACTGCGGCCAGCTGCAGAAGATCGTCGGCGTCGAGATGACGCATCAGTTTGGCGTGCCTAAGCGCGGCCGCTTTTTCGACTGTTGACCTGGTCAATGGTTCCTCGTGGTCGTGGGTTTGGATCGCCGCGCCTACGCGATGCGCCAACGGCGCGGCGTACGCTTTGAGCCACGGTTGTCCGCGCTCCAATACGATCGTCAAATCGGACTTGAGCGGCACATCCTTCAGATTGAACCACTGGCGCCCGGCGTCGATCCGCTGCGGTCGAGAGTAATCGGCGTCGATCAGCGGAATGACGACTCGCGCGTCTTCTCGGTCGAGCGCAGTTTCCAACAGCTCGATGGCGTGCGCCGCGTGCTCGGACCGGCCCCCAGTCAGGCCAGCATAGGCGAAGTAGATCGTCCGCGGGGTGTGCAGCAGTGCCTCGAGCCGGAACGCACGTTCGACCGATCGTTCGCCGCGCAGACCGAGGGCCCAAGCATACGTGCGAGCGGTCTCGGTGTCCGATGGCTCGAGCTCATCCTGGAAGCGAGACAACGTGAGCAGCTGCCGCTCGGTGTCATAGGCGTCGAACAGCTCGGTTTCCAGCTGTCGTCGAATCACAATCGTCGGTAGCTCCCATGACGGGTGTCTGCGGCGGAGCTTGTTGAGCGCTTTTAGGGCCGACGACCGGACATCGGTATAGGTCAGAAACGGCAGGCTGTCGGCAAGCGCGAAGAAAGCCGCGGGCGTGGCGATCTCGACGAGCACGCTTGGCAACCACCTCCTCGGCAGGGTCGGATCGCGAAGAAAGGCAGACAGATGCGGTACCGCCGCATCGCCAACCGAAGCCATCGCCCGGGTCGCGAGCCGGCGGGTATTGGCCGACTTGAGGTGCGGCACCAAAGGTTCCAGCAGCTCGACCCGACGAGCCGTGCCGGCGCTCCAGATCGCCGCGCGAACCACCGCTGGATCGTCGTCCGCCAGCAGCCCGGTGAGCCGATACTGAAGTGGGTGGTGGCTTGGCAACCGCGCCAAGGCGCGAGCGCAAGCCGCCCTCAGGGGAGCTGTTTTTGGGGTGGTGTCTTCGATTAGACGGCTCAACACATCGGTCGCCGCGCGTTCTTGATCGCGATCACCATGCGCCAGAAAACATGCCAGCGCTGCTTCAAGGGTGTTGGGCTCCGTTGAGTCGAGCCATTCCGTCATGCGTGCCAACTGGCGCTCGGGCTCGAACCTGCTGGCGAGAATCGTGGCCTGGGCTCGCACTTTCGGGTCCGTGTCGTCGAGCAGCGGTCGAATGGGGCCGAGATCGCTGTCGTTCGCGACCGGCAGAAGCCGAGTGATCGCTCGTGCCCGGACTGTCGAGTCGGGATGTTCGAGTAATCTCAGGAGATCGTCGCGGAGCTTCTCGGCGGGGGAGTCGCGCAACAGATCGAGCGTGTAATGAACGTCTGCGGCGCTGGCCGACGACCGCAATGAGGCGCGGAGTTCGCGCACCGCCGCGGTGTCGAGGCTCTCATCGGCGGCCTCGGCTAGGTCGACATCACGCACCGCCAGTAGCCGCTCGAGCGCGGTCTGGTAGCTCCCCCGAACGCGTAGGACCGTTGCCAACCAAACACCGACCAGCGTCAACGTGATAAACGCCAGCGGTCGTACGCCGGTCCCGGCGGCGCTGCTCCCCAGCAGGATCAGCACCCCGGCCACCCCGTCGGCGCTTCGAGAAAGAACGACGTCGATAAACGGTTTGGCGCGTTGCTTGAACGCCGTCGGCACGGGAAGGTAGAGCAGCTCTCTCGCCGACTGATCGATCGAGTGGCGGAGGGTCATGTCAAAACCCTTGCCCGCGGTCGCGGCGATCAACCCCGGTACGAAGATCAGTCCGGCGGCGCCCAGCCCCATGCCCATGGGCAGGATCAGCAAGGCGCCTGCCAACCCACACAATCGAAGGACCGCGCCCGTCGCTGCCAGCTGAAAGATAAGCCCCAGGCCGTTGAAGACGGCGAATGTACGGCCAAAGAACTCGGCTTGAGCTTCCCGGTCGGGGATCGCCGATTCAACGAGAAAGCTGAACATCCAGTCGATAAACGTGGAGACGAGGACGGTGACAAACACGAGTGTCGCGATCCGGCGCAGGTGGGGTAGTCGTTTGATCGAACGGAACCCGCTGGCGAGATCTTGGTCACTGCGTTTCGGGGTGCGGCGGCTCCCGGCTTGACGCGTCTCGCGGACCGTTCCGATCGTGAGCACCCGCACAACCAGAATCGTGCACGCGATCAACAGGGCCGCCGCTATGGGCAACAGATTGACGGCCCCGAGCGGTCGAGACAGGAACCCCGCCGCGGCGCTTCCCACGACCCCGCCCGAAAGCCCCCCGACACCGATAAAGCCAAACACACGCTTCGCCTGGCGCGGGTCGAAGAGATCGCCGCTGATTAGGAAGAACTGACTGACCAGCAGCAACGAAAAGACGTTCGTCCAAACGTAGAACGCACCCGCGATTTGACCGTCGGGTCGTATCAGCAACATCCAGAATACGATCAACGAAACGATCACCAGCGCTAGCGTCGCGACCACCTGCCGACTTCGTGACAGCGACGCCGCTAGCCGCCCGTAGACGACGGTGGCCAAAGCTGATGCCACTGCGCTTGCGATGTATGCCCACGGCAGGTTCTCAGGTCCGGC
>CBDUCI010000187.1:0-4815 GCA_965365605.1 uncultured bacterium
CTTTGGGGCTGTAAGAAAAACTTTGTTCTAGGACAGCGAACGACTCCTCGGCGTAGTCGAGCGCGATTAGCGCCAGTTCGCGCTCCTCAGGATAGTAATAGAGGTCGACGTGCTCGCCGGTCAGCATCTCCCATTGAAAGTCATCGTATTGAATTTTGTTCTTGCCAAAACGGGAGTACTGGGCCTGGGCGGGATCCGCAGCAAGGACGATCAGAGCGAGAAGAGCGATCAGACTTGAGATGACAACGAGGGGGCGTCGACCCGAGCGAGATTGAGCCAAGAATAGCCTCCTACCATGGGTACGGGGCGATCTACCCGGACCTCCTGGCTGGCAAGCGAGACCGAGTTCCTCCATAAACGTTCGGTCCCGGTCTCAGGTTGGTCAAGCGTCGCCGCCGAGGGCGACGGCCACCTCCTCCGGGATCCGGCGCGGCCGCCGAGAGCTATCGAGCGCCACGAGCGTGGTCTCGCCCTGCGCAATCGAACAGCCCCCAACCGACAGATCGTAGGTAAAGACGACGGTTCGACTCCGTAGATTCCTGATCGTGGTGGAGATCTCGACCTCGTCGTCGTAGCGCGCAGCGCCAACGTAGCGGCACTTGGCGTCTGCCACCGAGAAGAACACACCCTCTTGCTCCAGGCGCCGATACGGAAAGCCGGCCGCGGCGAGCAGGTCGGTTCGCGCGACCTCCATCCACACCAGGTAATTGGCGTGGTACGCAACCCCTTGTTGGTCCGTCTCCGCGTATCGGACACGCACGCGGGTCACGCTGGCCAGGCTCATATCAGACCGACGTCGCCGAGCAAACCCTCCACGCGTTCCTCCTGGCCCCACTCGGAGGCGGTCTTTCTAGCGGCGGCGATCACTACGTCAGCTGAAACGCCGGCATTGATCGCGCCTCTCAGATGGGCGGCGAGTTGTCGATCAGCGGCCACTGCTATGAGCGCGCCAATCGCTGCCAACTCCCTGCGCGCCGGATCGGGCCCAGGTCGGCCCAGCACCTTGCCATAGCCCTCGACCAGGGTCCAATCCGCCAGTGCCGGGTGGAGTCGGCTCAGCCGGCGCTGCAACGGTTCAAAGTTCTGTCCGTAAACGAGTCGGCAAAGTTGCTCACCACGCGCTCTCCATTCAGCCGGTTGGTCGGTCTCCGGACCCATGGGAGCCTCGCGCCCTCCGCACTCGGATGCCCACGCCTGCCAGGTAAAGAACGCGTTGATCGTGCTCGGAAAGCCGGCAAAGAGATAGGTCTGTAAGAGATACTCCTCGATATCGGTAGGCGGAACCAAGCCGCGTGCTCGATCGAGTGTTTCGCGCAACCGTTCGCGATCACCTCGAGCTGCAGCCGCACCGAGCGCCACGATCGCTGTTGCTTCAACGACCTTCATCGGTGGTCCGTGACTGTGAACTCGGCCTCGATATGACCGACCACCTCGCCGGCCCAATTCGTCAAATGAATCCAAGCCCAACGAGTCGATCACTCCTAACTCAGCCAACATCGCCACAAGCGCTACATCCTGAGCCCGGCGCGCACCGTCAACGACCTTGAGTGCCAGACCACGACGTTCCTTTCGTATCGCGCCACAGTAGACGCCTTCAGCTCCAGTCTTTACGATCACATCTTCCCCATGCGCGCTCATAAGCGCCGTACACAACCGGTCGGTCCCGGCGACATACTCCGGATGCGCTGCCATAGCATCAAACGCGATGCCGACTGCGCGCGAGAGATCCGTATCACGCACTTGATCGGCTGCGGCCAACCGTGCGTAAGCGGTGGCCATCGAGTGAATCGAGAGTGCAAACGTCGGGAGCCCACAGCCGTCGACTGCAACCCCGATCGACGGTTCATCGACGCCCGCCAACTCCGCCACCAGCGAGCGAATTCGACGCTGCAGCGGGTGTTCCGGGTCACAATAGGTATCGAGCGGCCAGCCCTCCGCTTTGCACACCGTGAGCATCCCGGCGTGCTTACCGCTGCAGTTATTGTGCAAGCGCGAGGGCTCTTCACCGAGCCCCCGCAGCGCCATCGCTGTTGGAGGATGAAGCGGCTCGTGCGGACCACATTGGAGCGATCCGGGATCGATCTCGGCTTTCGTCAAGATCGTCCTTACCAACTCGACGTGAGCCGGCTCGCCGCTGTGGGAGGCGACCATGACCGCTATTTCTGCCGGTGTAAATCCGAATCTGTCGACCAGCCCCCGCTCGATCAACGGCAACACTTGGATTGGTTTTGCGGAGGAGCGCAAGTAAGCGCGGGTACCGGGCTTGCCGTACAGCGCCAGGACGGCGCCGTCGGCGTCAATAAACGCGGCGTCCACCGCGTGGACCGACTCGATCTCCGCACCCCGCCACACGCGTACGCTGGCACAGTGTTGCGCGTCCGTTTTTGTGATTACAGCCCGACGAGCCGCAGAATATCTGCGGTAAACGCCCACGCCATCAGCACGAGCAGGAATACAAGACCGAGCTGCGAGAGGCGGAGCTTCTGGCTCGACGACAGCGGCCGACCGCGCATCCCCTCGATCCCAAGAAACAGAACGTGCCCGCCGTCGAGCACCGGTATCGGAAGCAAGTTGAGGATCGCCAGATTGATCGAGAAAAGAGCGATCCAGCCCAACAAGCTGCTCAATCCTCGGCGTGCGAAGTGGCCGGTCATCTGACCGATCGCCACCGGACCTCCTAGAGCGCGCAAGCTGACTCCCCCCGAGACCAGCTGATACAGGCCGTTGGTAATAAGCGAACCGGCACGCCAAGTCGATTGGGTTCCGGCCACAATCGCCTCGCCGAATCCGAGATCGATATTACCCACCGCTGCTGTCACACCGAGCCACCCCATGTCTACGAACTTCCCGTCGGTCGGACGCGGGTTCTTCTCAGAGCCGGTGCGGACGTCTAGCGTAACCAAATGTCCGCTACCGACCGGGCGTTCTACAACCACCAAAACATCCTGGTCGGGGCGCTCACGAACCAATCGCGTAACGTCGACGAAGGCGTCGGTCCTAATCCCATCGATCGACACGATTCGGTCGCTGACTTGAATGCCCGAGCGTGCGGCCGGTCCATCCGCTTGGAGCTCCGCCACCAGGGGCTCAACGCGTGCGATCAACCCATTAGACAGCGTTCGTCGGTCATCATCATCGCGGACCGGCACGGAAACGGTCTCGCCAGATTCCAATACGAGATCGACAACACCATCTCGACCACCGCCAATCGCGGCATCAATCTCGTACCAATTCGTCACCGCCTGACCTTCGACCTCGACGATCGTCGCGCCGCGCGACAACGCATTTAGCGGGGTGAATCGTCGGGCTGTGAGGCTATCCACCTCCTCGACCGTAGTGCCCAGAACGGTCGGCCTACCTTCACTAAAGGCCAGGGTCACGAAGATGACCCAGCCCAACGCGAAGTTCATGAGCACACCAGCACTGACAACCAACAGCCGCACTGGAATCGACTTGTTATCGAACCGCTGCTCCGGCGGAACGTTCACTTCCTCATCGATCATCTCGTCAACCGGGCCGCCTTCGAGCTGCTCAAACGCTTCTTCGCCCTCCATACCAGCCATCTTTACGTACCCACCGAATGGAACCGCCGACAAGCAGTAATCGGTCTCGCCATATCGGATCCCGGCTACTCGCGGTCCGAGGCCGATCGAGAACCGAGGCACGGCGATCCCAGCCCATTTGGCGGTCAAGAAGTGGCCCAGCTCGTGAATAAAGACCAGCAATCCGAGAACGAGGATGGTGAGGATGAGGGTCTGCATTTCGCTCCCGTCTACCCCGCCGTCCCGGTCGGGGTCCGTTCGATGCCCGCCCAATCGGACACTCGCTGGCGAGCCCAAGCGTCGGCTGCCATCAAGGCCTCGACGGAACTCGCGTTCTCGGTGTGGTGTTCGCTGAGAACGCGTTCGCACAACGAGGCGATCTCTAGAAAACCGATCTGGTTTGCAAGGAATGCGCCGACGGCTACCTCGTTCGCCGCGTTGAAGACGGCTGGCGCCGTCCCCCCCGTTTCGCCGGCTGCACGCGCTAGGCCAAGTGCTGGAAACCGTTCCACATCCGGAGCTTCAAACGTGAGCCCGCTCAACCGAGTGATATCGACCCGCCTCCCACAAGGCACGTGATCAGGATAGGTGAGCGCAGCCCGTATAGGGGACCGCATGTCGGGCTCACTGAGCTCTGCGAATAGCGCGCCGTCGAGCCACTCCACCATGCCGTGCACGATCGACTGTGGATGCACGACGACGTCGATCTCATCGTATCCGACCCCGAAAAAGTGGTGGGCCTCGATGATCTCGAGGCCTTTGTTGGCCAATGTCGCCGAATCAACCGTGATCTTGGGGCCCATCGACCAGGTTGGATGAGAGAGCGCATCACCCGCACCCACGGCAGCGAGCTGTTCGGTTGGCATTCCCCGGAACGGACCCCCGCTCGCGGTGAGCACGATGCGCCGCGGCTGCTCCTCCGGGCGAAGCGAAAGGAGCTGCCAGATCGCGCTGTGCTCACTGTCGACGGGCAGCAATTGGTCTGGTCCCGCCGCGGACATTACCAGGTCTCCGCCGACGACCAACGATTCCTTGTTGGCCAACGCTACCCGCTTACCGGATTCGAGCGCCGCTAGCGTCGCGGGCAGACCGGCGGCTCCGACGACCCCGTTCAGCACGACATCGGCGCTGTCCCACGTCGCCAGCTCCGCCACTCCGTCGGGACCAGCAAGGCATCGGATACCCGGACCGAAAGCCGCTGCTTCGATCGCCTCGCTGTAGGCCTTCAAGTCTGCGATCGCTATCGCTTGGGGTTTGACGTGGACCGCGACCG
>CBDUCI010000188.1:0-4805 GCA_965365605.1 uncultured bacterium
CTAGCCTAGTTTTCGACGCAGGATCTGGTTGACGAGCTCGGGGTTGGCTTGGCCTTTGGTGCGTTTCATAACCTGGCCCACAAAGAAACCCAGCAACCCGATCTTGCCTCCGCGGTACGCTTTGACTTCCTCGGGGTGAGCTTCGATCACCGCCTCTATCTCGGCCTTCAGCGCGGTCGCGTCGGAGATCTGTTCGAGACCGCGGTCTTTGATAATGGCGAGAGGGTCACCGCCGCCCTCCTCGACCATGATCGCCAAGACTTCCTTGGCTGCGCTGCCTGAGATTCTCCCAGCTTGCTTGCTCTCGAGGAGCCGCGCCAGATCCGCGGGCGCGATCGGCTGTGGCGTCGGCTCAATTCGCACCGATTGACCGCGCTCGTTGGCCAGCCGCAAAACCTCTCCCATGACCCAATTGGACACTTCCTTGGGTTCGTTGAACAACTCGACCGCTGCCTCGTAGTAATCGGCCAGCGCACGAGTCGCTGTCAGAACCTCGGCATCGTACGCCGGGAGTCCGTGTTCGGTGACCAACCGACCCGCGCGAACCCGCGGCATCTCCGGCAGGCCTGATCGGATCCCCTCGCTCATGGTGGTCTCGACAGCCAACGGCTCGAGATCGGGCTCGGGGAAGTAGCGGTAGTCGTGCGACTCCTCCTTGGAGCGCATCGGTCGAGCTTCCCCGCGGGCGCTATCCCAGAGCCGCGTTTCGTGAACGACCTGTTGCCCAGCCTCCAACAATCCAGCTTGGCGCTCGATCTCGAACGTCAACGCGTCCTCGACATAACGGAACGAGTTGACGTTCTTGACCTCGGTCTTGGTGCCAAACTCGGGCCTGCCCGCCGGGCGAAGCGATACGTTGGCGTCACACCTCAGGCTGCCCTCCTCCATGTTGCAATCGGACACCTCGAGATACTCGAGGGTTTGCTTGAGGGACCGCAGGTACAAGTATGCCTCGTGCGGGCTTCGCAGATCGGGCTCGCTCACGATTTCGATCAACGGCGTTCCGCAGCGGTTGAAATCGACCAACGTGCCTGAGTCGGTATGCGTCGACTTACCGGCGTCCTCTTCGAGATGGACCCGGGTGATGCCGATCGACTTTTCCGTATCGTCATCGAGTACGATCGTCAGCGAGCCACCGGTCGCCAACGGTCGATCGAATTGCGAGATCTGGTAGCCCTTCGGAAGATCGGGGTAGAAGTAGTGCTTGCGGGCAAAGAGCGACGTCTCGTGCACGGTACAACCGAGCGCTAGCGCAGCGCCAACCGCCAACTCGACGGCACGAGCGTTCAAGACCGGGAGGACACCCGGATAGCCGAGGCATACCGGGCAGACCTGGGTGTTTGGCGGTGCTCCGTACGTCGTCGCGCACCCACAGAAGATCTTGCTCGCGGTCTTGAGTTGGGCGTGCACCTCCAGACCGATCACCGGCTCGTAGCGGTCGAGCACCAGGTCCAGCTCTGCCGCCGTCACGCTGTCGACCCGGGAGCGACGTCGGCCTCGAGGAAACCCGCGACCTCGAACAAGCGACGCTCGCTCAGCGGCGGCCCCATGAGCTGTACGCCGATCGGCAGTCCATCGATCGCCCCGTACGGGATCGAGATCGCCGGTATCCCCGCCAAGTTGGCGCTGACGGTATAGATATCGTTCAAGTACATCTCAAGCGGATCTTCGACCTTCTCGCCGATCCTGAACGCCGGCGTCGGTGTCGTCGGGGCGAGCAGCGCATCGACGTGCTCCCACACAGCATCGAAATCGGCGGTGATGCGAGCGCGGACCGCCGTGCCTTTGCCATAAAACGCTTCGTAATAGCCGGCCGACAACACGTAGGTGCCGAGCATGATGCGGCGCTTGACCTCGGCACCAAACGCCGCCCGAGTGCGGAAGTACATCGATTGTAGGTCATCGGCTGGTGCTCGAAAGCCGTACCGCACACCGTCGTACCGAGCCAGGTTCGATGACGCCTCAGCGATGGCAACGATGTAATAGACGGCCACGCCCCTCTCCGAGTGCGGCAACGACACCTCCACGATCTCGGCACCGCCGGCCGCCAGCCGCTCGAGCGCTGTTTCACAGGCACGACGAATCTCCGGGTCCAACCCGGTGGCAAAGTACTCCTTGGGCCACCCGATTCGAGCCGCGCGCGGTTCCCAACTGTCGATACCGGCGGTCAACTCCCCAACCGGCTCGGGACGCGTGGTGGCGTCCGACGAATCCGAACCGGCCACGACTTCCAAAAGTCGCGCCGCATCCTCTACCGAGGTCGCCAACGTTCCTATCTGGTCGAAGCTGGAGCCAAACGCGACCAGCCCGTAACGCGAGACACGCCCGTAGGTCGGTTTGACGCCAACGACGCCGCAGAAGGCCGCTGGCTGCCGCACCGAGCCACCGGTCGAGCTGCCCAGGGCGACGGGCACGGCGCCAGCCGCAACGGCGGCCGCCGACCCGCCCGACGAACCACCCGCCACGCGATCCCGATCGTGCGGATTGCGAGTCGGTCCGAACGCCGAGTTCTCGGTCGACGATCCCATCGCGAACTCGTCCAGGTTCGTCTTGCCAACGACGATCGCACCAGCCGCTTTGAGACGCGTCACCACGGTGGCGTCATACGGCGAGACGTACGGCTCGAGTAGACGGGATCCGCACGTTGTGGGACCATCCCTCAATGCGATGTTGTCCTTCAAAGCGACTGGCACACCGGCCAGCGCGAGCGATTCTCCCTCCGCGACTCGACGATCGACCTCGGCGGCATCCGTCCGTGCCGCTTCGGTGCGTACGGATATGAAAGCGTTTAGATCCAGAGCCGCGACTCGGGCTAACGCACCATCGACGACATCGATCGCGCTCGTTTCACCACTCCGAACCTTCGCCGAGATCACGGTCGCGGACGCCGCGGGGTTCACTCGACGACCCTCGGCACGCGGAACTGACCATCTACGAAGTCGGGCGCCTGACGATGCAGCGCTGACGGATCGGCGCAAGGCTCAACGACATCCTGTCGTAGCGGTTGACCGGGGGGGGGTGGCTCAGCGGATGCACCGCTTTCGATGTCCTCCAGCTGGGCCACGTAGTCCAAGATCTGCGACAGCTCGACCTGAAACCGAGTGACTTCATCGGCCGTGAGCTCGAGCCGCGCCAGGCGCGCTATGTGGCGTACCTCTTCGGGTGTGATCTTCATGGCAGGCGCCAAGATACAGACCCCCACCGCGGCTGGCAGGCGCCGGATAGCCAAAACTGATTTGTCAGTTGGTTACTGGGGCTCGCCGGTCGGTGCTTCGGTCGCCTCGGTGACAACCGTGGGGTCGCTCCCATCGAGGGGTTGATACACGACCACCGGGCGGCACTCGATGCGCTGATTGCCACATATGAGCTGCCCAACCGAGGCTTGCATCTGCCACTTTCCGTTCACGATGTACGACCCGTGCACGATCACCGGGGCACGGCACGTCTCCTCGGGCAGCGCGTCGGGCACGTTGACTTGGATCTCTGATGTCATCGTGTACGACTTGTCGATGCTCTCGCTAATCGGAATCGGCTCGCGCTCGACAACCGCCAGAATCGCGTCAGCGAGCACGACCTCGCTCGGCAAGCCAAAGTCGACCGTCAGTGTCTCCCCGGCCGGAACATCGAGCTCCCGCGAGATCGAGGCGTAGCCGAGGTACTCGGCCCGAATCTTAACCACACCACTCGGCACGTCGGTGATGAAGTAATAGCCATCGTCGTTGGTGACGTTCCCCAGCGCCGTCCCGTCGATCATCACCATGCCGCCGATCAGTGGCTCGCGACTTTCGCTATCGAACACCGTCCCGATGATCTTGGCGTTGGCCGCTGGCGCTGTGTTGTGGGTCGGGCCCGTTTGGGCGGACGCATCGACGCCAGCAACAGCGAAAAGAAAGGCACCCAAAAAGGTGCAAATGGCATGCTTAGGGATCATTTGGACAGGGCCCTAGTTTGAGAATATCGACGTTAACGCTCCTCGATTATCCTGCAATATCCAAGCCGTTTCAAGGGGGAATCCCCGTACCGGGACGGCGGCTAGCTCAGTGCTTGGATCATACCCGCCAGCCGCTTGCAGAGTGCCGTTGCCCCTCGTGGATCGCCGCGGTGCCGCTCACCACTCCTTCTCAAGTCGCGCGAACCGCGCCACCAACCGTTTCTCGCCCCCGCGATCAAAGCGCACGGTGACCTTTAGATCGCGGCCTGCACCGTTTGCGTTCACGATCGTGCCGGCGCCAAATTCGTTGTGCTGGACGCGCTCTCCGGGTCGATAGTCGGGCGCTAGATCCGACACGTCCTGAGCGGCCACCTCAGCCCCCACATCGTCAACGGCGAAGGTGTCCCAGGCCGAAGCCGCCCCACTGGCCACATCTTGCGCGGACGCTCGCCGGCCATACGAGCTGCCCCAACCGGACAGCGGTTCTTCCTCCCACTCGATCAGCTGCTCGGGCAATTCGAGCAAGAAGGGTGACGGGCCGCCGGCCGAGGCTTGGCCCCAGCGATACCGCTCATAAGCGTACCCCAGAAAGACCTTGTCCTTCGCCCGAGTCAAGCCCACGTAAAACAACCTTCGTTCCTCCTCGAACTCGCGCGGCGAATCGATGGCGCGAGCTAGCGGGAAAAGCCCCTCCTCGCATCCGGTCAGAAAGACGATCGGAAACTCCAGCCCCTTGGCATTATGAAGCGTCATGAGCGTCACCACGCCGCCACTGAGGTTCGCCTGATCGATATCCGTCAAGAGGCTTACCTCCTCCAGAAACGCGCCCAGGTCCCCCCCCTCCTCCCCGTGCTCGCCACTGAACGTCTGTACG
>CBDUCI010000189.1:0-4782 GCA_965365605.1 uncultured bacterium
TCCTGGTCAAGATGCTCGATGAGCGTCACCCCGATTACCTCGGTGTTATCCTCGATTCGCGCGAGCCGACCTTCCGCCATCAGCAGTTTCCCGACTACAAAGCGACACGCGAAAAAATGCCCGACGAGCTGCGGACTCAGCTTCCGAGGATCCAACAGCTCTTCGAGGCGTTTCGGGTGCCCGTGCTCGAGATCGCCCACGAGGAAGCCGATGACGTGATCGGAACGCTCGCGCGGCAAGGAGCGGAGAGCGGTCTCGACGTCTTTATCGTCTCGGGCGACAAGGACTTCTACCAGCTCATCGATGACCACGTGAAGCTTCTGAACCCCGGCCGGGGAGGAGTTGCAGCGGTGGGCGAAGAGATCGTCGATGTCACCAACGCCGTTGACAAGTTCGGGGTCGGTCCCGATCAGGTGACCGATATCCTCGGGTTGATGGGGGACTCGTCTGACAACATCCCGGGGGTTCCGGGTGTGGGCATCAAGACAGCTCGCAAGCTCGTCACCGAGTGGGGAAGCGTGGAGGGGCTATACGCCAACATCGATCAGGCTGGAACGCCAAAGCTGCGTGAGCGTTTGACCGAACATCGCGACGCCGCGCTCCTGTCGAAAGATCTGGTCACAATCCGCACCGATGTCGAGGTCGACCTCGATCTCGACGCGCTGCGGCTCGAGGAGCCCGACACCGTCAGGGCGGGCGAGCTGTTCGCCGAGCTCGAGTTTCAGCCGCTGCTCCAACGGTTTGGGGGTCGTGACTCACGGGTTCTGGCCGAAGCTCGCTACGAAGTCGTTGACACTCCAGCGGCGTTGGATGGTCTCGTCGCTGAGCTGTCGGCGAAAGAGCGATGGACCGTGGATGTCGAAACCACCAGCCTCGATCCGCTAACGGCGAAGATCGTTGGCTTGGCGTTTGGCGTCGCGCCGGGCCAGGCCCGCTACGTACCCGTCCGTCCCACGGGTGAGCGTGGCGTGTCGTTGGCGCAGGTCGTCTCGACGCTAGGTCCACTGCTGGAAGATCCAAAGCAGGTCAAAATCGGGCACAACGTCAAGTACGATATGCTGGTCTTGGACGGTCACGAGATCGGTCTGAACGGCGTCCGCGCGGACACCAAGCTCGCGGCCTACCTGCTCGATCCCGCCCGGCGCTCCTACAGCCTCGATGTGCTGGCGCTCGAGTTGCTGGGTCACAAGATGACCACCTACGACGAGGTAACGAAGCCCGAGGGCAGCGTGGAAGCCCTACCGCTGATCGATGTCGAAGTCGAGGCGGTGGCCGATTACGCTTGCGAGGACGCGGATGTGACGCTGCGGCTCGCCGAGCGGCTGCTGCCCGAGCTGGAGGACAAAGGTCTCATGGAGCTCTTCGTCACCGTCGAGCTCCCTCTTATTCGGGTGCTGTCCGACATCGAACGCCAAGGAGTGGCGCTCGACCTCGACTTCTTCGCGGCGATGAGCGAGCGGATGTCGGCCGAGCTCGAAACGATCGAGCGGGAGTGCTACATCCTGGCCGGGGAAGAGTTCAATCTCAACTCCCCACGTCAGCTCAGCTCGATACTGTTCGAAAAGCTCGAGCTGCCGGTTATCAAGCGGACCAAGACCGGGTACTCGACGGATGCCGAAGTCTTGGAGACGCTCGCTGCTGAGCACGACTTGCCGCGCCGGCTGATCGAGTACCGCGAGCTCGCCAAGCTGAAATCGACGTACGTCGACGCGTTGCCTGCGGCGATCCACCCTGTCACCGGACGGCTGCACACGAGTTGGAATCAAACCGTGACCTCGAGCGGGCGGCTTTCGTCCAGTGATCCGAATCTCCAGAACATCCCTGTCCGGACACCGCTCGGGAGGGAGATCCGGCGCGGTTTTGTCCCCTCCGAGGAAGGCTGGGTGCTGTTTGTCAGCGATTACTCGCAAATCGAGCTCCGCATTCTGGCCCACCTGTCGCAGGACGAGAACCTGCTGGCGGCGTTTCGGAGCGGACGCGACATCCATCGCGAGACGTCGGCGCTCGTGTTTGGACTCGACCCGGCGGATGTGGACGCCGACCTCAGAAACCGGGCCAAGGAGGTCAACTTTGGTGTCGTCTACGGGATGGGGGCGTTTGGCCTCGCTCGCCGGTTGGGGATCCCGCGCAGCGAAGCCAAGGCCTTCATCGACGGATACTTCGCTCGCTTCCCCGGGGTCAAACGGTTCCAGGAGGAAACGATCGCCCGCGCCAGGGAGCAGGGGTTTGTCACCACTCTCTTTGGGCGGCGCCGGTACTTGCCGGAGATCGAGAGCAAGAACTTCAACATCCGATCGTTCGCCGAGCGGGTCGCGATCAACAGTCCGATTCAAGGCACGGCTGCGGATGTGCTCAAGGTCGCGATGATCCGGATTCATGATCGATTGAACAGCGAAGAGTTGCGGGCCCGAATGTTGCTAACCGTCCACGACGAGCTCGTATTCGAGGTCGAACGAGCTGCAAGCGCCGCCCTGGAGTCGCTCGTGCGCGAGGAAATGGAGGGTGCCATCGATCTCGATGTACCGGTCGTCGTCGAGACCGGCACGGGCTCGAGCTGGTACGACGCCAAGTGATCACCGTCGGGTTGACCGGCAACGTAGCGGGCGGAAAGACGGTCGTCGCCGACCGGTGGCGAGAGGCAGGTATCGCCGTGATCGATGCCGATCGCTTGGGGCACGCCGTGCTGACGGAGGACAGCGTGGCGCAAAAGGCATTGGTCGAAACCTTTGGGACCGAGATCGTCGGCAGAAACGGATCGATCGACCGGGTGGCGCTGGGTGCGCGAGCGTTCCGCTCGCCCGAGGCCACGGCGCGGCTCAACGCTATCGTCCACCCGCCCCTGCTGGAGCGGCTCGACCGAGAGATCGACGCCTCCCGACGCGAGGGTCATCGGGTGGTCGTGGTCGATGCTGCGCTGATCTTCGAGTTCGGGATACCCGAGAACCTCGACCGGGTCGTGTTGGTCACGGCGCCACGGGAGTTGCGCGCCGAACGGCTCGCGCGGCAGCGAAACCTGAGTCCCGAGCGGATCGAGGAGTTGATGGCGGCGCAAATGCCCGACGCGGAGAAGGTCGATCGCAGCGACTATGTCATCGTCAATGATGGGCCGATCGAGTTATTGCTGGATAAGGCGGATGCGGTGATGGCTGATATCCAGGAGGAGGTCTCGCGGTGCGCAAGGTCGGACTGATCGTCCTCGATGGGTGGGGGCTGCGCGAGGCGCGTGAGAACAACGCCGTTGCACTCGCCAGGACGCCGGTATTCGATACGCTGTGGGAGAAGTACCCGCACGTGGAGATGGCGGCATCGGGCGAAGCCGTCGGTTTGGGGGCCGGTCAGATGGGGAATTCCGAGGTCGGACACCTGAACCTGGGAGCGGGCCGGGTCATCGCGCAAGACATTCTGCGAATCGACGAATCGATCGAGTCGAAAGAGTTTTTTGACCTCGAGCCATTCGTTGAGGCGATCGCGCATGTGACTCGCACCGATGGCGTATTGCACATGTTCGGGCTCGTCTCGGACGGGGGTGTACACAGCCACCAGCGGCATCTCGTGGCGCTACTCGAGCTCGTTCGCCGCAAGGGACCGGTCCGCGTGGCGGTGCACGCGTTTACGGACGGACGCGACACTTCGCCAACGTCGGGCCTGGGGTGCCTTGAAGCTCTTCGAGACGCTATGCACGAGAAAGGTGTTGGTGAGCTGGCGACGATCGTTGGCCGATACTATGCCATGGATCGCGACCGTCGCTGGGACCGGACCCGGATCGCCTATGAAGCGCTCACCAGCGGACAGTCTGGAAGCTCCACTCGCAATCCCATCAAGGCGATCAAGAAAAGTTATGACAACCACGTGACCGATGAGTTCATCAAGCCGATCATCGTTCAGGATACCCCGCGGGTGCAGGCCGGTGACGCGATTCTGTTTTTCAACTTCCGTGCCGATCGCGCGCGCCAGCTCACCCGAGCGTTTACCGAGTTGGAGTTCGATGGCTTTGAGCGCGACCGCATCGAATCGTTGTACTTCACCACGATGACCGAGTACGACGAGACGTTCGATTTGCCGGTCGCCTTTCCGACGCGAAGGCTCGATCACGTCGCCGGAGAAGTCTGGGAAGCAAACGACTGCTCAAACTTGCGGATCGCCGAAACCGAGAAGTACGCGCACGTGACGTACTTCTTCAACGGTGGTCGGGAAGAGCCATACGCAAAGGAGGAGCGCATCCTAGTGCCGTCGCCCAAGGTCGCGACATACGACCTACAGCCCGAGATGTCGGCGCTGGAGGTTCGCGACCGCCTGTTGGATGCGATTCGATCGCAACGGTTTGACGTTTTTGTGTGTAACTTCGCGAATCCGGATATGGTGGGACACACCGGGGATCTGCCGGCGGCGATCCGTGCCGTCGAGACGATCGACGGGTGTCTGGGCAAAGTCGTGGACACGTTTCTGGATGTCGAGCCCGATGGCGCGCTGCTGGTTCTGGCCGATCACGGCAACGCCGAGACGATGGTTCAGGAGGACGGCACCCCGCACACCGCGCACACGACCAATCCGGTACCGTGTCTGCTCGTCTCGAGGGAGTTTCGCGGCCAGTTGCGCGAGGGTGGCGCGCTCTGTGACGCGGTACCCACGCTATTGGCGTTGCAGGAGATTAGTCAGCCGGCTGAGATGAAGGGGCGGGATCTGCGCGAACTGCCCGCCAGTACTCGGCCATCCCGATCCGGTTGAGCACCGGCGGGTGGCTGTAGAACCAACGAACGACCGGTTCCGGCGGCGTGATCCACG
>CBDUCI010000190.1:0-4759 GCA_965365605.1 uncultured bacterium
TTTTCAGGTACAGATTGATCTTGGCCGGCGCCTGCCAGATCTCACTTGACTTCATAGATCCGAGGCTTCGATCTCGGGCTCGATCACCGTTTCAAACTCGGCTTCGAGCTTTTTACCCATCTCTTCCTCGGAGTGTTCGATCTCCCGCCACGAAAGCCCTTCACGGAAGAAGAAGAAGAAGCCCAATAGCGTGACCCCCAACCACGTCACGGCATGAAAGCCGGCCGAGAACGAGAACGCGGTCGTTCGATCGACGCCGAAGACTTCGAGGCTCTTGACGATCAATGCCTGGTAGGTACCTACGAAGCCGGGCGCCGAGGGTGCAGCGACGCCGAGCGTAGCGACGCAACTCGTAAAGAACGCGCCGATCCACCCGACGCCCCCCAACTCGAACGCTTGCAATCCAAACACGTAAACGGACGAGATCAGCACCCACTGAACAAACGCCAGGATGAAGCTCAAGACGACCAGATCGGGGCGGCGAAGAAGCTGGAACCCATCGGCGAAAGTGACCAACGCGCGCTCGATCGACTCCTCGAACCGACCACCGAGCAGGTTGCGCGTTAGCCATCTCGAAGCTCGAATGAACGCCTGCGGGTGAAACGCGAGCACCGCCTGGAAGGCGAGAAAACCGACAAAGACGTAGAGCGTGATCCGCACGACGGTGTCGACCCAATCGGGAAACGGAAAGCTGAGCGTGAGAAAAAACAGGATCGTCAACAGCGCAAACCCATCCAGCATCCGCTCGACAAACAGACCGCCGAACGCGGTCCCGGTGGGGACCTTTTCGCGACGACTCAGCGCGTAGGCGCGTACGAACTCGCCGATCCGCACCGGCAAGACGTTATTCGCCATGAGCCCGATCGCCGTGGCGCTGGTACAACCCGCCAACGGCACAGAGCCGTACGGCTTGAGCAGGATCTTCCAACGAATGGCACGCATGACGACGTTGATGGTGGGGTTGATCACAAAGATGAGCGCCAGGAGTCCGAGATCGGCCCGCCTCAGCGACCAACCGACCTCGTCCCAGTGGACGCCCCGCACCACGTAGAAGATCGCGACCACCGAGATGGTGACCCCGATCCACGTTTTCCACTGCTTGGTCATGCTCGCAATACCGCCCGACGGGGATCAGAAATTCAAGTCGGACTACATGAGGGGGGTTTCGTTGATGACCAGCTTGTACACGGCTCCAAGTCTATCCGCTGCCCGATTCGACAAGACCATCCGCGGCAGGAAAATCTCGAAGTACTCCATGACCGGCGAGATCTTGGTATCGATCGTCAGCGCCAGCGTGATGACAGGCTTCGTCTCGGAGGTCTCGCCCTCGTCGTAGTCCGACGCGGTGAACTGCGCCATGTCCTGCATGGTGGCGCTGGGGCTCGAGTTCGTATCGCCCACATCGTTCCCATTGCCGCGCTCGCCCTTCAGCTCCTTGGCCTCGTGCGGTCCGACGACCTTGAGCGATGAGCGCGTGACCGCGTAGTTGACACGATCGTGAATATCCAGATGGATCATCGCCTTGTCGCGGACGCGCGAGCGATGGACGTCGGACTTGTCGGCCAGAATGAGCGCCGCCGCGATGTCGCTGACCGGCGCGCCGTCGGTCTCGTGGTGATGGCCGATCGCGGTCACGACCTCGATCGTCTCCTCGATCGACAACCCGGCGTCGCGCAACAGCCCGTGGGCGATCGCCGCCCCTGACTGCGCGTGATGATCGCGGTTGACGATGTTACCGATGTCGTGCAAGTAGGCGGCGATCCCGGCCAGCTCGCACTGCCTCTCCGGTCGTTCCAGCGCTTCGACTACCGCCCTGGCACGCTGCGCGGTGACGTTGGCGTGACGCCGGCCGTGCTCGGTATAACCGATGGATTCGAGAACACCATCGGCACGATCCAAGTAATGGCTGACTTCAGCGTTCTCTCGAATGTCGGCTAGCGTTAGCATGTATTTCCTCTCTCTCGTTCCTATAGTCTTCAATGAGCTTGGCCACCTCTCGGTGACCTTCACCGCGCACGCGATCGGGAACCAATTCCAGCGCGATCGCCCCTAGTGCGCGGTACAGCTGACACACCTTTGGATACGGTGCCAAGGCATCCAGCTGTTCCCGAACGGTTTTGACGTCGCCCCGGGCCACCGGTCCGGTCAACGCTTGATCGGGCAGCTTGGTGGCCAGATTCTCGTCGGTCCGACCCGCTAGCGGGGCGATCAGGTCCCGCGCCGTCTCGCCATCGATCCCCGCCTGCAGCAAGAGCGCCGCCGCGGCCGCATCGAGCGCGACCCGCCCGTTGGCCACGAACACTAGCGCGGCATGGTACTGCGGCTTGTTCTCTGCCGCGACGTGGATCGAGCGCAAATCGAGCGCCTCGGTAAACGCTTCGAGCACGGTGATCGCTGCCTCGTCGCCCTCGATCACGACGATCGCCCCGGCCAGCGCGGCCGGGTCGCTCTCCGCGCCGCGGAACGTCATCGCCGGGTGCCACGAGCCGCACGCCACCCCGCCCTTGGACAGTGACTGCAAGAGGCTGGCCGGATGGGCGCCCGCGCAGTGCGCTACGACAGCGGGGCGTGGTCCGTTGGCTCGACCCAGCCGCTCGGCGGTGGCGCAGATCGCGTCGTCGGGCACCGCGATCAGCCACAAATCGGCGCGGATTGCCGGCGGCTGCGCGTTGATCGCCACATCGAACCCTTTGGCCAGCGCCGCCCGCCGCGGCTTGAGCGGGTGCGGGTTCCAGAGCCCGACGACGTCGACGCCTCGCTCGCGCGCCAGGTTGGCGATCGCCAACCCGACCCGGCCGGCGCCGTAGACGAACACCGATGGCGCTTTGTTCCTCACCCGACCTCCTCGACCCGAAACCCGCTTTGCTCGATCCGAGCCACCACCTCGGGCCGCGTTTCGAGCTCGACCTCGACGACGGAGTCCGTGTAGCGACGGTCCAGCACGTCGCCCAGCTCGTGGAGCCGTGCCAGCGAGCGCGTGTCGTTGAGCGGTAACGTAACGATGACACGCGCCTTCCGTGCCTTGAGAAACTCCGTCAGCGCAGTGGTCAGCGCCTCCAAGCCGCGCGACTCGATCGCCGAGGCCATGACCGCGTTGGGGTAATCGGCCACGATCTGAGCCCGCAAACTCGCCCGGTCGCCCGCCGGAACCCGATCGAACTTGTTGAAAACGTGAATCATCGGCGCGTCCTCGGCTTCGAGCTCGACCAGCACGTCGCGGACGACCCGCATCTGATCCGCGTAGTGGGGATCGGAAACGTCGACGACGTGCAACAACAGATCGGCGTGGAGCACCTCTTCGAGGGTGGCTCGGAACGACGCCACCAGGTGGTGCGGCAGGTTGCGGATGAACCCGACCGTGTCGGTCAGCAAGACCTCCTCGTCATCGTCCAGATCGATCCGCCGGGTGGTGGCGTCCAGCGTGGCGAACACCTTGTCCTCGACGCGGAGGTGCTCGCCCGAGAGGCGGTTCATGATCGTCGATTTGCCGACGTTGGTGTACCCGACCAGCGCCACGTTCCACGCGTCGCGCCGGCTCTTGCGCTGGAGGCTCCGCCGCTCCTCGATGTGCGTCAGCTTTTCCTTCAAAACCCCGATCCGGTGACGGATCACCCGCCGGTCGACCTCGAGCTGTGTCTCGCCGGGTCCGCGCAAGCCGATGCCGCCGCGGATCCGCGACAAGTGCGTCCACATCCGCCGCAATCTCGGCAACAGGTACTGTAGCTGCGCCAGCTCGACCTGGAGCTTGGCCTCGTTGGTGCGCGCGTGATCAGCGAAGATGTCGAGGATGAGCTCGGAGCGATCGAGCACCCGCACGCCGATCAGATCCTCCAGGTTCTTCCCCTGTGCCGGCGAGAGATCGTTGTCGAACAACACCAGCTCGGCGCCGGTGGCGAGCACCTCTTCCTTGAGCTCGGTCGCCTTGCCGCGTCCGATGTAGTACCGCTTGTCCGGGGCTTGACGTCGCTGCGCGATCTGCCCGACGACGTCTCCGCCGGCTGAGACTGCTAGCGCGTGGAGCTCCTCGAGCAACGTCTGCTCCGACCACTGGACGCCGTCCTCGTTGGCGAGCGGTCCACCGACGGCTACCAGCACGACCCGCTCGGCCGCATCGCTCGGCGCGACTTCGTACGTCAAGCGTCCTTCTCGGACTTGGTGCGAGCGCCGGGAATCGTGCTCGCGTTACCGTCCCGCGTCGCGGCATAGAACGGCGACAAGATCTCTATCCCGGCTTCCGCACACCGATCCTGGATGTTCTGATGCAACTCCGAGTACGTGCGCATCATCCGCTGCGCATTCGCCGTGTAAACGTTGAGCTCATACGCCACCGAGTATTCGTCGAGGCTCTTTTGGAGAACGAACGGTGGTGGATCCTCTCTGATGACTTCGATTTCGCTGGCCGCCGAAATAAGTGCCTCATGCACCCTGCGCCAATCAACATCGTACCCTATCGTCACCGTGGTGTGAAGGATCAGCTTCCCCTCACGTGCGCTGTTCGAATAGTTGATAATGTGGCTGCCCAAGACGAGCGAATTGGGGATCGAGATCTCCTCGTTCTTATTCGTTCGCACACGGGTCACGAGCAGCGTCTTCTCGATCACGTCGCCGACCGTATCGGCGATCCTGACCCGGTCCCCGAGCTTGAATGGCCGCATGTACGTCATCACCGTCCCCGCCATCAAGTTGGCGACAGCCGACGCTGAGCCAAGCGAGATCAAAAGTGCGAGGAACGCCCCGACGCCCTTAAAGGCGACCGATT
>CBDUCI010000191.1:0-4681 GCA_965365605.1 uncultured bacterium
CCGGAGAGTACGCGGTCGTAAATGGCGTCCACCTGAGCCGCTCGCTTGTCCCAGTCGAACTCTTCCCGGGCCTGCTCCTTTGCAGCGAGGCCCAGCCTGGCTGACAACTCCTGGTCGTCGAGTAGCCGCAGAATGGCGGCACCCATCGACCGGACGTCACCGCTCTTGACGATCAGCGCCGTCTTGCCGTCCTGGAGGTGGCTCGCAGAGCCACTAAACGAGACGATCGGCTTTCCGGCCGCCATGTAGTTCAGGAGCTTCTGTGGAAGGCCCGTCGCTTCCGTTCGGTTAATGAGGACGTCTGCTCCGGCGAGATAGCTCGGCAGTTCGGCGAAGACATCGTCCCGCAATACGATCGAATCGCGGATATCGAGCTTTCGCGCTATGTCCTCGTACGGCGCGAGGGGCGATCCCGTCACGACTAGCAACTGCACGTCACCTCTGTATCGGACTACTTCTCGGAAAGCCTCGAGCAAGTACTCGATGCCTTGGTGCGGCCCTAGGTTTCCGGCGAAAGCGACGACTCTTGCGTCTCCGACACGCCGTTCGTTGCCGCTCTCGACCTGAAACAAGCGGGATTCGACGCCGCTTGGAATCACATCGACTCGATCCGGGTTGACGGCGCCGAGCTCGAGAAGCCGAGCACGGATCGTCTCGCTGACGGCGATCACGTGCGCCGCTTTCGCCGGGAGGGTTCGGTCGAGCATACGACCGACGGATCGTTTCAATCCCGTCGGTAGCCCCAACCGATAGTACGGGAGTTCGGACTCGAGAGTCGTGTGGGCGTCGTATACGACCGGGCAATTGGGGCGTGCCCAGCGAGCCACGAGGAGGCCCTCGTAGTGATGGGCATGAACGATGTCGATCTCGTAACGTCGCATCAGACGGCGAAGCGTCTGCACGAGTAGCGGATCCAAGATGAAGAGCTTCGCGTATGAGGGGCCTGGCTCGCACCTCTGGTACCAACTCAGATCACGAATGCGATAAACGCGGAACGGGTCCGACTCGGTGGAGCCACCGAGATGATAGGTTGCGACGTGAACCTCATGCCCTCGCTCTCCCAATCCCTGGGCCAGCCGTCGGATACGGATGGGCGTGCCCCTTCGGTACGGGAACGGGCAGGCGGCTACGACTGCGACCCGAAGTCGGGAGCTAGACTTCACGGTTTCCGGCTTCGAGCAGTGGTACCTGCCCTGCGAGGCTGGCACAGCCCTGGTTTAGTCGAGTGAGCGACCACATTCGAGGGGCAAGCGCCGACGCAGATTTCGCCGAGCTCGTACGACGTCTCGGCTCGCCCGTCATGGAACTGGTCCCCATGACTCAGCTTTCCGTCCCGGGCCGTCCGCGGGGATGTTACCGCCTCCGACTGGCAGATGGGCGGATCTTCAAATACCGGCGCATGCCGACTGCGCAACGTGCTGAAATGGTCGAGCGACTTACCGACCTGATCGATTCTCCCCACATTCCTCGTGTTCTCGACCGGTGTGGCACGGGACTGCTCATTGAGTTCGTGAACGCCCGAACCCTTCGGCGGGACGACCTCACTCCGAAGTTTATTGCGGAAGCTGCCTCGTTGCAGGGGCGGATACACGAAATGGACGTGTCCGACCTGCTGTCGGAAGAACCACCGCCGGATGCGAAGAAACGCGCGAGCCGACTGCGTGCAAGCATCGGTCGCCTCGTCTCGCATCACTCCCTGGCGCGTCGGGAGGGAGATGGCCTGTTGGAGTTGGCGTTGAGCTACGCTCCCCGGGCGATCGACAGCGGCCTGACTCACAACGACTTTTGTTCGCAAAACATCCTTCTCACGCCTGGTGGGAACCTGGTCGTGGTCGACAACGAGACGGTCGGCATCGGTCCGTACGAATTCGATTTGGCCCGGACCTGGTACCTGTGGCCGATGAAACCCTCCGAGAGAGCTGCCTACTGGGAGAGCTATTCGCGACATCGTGATCCCGTCGACTTCGCGGCCTCCTCCCTCTTCTGGATCATAGACGTGATGGTTCGATCCACCCTGTTTCGCCTCAAAGGACGATCGCCGAGGGCGGCCATTCCGCTCAGAAAGCTGCGACTCATCCTTCGCGGCTCCGGCTCGGACACCCCGGAGCCACATCTCTTCTGACACTCTTGCCTCGCGGCGAGCGAGCACGCTCAGCCGCCCTCGGCTACCAAGCCGCTCCCCGACCGCATGCGCTCATGCAAGCTGTAGAGCGTCGCGTAGACCCCTGGCGAGCCGATGAGCTCCTCGTGGGTCCCGATTTCGACGAGCCGACCCTCCTTCAAGACGGCGATACGATCAGCCATTCCGAGCGTCGAGAAGCGATGAGAGATCAGAATGGTCGTCTTCCCTTGTGCCAGCTCTTTGAACTTGCAGAAGAGCGCGTACTCGGCCGACGCATCCAGATTGGACGTGGGCTCGTCCAGGACGAGGAGGGAGCAGTTCTTGGCAAACGCTCGTGCCACAGCGACCTGCTGCCACCGTCCGCCTGAAAGCGAGTGCTCACCAAACGTACGCCCCACCCAAGTCTCGTAGCCTTCAGGCAGGGCGTCGATCATTTCTTGGATACCTGTGCGCCTGGCGACCTCCTCGATCCGGTCGGGCTCATTCAGCAACCTTGGCCAATCGCCGTACGCGATATTCTCTGCCACGGTCGCTTCATAGCGTCCGAAGTTCTGAAACACGAAGCCCAGCCTGTCCCAGTAATCGCTTCTTGAGATCTTCCGGATGTCGATGCCGTCGAACAGGATGTCGCCTTCGTCGGCCTCGTACAGGCACGCCAGTAGTTTGACGAGAGTTGTCTTGCCGGCTCCGTTCTCACCAACGATCGCCAACGTTTCGCCGGCTTGGATTTCGAGCGACACGTTGCGGACCGCCGGCACTGTCGAGCCCGGATACGTGAAGCTCACATTCCTGATTTCGATACCGGCCGGAGCCACCGGCGGCGGCGCGACGCCGACGGTGACTATGCTGTCGGGCTCGACCGACAAGAAGTCCAACAGATGGGTGACGAATAGCACCTGCTCGAGAGAGGTAGTGAGGGACCGGATTGCGTCATCGACCGCGTTACGCAGACGGGCGGTGGCACCACCGAATATCGCTAAATCACCGAGGGTGACCGACCCCTGAATCGCTCGTACAGCAACTCTCAGGAAGGTCAGGTAGAGGGCGACAACGGTCAGCGTGCCCGCTGCTGCGCTGCCCCTGAAGCTGCGCCAGTGAAGCACTGAGCTTCGGTCTCGAAAGTCTTCCAGGACCTTCTGGAACCGCTCGACCAGTAGAGTCCCCAGGCCCAGGAGTTTTACCTCGGCGACGGACTCGGACTGAGTAAGCTTGGAGACGAAGTACTTGGTCCACCGCTGTCGGGTGGCTCGCGAGTATTCCTCCTGGTGACGTGCCCGCGCCAGTCGCCACTGGAACCAAAGAAACGGCAAAGCGAAGGGCGCCACGACAACGGGTACGAGTGGTTCGATCGCTGTCAACAGGGCTAGCAGCGATGCGATCACGAGCAAATGGGTTATCGTATTCTGACCGGCGGTCAGCAACGTTGCCAGGCGACTGCCGAGGTTCTGCTGGGTTCTAGCGAGCATGTCCTGGCGCCGTGGATCCTCGAAGAACGCCAGATCCTGCTTTGCCGCGTGCGTGAGCACATCCGTTGTGACCCTCAGGTTGAGGTCATCATTTAGGCGAGCGGCGAAAAGTCGGTTCGCGAGCCTGGAAAGGGCGTCCGCCGTCGAGAGGGCAAAACCCAAGACCAGCCATGGCACGAGCGGGCCGACCTCGATGTCTCCGCTTTCTGTCACTCCCACTGCTGCGTTTATCAACCCGCGGATCGCGAGCGCCAACGCAGCCGGAAGAAAACCTCGTATGATCGTGGTGCATGCCAGACCGCAGAACAGCGGTGCGTTGGTGGACCAGACGAGCCTCAGGCCCCAAACCGCCACCGTCCATGGCCGTCTCTCCAGCGCGTTCGGCAACTCTGCCGACACCCTCTTCATTGGCGGAGAACGGCTCGGTTGAAGGGCTCAACCAGTAGTCGCCATCCGATGGATCGGGCCATGCCGACTTCGTGGAGTCTGAAGGTCCAGAGGTGATTGCGTAGCTTGTCGGGAATCCGGTTGGAAAACTCCAGAAATTCCAAGGGGTGAGCGAAGCGGTGCCGCTTCCCGATGCTTTCATGTCTCGACAACGACCGGGTGAGGTTCGGGAACTCCGCACGACCATCGAACAGGTCCAGAGCCAGGCCGAGCATCGCTACGTTAATGCTGAGCACGCCTTCACGACGCCTCCGTTCCAGAAAGGCGGCCCAGTCGGAGTCGTCCCCGATGAAGCAGAGCACCTTGTACAGATCCACCAGGAACTTCATTCGAACGCGAGCCTTTTGGTAGTCTCCCAAGATCGAGAGCATTAGGAGAAGGGCTACGTACTCGGGGGAAAGCACCAAGAACTCTTGCCCGCCGAGTCGCTCCGACTGTTTCGTGTCCCACAATCGTCCGTAGTCGATGTCCCAAGAGAAATGGTTTCTGAGAGACCAGTGGAGGTCGATCTTTGCACGTTCACTCCGGTAGCCGAAGTGATACACAAAACGCATTGTAGCGGCGTGCCCGAACAACGGAATCGAAAGGCGATCATATCCGGCCTCCTGCAGAACCCCAGCGGGGGTGATGAGATCTTCGCGGCCAC
>CBDUCI010000192.1:0-4582 GCA_965365605.1 uncultured bacterium
TGCTCACGATCGGTGAACGCTCTCTCGAGCTGAAAACCGAACCGCGCCAAGTCAGCCTCGATCTTCGACAGTTGATACTTGCGGCTGATTTCGGTGAGCACCATCTCGCCGGCCGCGATCCGAAACTCTCGGTCGATCGACGGAAGTTCGACCAGCACTTCCTCTCGGAAATGGGCATAGATCTCAATACGCTGCAGTCGATCGTTCCAGAAAGCGACGTGATCGATCGCATCGACCGGAACGTTAGACCCCAACTCGCGATTCATTCGATGAAACAGGTTGCGGGTGAAAGCTTCGCTCACCCTGGCGTCGTCGTTGTAGGCAGCCTCCAGCAGCGCGACGTCCTTGATCAAGTCGACTCCAAGTAAGAATGTGTCGTCGGGCGATAGACACGCCCGGAGTCGAGCCAGAAATTCATCTGTCTGCTCGAGATTGAAGTTGCCGATCGACGAACCCAGGAAGATCAGGCAGAGCGGTTGGTGCTTACCCAGAAGATCGAGTCCGCGCTCGTAGGATGTCGCCAGCCCGGTGACGGAAAGTCCCGGTAGCTCGGTTGTGAGCCGCTGGGCCGCGTGGATTAGAACTGAGGGATCGATGTCGAGCGGCAAGTACTCCGCACCGCCATCAGTCTCGAGCCACGCCCTGAGCAGTTGCTGCGTCTTGACCGCCGTGCCGGCGCCAAGCTCCATAAGGGGTAGCGGACCCACTGCCCTTCGGATCTCGTCCGCCTGCTTCTCCAGTATCTGGTTTTCCGCCTGGGTCAGGTAGTACTCGGGCTGCTCGGTGATCTTGGTGAACAACTCGCTGCCCGTCTCGTCGTAGAGATATCGACAGTGAAGCCATCGGGGATGATCGGAGAGACCGCGAGCCACGCTGTACGCAAAGGCCTCTGCGGAGGCAGGTGTCTGGTCGACGTGAACCACCCACCTGTCTCCCCGTTGCGTGGTGAACGGTGGTGCCCCGGGACGGGCGAAAAGCAACTCGACCGCTTGGGTGACGGTCGTCATAGCTCCCTATATTAGTTTCGAAACGTGAACAAGCACGTGACCTCGATCCCGGTCGAGTTCGAGGCCGTCACCTACTCGATCGATAGTCAGAACACGATTCTAGATCGTTTCTCGCTTACTGTGAACGCGCGAGAGACGATCGTTCTCGTCGGACGGTCGGGGGCCGGAAAAACGACCGTACTGAAGTTGGTGAACCGACTTCTCGATCCCACATCGGGCACCGTGCGCGTCGGCGGTCGTTCGACGGCGGACTGGGATCCAGTGGAGTTGCGTCGCAATACCGGTTACGTGATTCAAGAGGTCGGCTTGTTTCCGCACATGACGGTGGCTGGCAATGTTGGTCTGGTTCCGGAACTGTTGGACTGGGACCCCGACCGAATAAAGGAGCGGACGCGAACGCTTCTCGAGATGGTGGGGCTGCCACCCGACACATACGCCCCGCGTCGACCCCGTCAGCTCTCCGGGGGAGAGCGCCAGCGGGTTGGCGTCGCGCGAGCGCTGGCGGCGGATCCTCCATTGCTGTTGCTGGACGAGCCGTTCGGCGCGCTGGATCCAGTCACCCGGGCGAACCTTCAGCGAGAGTTCAAGACACTCATGCAACAGCTCGGCAAGGCCGCACTATTCGTTACCCACGACGTGCGCGAGGCACTGACGGTCGGCGATCGGATCGGTCTGCTGACGGCCGGTACGCTGGGCGCGCTAGAGACACCAGACACATTCTTTGAGACCGACCACCCGGAGGTTCGCGCGTTGGCCGAGATCTTCGGAGGTTGGGTAGGCGGTGGAGATGCTTGACCTGTGGCGCTACGCTACCGATCATCGTCAAGAGATCGCCAATCTGACGGCGGAGCACGTTGTGCTTGTCGCGATCTCCGTCGGTGGAGCGATTCTGATCGGTGTACCGCTCGGTGTCTGGGCCACGCGGAGCCGTCGCGTCGAAAGACCGGTGATGGGATTTGCCAACGTCGTTCAGACGATTCCCAGTCTGGCGATGTTCGGTTTTCTGATTCCGCTTCCCCTTTTTGGTGGGGTGGGTGCGAGTACGGCCATCGTAGCGCTCACTTTGTACGCGATCTTGCCGATCGTCCGTAACACGTACGCTGGGATTCGAGGAACTGACCCAGCGTTGCGCGAAGCGGCTCGGGGGATGGGGATGACCGATCGGCAGCTTTTGACGCGTGTCGAGTTGCCTCTCTCCGCGGGAGTAATCCTGGCCGGTGTCAGGGTCGCCACCGTCACGTCGGTGGGAATCGCTACCATCGCGGCCGCAATCGGAGCCGGTGGACTCGGTGTGTACATCTTCCAGGGGCTGGCGATGGTCAATGATACGGTGATCCTAGCCGGCGCTTTGCCGGCTGCGTTGCTGGCATTGCTCGCTGATGGTTTTCTCGGCGCGATGGAGAAGAGGCTGACGCTGGCCACGCCGGCTCGGACGGGGGAGCGCGCAGATTGAACTATCGCGTGTGGCGAGCGACCATCACCGTTTGCGCGGCGATAGTGCTCAGCGGTTGCACTCCTAGCGATGCGGTTGTCGTCGGCTCGAAGAACTTTACCGAGCAAAACGTACTGGGCGAGATCGTGGCTCAAGAATTGGAAGCGCGCGGGGTTTCCGTCGAGCGTCGGTTCCACCTGGGTGGCACGTTTGTCTGCCACCGTGCCCTATTGAACGGTGAGATCGATGTCTACGTGGAATACACCGGCACCGCTCTGACCGCGGTGCTCGAACTCCCAGTCGATACCGATCCCGAGCGGGTGTATCAAACAGTCCGCGATGCCTATCGAGAGCGGTGGGGTCTTGAGTGGCGACACCCGTTGGGGTTCGAGAACACCTTTGCGCTGGTCGTTCGACGGACGGACGCCGAAGCGCAAGGTTTCGTATCGATCACCGATCTGGCCCCTCAGGGAGCTGAGTTGGTGGCCGGGTTTGGCCCCGAGTTCATGGCTCGTCCCGACGGCTATCCTGGACTTCGGACGATGTATGGCCTGGAGTTCGGCTCGATTCGGCAACTCGATCTGGGTCTGATGTATCGCGCCTTGGCCGACGACCAGATTGATGTCGCAGTGGCCAACTCCACCGATGGCCAGATCGCCGGTCTCGATCTGGTCGTCCTGAAAGACGATCGGCACTACTTTCCACCCTATCAAGCAGCGCCCGTTGTACGAGGCGCAACGCTGGAAAGGGAACCGCGTCTCTCGGAGGCTCTCACAGATTTGACCGGCGCTCTTACTCCCGAAACGATGCGGAGCCTCAACTACCAAGTCGATGTTGAGGGTCGGGATGTGTCTGAGGTGGTGCGAGCGTGGCGGAATACGCGGGCCCAGATCGATCCTACTGAATCTTAGATCAACGCACGCGAGATGCGCACACAACTTCTGCACACGATGCTTCGGGTCACCGATCTTGAACGGTCCGTCGATTTCTACACCAAGGTCTTGGGGCTGACGGAGCAGCGCCGTAAGGTGCTCGAAAAGGCCGACGCGACTCTGGTGTTTCTGGTCGATGAACAGGGTCATCACGCGATCGAGCTGACCTACAATCACGATGGTCGGAGCTACGACTTGGGTAACCAGTTTGGGCACCTGGCGTTTGGTGTCGCTGACCTAGACGCTGCCGGCGAATCGCTCCAGGGTCTCGGGTTGAGCTTTGATCGCGGTCCCTATCTGGTCAGCGAAGATGGTCCGCGGATCGCCTTCATCCGCGATCCGGATGGGGTCGAGCTCGAGTTGATCGAGGGGATGGCTTCACAACCCCAGGACGATTGATCGACTCGGGCGAAACCGGTTCCGCCTCCTAAGAACCTGCTTCAAACCAGACCTGTGGTGACCCGTTCTGCATCCAAGTGTCGGGTAGGCTGGGTTTATGCGACCGGCGCCGGCCTGGAATCGGGCAGTCGAATGCCGTTGTGGATGAACCCGTACGGTGACGGGCGCACCTCGGAGCGAATCGCAAGGGCGGTCGCGTGGCGTCTCGGTCTGGGCCCACGGCCAGCCGACTGGGAAGGCCCCGAGATCGCTGAGACGACTGAGCCAGGCAGCCGTCTGCACGTTTGACGGGGTCCCACCGATTGAGTAAGATTCATGCGCCTCGGGAACATGGCCGGGGCTGTTCTACAAAGAAGCAGAAGCCCACGGCTTCTCGCCTGACGGACGCCGCTGGCTGTTCGCAGGTAAGGGGACGCGACGCCGACCCGCCAGTAGGCAATGGTCGGCGCGGTGTCTTGTGTGGGCGGGCTCCTGTGTGGACAGGCGGTCCGCTTTTGCGTTCCCGAGCGACAAACCTGGCTGGCGTTTACTCGTCGCCAACGAAAGGAGGTTCACATCAGCAATAGCGAGCCGCGGGTCAACCAGCAGATCCGCTTTTCACCGATCCGGCTCATCGACCAAGATGGTGAGCAGGTCGGGGTGGTTCCGATCGAGGAGGCACAAGAGGCAGCTCGCGCCCAAGGCCTGGATTTGGTAGAAGTGGCGCCCAACGCACGGCCACCGGTCTGCCGGATCATGGACTACGGACGTTACAAGTATGAGCAGGCAAAGGCCGAACGGGAGGCGCGCAAGAAGCAGCACGTCACCCAGAT
>CBDUCI010000193.1:0-4536 GCA_965365605.1 uncultured bacterium
TCAGCTGGGAGAGCGCCTGAATGGCATTCAGGAGGTCGTCGGTTCGATCCCGATCAGCTCCACCAACATCCCTACTCTACTCATTGACACAACGCTGACCATCGACGCTTGCGAGACGTGGCTGTGATCCCGCAAGCCCAAACCGGCTCGGCCGAGCGCCGCGCGTTGGCGGCGGTTACGGCCCGGTCACCCGCTCGCTCGCGCGCGCGCGGATGGAAGTGGGCAGCCGTTGGTGCCGGAGTGGTTGCGCTAGCGGCGCTCGCGTTCGCGGTCCGCGAGAACCGACACAACAAGGAACTGGCCGCGGCCGGTGCAGCGGCCGACGCGCGCGCCGATTCACTGGCTGCGCAATTGGCTGTCCGTGATTCGCTGCTCGCCGTGGCCGCCGAAAAGGAAGAGCTCCTACCGGTCTTGGCGGCGCCCGATCGTCACGAGCTGCCGCTCTTTGGCCGAGATACGACCAACGGGCGGCTGATCGCCAGTCAGGGCCGGGTTGTGGTCACCGCCACCGGTCTGGCGACAGTGAGCGCGGATTCGACCTACGTCCTGTGGCTCGAGAACGACTTCGGCATCCGGTTACTCGCCGACCTCGGAAACGCTCGCGAAAACCGGCTCCTCACCGGCTTGCCCAGCGACGCGTTCCTCGTCGGCTGGGCAAGGTTGACGATCACCATCGAGCAAACACCACTCGACTCTCTACCACAGGGCGAACCCCTGCTCGAGTACCGGGGCTGGTTACGATAGATACCGCGTCACAGACACGGGCGGCGCTAGCACCGCTCCAGACGCCGCTCTAGCTTCTCGCCTGCGGCCGGGGTGGCGGAACTGGTAGACGCGCCGGACTCAAAATCCGGTGGCCGCGAGGCCGTGTGGGTTCGATTCCCTCCCCCGGCACCAACTTTCAGAGCACCGGTCCGAGCCGTCACTAGTTCGCACGCGGATCGTCCGGGCGACGACCGGCGAACTGTTCGATCACCGCGTGCGACCGGATCTGCTCCACCATTCCGCGGCTCACGATCTCGGCTCGAGTTCCGACGTCGTCGAGCGCCAACAACTCCTGTTTGGCGTCGACGGTCGCCTGTAGCAGGCTGGCGCATCGGTTCACCAACGTCGCGTACGGCAGCGCCTCGCTCAAGAAGTCGATCGGGACCCGACCGTTCAAGACCTGCTCACCGTACTGACGGGCGGTCATTACCAAGCCCGCCTTCTCGTCCGCGACTCGGGGATCCTGCAGGTCGGGCAGAGCCTCCCCCAGGATCTCCAGGCGGGCGGTAAAGTACTCGCCGGGCGCGGCCTCGAACTCGTCGAGCGCCACTCGCGCCAAACCGTCGAGGACGATGTTGTACCGCCCGTCGTCCATCTCGTCGGCAACCACCACTCGACCAACGGATCCGACACGATAAACGGCGGGATCGTGACCCGCTGGCCGCTCCTCGCGAGCCAAGACCATGGCGATCAAACCATCCCCGGCAAGAACGGCCGAGACCATCTCCACGTAGCGGGGCTCGAAGATGTGAAGCGGTAGAAACGTGTGCGGAAAGAAGACCACGTTCGCGAGTGGGAACACCGGAGCTTTCAGCGTCGCTTTCCAGCCTTCCTCGGGTCGGCTATGTTGGCCGCCCGCAACCTATGGGTGTCTTGCTCGCAATCATCGCTGGCGTGGGCAACCTGATCGGTGGCCTGTTGGTCAGTGTAGGCCGTCACTGGAGCCGCGTCATGCTGCAACTCTTCGTCGCCGTCGGTGCCGGGTTCCTGTTGTCGGTCGCACTGCTCAGGATGTTGCCGGAGGCGCTGGCGCTGGAGCCCGTGCGGGCGTTGCCGCTCGTCGTCACCGGTTACTTCCTGACCCACGTCTTCGAGCACGCAGCCGTCCCCCACTTTCACTTCGGTGAGGAGACACACCATGACGTAGTGCACGGTCGATCAAGCTTCGCCGCGGTATTCGGTCTGGGGCTTCACTCGTTATTCGACGGCGTCTCGATCGCGGCCGGCTATGCCGTATCACCGGTTCTCGGATGGCTCGTCTTCGTGGCGATCGCGCTCCACAAGCTGCCGGAGGGGTTCACCATCGCATCGATCGTCTTGGCCAGTGGGCAGCCGCGTCGACGCGCACTGGGCGCCGCCGCGCTGGTCGGCGCGATGTGCGTCGTCGGTGCTTTGATGTTGTCCGAACGGCCCGACCTGGCCGGGATCGGATTGTCGCTCGCCACCGGGGTGACGCTTTACGTGGCGGCCACGGATCTGCTGCCCGAAGTCAACAAAGAAGTCGGCCACAATCTCGCACTTACGGTTCTGGCGGGGGTGCTGCTTTATCTGTTGGCGAGCTGGACCCTACAGCAGTGGGTTCCCGGTTAACGTCATCGGGACCATCGCCGGCCGCTCGTGTCAGGTGGACCAGTCGATCGACCGCTGTTAGCGCCAGCGTCAGCCGATCGACGAGATTCAGTTCCTCGGGTGCTAGCTCCGCGCGCGGCAGCGAGTCGGCCTCGCCAACGGCGACCCCGGCTGGAACGGTGACCGCGGTGTTGCCGGTAACCAACGTCCGTTCCTCGGCTGGTGTATTGAGCTGTTCCCCGGCCACCCTCTCGGGCGTTTCGGGAGCCTCGCCCAATAGCGAGTCCGCCTCGCCGAGGATCGCGACCAGTTCCTCCAGGGTCGCCCGAACGCTATCGGCTGCTTCCTCGGTGAAGAACGACGGCAGGGGCTGAGCAGCCAACGAGTCGGCGAGGACCCGAAACTCCTCGAACATCTCAGTCGACAGGGTGTCCGCCTCCTCAGCCACGCTCTCCTCGACTACAGCTGACCAGGCGACCAGCCGCGAGAGGGCGGGCCAGTCGCGCAGCAGGACCTTCTGGTCCCGATAGGTCTCGACCTCTAGGTACTGACGGCGAAAACCGGGTCGATCCTGGGATTCCTGGCCGTGCGCCTGGGGGACGAGGATCAGGCTGATCACCATCGCCAGCAGCAGGGGCAAACCTTTGTCGCTCATCGGTGTATCTATCCTACGTTCGGTCCGAGGCCCAGTCAAAACGGTCAGAAACGCCCATCTAATACCCTGTTGACAGGATTGAGGTCCATCGGATATAATACTGCGATTTCTATATTTACGCGGTTTTCCGCGCGCACCCCGGAAGTGTTGGAAAGCAGGCACCCAAAACATGGCAAATAAGCGCAGAAAGACCACCAACATGTCTCTCGGAGCGAGCGCCGACAAGGTCGATGAAGGGGCTTTGGCGCTCTATCTGGAGGACATCAAGAACCATCCGCTGCTAACCCGGGCGGAGGAGGCGGAGCTCGCGCGTCGCATCCGCGACGGCGACCAGTTGGCGCTCGAGAAGCTCGTCCGATCCAACCTCCGTTTCGTGGTTTCGGTAGCCAAGAAGTACCAGAATCTGGGCATGAGCCTACCCGACCTGATCTGCGAGGGGAACGTGGGTCTGGTGCGGGCGGCGCAGAAGTTCGACGAAACGAAGGGCGTCAAGTTCATCTCGTACGCCGTGTGGTGGATCCGGCAGGCGATCCTGAAAGCGCTGGCCGAGAACTCCAAGACGTTCCGTCTGCCGATCAATCGGGCCACGACGCTCAATAAGATCTCCAAGAAGGAAGCTGAGCTGACGCAGAAGCTTGGTCGTGAGCCCAAGCCCGAAGAAGTGGCCGAAGCGATGGACATGGACGTCGACGAGGTGCGGAAGCTGATGAATGTCTCGCGTCGTTCGCTCTCGCTCGACGCACCGCTGTTCGAGGGCGAGGAGAAGACGCTCTTCAGCTATCTCTCGGATGACGAGACGATGGATCCCGAAGAGCAGACCTTCGAGAGCGCTCGCGAGAAGGAGATCCGGGAAACGCTGGGCTCGCTGCAGCCGCGCGAGGCAAAAATCGTCAAGCTCTACTACGGGCTGGACGGCAATGAGCCGCTCACGCTCCGCGAGATCGGATCGATCTTCAACCTCTCTCGTGAGCGGATCCGGCAGATCAAGGAACGCGCGATCGAGCGTCTACGCCACACATCGCGATCGCGACGCCTAGAGCCTTACCACTAGAACGGGACTGCCGACTAGTGGGGTCAAAAGCCCCCGATCCTCGAAACGAGGATCGGGGGTTTTTCTTATGATCCCGGCGTCAGGCCGTCGACCACCGACGGTAAAAAGTCATCGCGCCCAGCACCACGAAACCGAGCTCTCGTGCTGGCCGTTGCACGCCGCGATCCGACGAAACAACCCAGCTTCGCGGGGCGTGATCCGCATAATCATCCCGACACAGTTCGAGCAGCCTGACGTCGGCGCTTTTCGATCGGCCTGAGTAGATCACATCAAGCGGCGGGCTGGGTGGGGCTTCGGTCGGAGCGGTCGAGCCATCCCACACGAGAACACAGGCGGTCACGCCGTGGCGCACCGCCGCGTCGGCGAGCCAGCACTCGAAGGCCGCACGCTTTGGAGCGGGATCATCGCCTCGGGGCGCGAATCTCCGGATGGCGTGAAGTACGTTGTAGCCGTCGACCAGGACGGCCGCTGGCCGAGAGTGGGCTACGGCTGACTT
>CBDUCI010000194.1:0-4437 GCA_965365605.1 uncultured bacterium
GGCGGTACTAAGGAAAAACGCGTTCTTGGCCGGCCGAAGCAGGTGTTGCGTCGACGTGAGGAGAAAAAAGTAGCCGAACAGCACCCGTACGATCGGCCATTCGTTAGAACGGATGTCGAGCAGTGTGGAGAGCCAGCGACGAGCTGGCTGAGAGTCGGTCGAGCTCAGAGCCGGTCGATCTCCTGTCGTGCTCCGAGGATCTCGACGCAATCGAGATACAACTGCCGCTCCTCGGTCTCCGACAGCAGGCCGTGTTTGTAGCGCTCGTACTGGTCAGGGAAGTGCTCGCGCATGATTGCGAAAACCCGGATCTCGTCGTGCCCGCGGTCGATGCTGATCTCGATGCGAGGGAGCAATTGCGCGATCCGGTAGGCGACCCATAGGAGCACGGCGACGATGATGATTAGCTTCAGCATGACGTCGCGAACATTACTTTCGCAGGATTGGAAAAACAACGGCGGCCCCGCATGGTGCCCAAGGAGGGAGTCGAACCCCCACGGGCGCAAGCCCACACGACCCTGAATCGTGCGCGTCTACCAGTTCCGCCACTTGGGCAGCATGCGGGGCCGCTGGCTGTGGACCCGCCAAGGGGGGCTCAAGATACGGATCGTCGCTCGGAACTGTCAATCGCGTTTGCATACAATCGGCTCGATCCGTATCGTTTGACATCCCCATCCTGAGGACCGACCACAACCGAGAACGATGAAACCGGAGACGATCGTTGCCCGGAACCGCAGGGCGCGGCACGACTACGAGATCCTCGAGACTCTCGAGGCCGGGATCGTGCTGCTGGGCGCCGAGGTGAAATCGGTGCGGCAGGGAAACGTCAATTTGAGAGACGGGTATGCGACCGTGGAAGACGGCGAGGCTTTTGTTCACGGCGTCCACGTCAGTCCGTACGATCCGGCGGACCGTTGGAATCCAAGCCCGACCCGCCGTCGAAAACTGCTGCTGAACAAACGCGAGATTCGGATGCTTGCCGAGCAGGTAAACGAGAAAGGATTGACCATCGTGCCCTTGGATATCCATTTCCGGAACGGTTTTGCAAAAATGACGCTGGCGGTGGCGCGAGGTAAGAAGCACTACGACAAGCGCGAAGCGATGCGGCGTCGTGAGCTTGATCGCGAAGCCGAGCGTGAGCTGGGACGCCGATGACTCGCGTGCGGTTGAGTGTGGCGTTGGCCGTTTTGATCGTCGCACCGCCGGTGGCTGCCCAGTCGGTCACTGTGACTATTGACGGTGTGGCCCGCGAGGTGCCGGTAATCGAGCGCCAAGGTCGGCAGTTCGTGGCGCTGGCCGAAGTTGCACGGTTGCTGGGTGGCGATGTCCTCGCTGCCGGGCCGGAGCGGGCAGTGCTAGTCGTTGACCAGGCCCGAATGACCGTTCATCGGCGTTCGCCGTTTGTCCAGTTCGATGGTCGCTGGTACCAGATGATAGAGGCAGCGCAGAAGGACGGAGCCGGCTTCTACCTTCCGGCCTCGAGCCTGTCTCAGCTCCTGCCGACTTTGTGGCCGGGACGTTTCCCGACCTTGCCAGACCGTGGCAGCATCGAGCGCGCGCCCCCACCACCCGACACCCAAGGTGAGCCCCCCGCGGGAGGGGTAGAGAGCGGCATGATCGGCCTCGAAGGTTGGCGATCCGGCGACGACCTGCCGCGAGTTGACTTCTGGGCTGAGCCGGGACGCACGCGGCTTGGGTTCCGGCTGGCTTCGGTCCCGGGGATCGTCGTGGATGACGCGCTTCCCGGGACGCTCCAGTTGTTGCTTTCAGGAGTTGAGATCGATCCAGATTTGGTGCGTGGCTTGGCGGGGTTGGGACTTGTGGACAGTGTGGCGGTGGGTGTGGCGGACACCGACCGAACCGCGGTTACCCTGTGGCTCGACCCCCGCGCTTCCGTTTACGCCGTAGCCCCGCTTCGCCGGCCAGCGGGCTTTGAGGTCGTACTTCGCTCCGGTGCCACCGACGAGGCCGCGATCATGCTTGCTGCCGACGTCAATGTCCGCAGGCCGGTGGTCTTGTCACCGACCGACAACCCCCCCGATGAGGTCACTCAAGCGCCGCCCCTTTCGTCTACGTCGCCGGAGCGAAGGCAGTGGACCATCGTCCTCGACGCTGGACATGGTGGTGAAGATCCAGGTTCGATCGGTCCTCGACGAACGCAAGAAAAGGCGGTTACGCTGATCGTAGCGCGACAGTTGCGAGAGCGGCTGCAGCGTGAGAACGGAGTTCGGGTCTTAATGACGCGTGACGAAGACGAGTTTGTCACGCTGGCTGACCGCACCAAGATCGCCAACCGCGAACAGGCAGACCTGTTCGTTTCGATCCACGCCAATTCAGCGCGAAATAGCGAGGCGGGGGGTTTCGAGACGTACTTCCTATCGGCAGCGAAAACAGAGGACGAAAAACGAGTCGCACGAATGGAGAACTCCGCCATTCGCTACGAGAATCCGCAGATTGACCCTGAATCGCTGGGGGATCTAAATTTCATTCTTTGGGATCTGGCGCAGAATGAGTACCTCCGCGAGTCGAGTACGCTGGCAGAGATGATTCAAGAGGCGCTCGGCCGGCAATTGCCACTCAAGAGTCGAGGGGTGAAGCAAGCCGGTTTTTTCGTCCTCAACGGCGCCTTCATGCCAGCCGTTTTGTTTGAGATGGCATTCATCAGCAATCCCCAGGAGGAATCGCTGCTCAATGATTCGGCGTTCCGAACCCGCCTCGTCGACGGACTCGCCGACTCCCTGCTCCAGTACCTCTCGCAGTACGGAGAGCGAGCCTTGGTGCGCAGGACCACCGGTTAGATCCGTCTCGTCTCGCTCGATTACCGCCGCGTTGCTTCTCGCATGGGCGTGGGCGGGCTGTGCCTACCTAAACACGTTCTACAACGCCGAGCAAGCCTATCAGGAGGGTATCCGTTTGTCGGGTGGTGAATCGGATTCACTCTCTGGGCCGGCCCGGAATGCCTTCGAGCGTGCAGCTGAGAAGAGCGCCATCGTTCTCGACAGGCACCGCGACTCGGAATATGCGGATGATGCCCTGCTGCTGTTAGGCCAATCGTTCTACCAACTTGGGCGTCATCGCGACGCAGCGACCGTTTTTCGTGAGTACATCGCTCGTTTTCCCGATAGCGACGAAGCGGGGCTGGCTCGCCTCGGGCTGGTGCGCAGTCAGCGCCGTCTTGGAGATCTAGGTGCGGCGGAAGCCGCCTTGGGCGGGCTGCTAGGCAACGCCGCGGCGGGCATCGACGAGGCCGAAATCCTATACGAGAAGGCGTTGATCGAGCTTGGACTCGGCGCCCACAATCGGGCGGTCGAGACTTTTCGCCAGTTGCTCGAGCAAGA
This sequence comes from uncultured bacterium, assembly GCA_965365605.1. Classification (GTDB taxonomy): domain Bacteria; phylum Gemmatimonadota; class Gemmatimonadetes; order JACCXV01; family JAHWKZ01; genus CAMYLR01. The sequence continues at coordinate 3,339 of CBDUCI010000194.1, forward strand.
TCCGCAGTTCGCGCGCGAGCACAATCTGATTCTTCAGTTCGCTGATGCACAGCTGAGCGCGGGTCAATACGATGCGGCGCTCGAAGCCTACGCGGCGTATCGCGACAACGCCGCCGATTTGGGTGCCCAGCGGCAGGCGGCGCTAAAGATCGCGCATGCCCTCGGCTTGGCGGGGCACAGAGACGAAGCGCTCGCGACGTACGCTGAAATTATCGAGCTGGGCGTCCCTGACTCGATGGCGGCGATCGCAGAAGTCGAACGTGGTGATCTTTTCGCTGCTGATTCGGCCTGGGATGACGCCGAGGCATCGTACCGGCGAACCGCCGAATTGGCCCCCGGCACGATCGCTGCGAGCCGGGCGACGCTCCACCGGGGACGCATCGTCTGGCGAGTCAGACGTCAGCACGAGGACGCCCTGGACGTTCTCTTGGACGCTTTTCTTCACTCTCCCACCAGCGCATTCGGAGACTCGGCGCGGACCGAGTCGCGCGCGTTAGCGCGTTTGATTCACTATCAGCAATTGGCATCCGGTCGCGAGGTTGTGGCCGGTATCGAGGACGCCGCCCTGGCACGCTCGACCGCTCTGTATCGATTGGGTGAGGAAACCCTCGATGTCGAGTCCGATCCAGATCGCGCCGCGGCAATCTTCACGCAACTGAGCACTGAGTACCCCGACTCCCCGTGGCGACCGCGGGCGATGTTGGCAGCGGGTCTACTGCGGTTTCGCAACGGTTTACTCGGGACCGGGTCGGCGAACCTGCGCTCCTTGATTACCGAGTTTCCGGATACACCGGAGGCCGACTCGGCGCGCCGAGAGCTCGGTTTTGAAGTTCCCGAAAGACCGATGGACTTCTACGCTGTCGCGCCCGAGTTGACGATGCTGACGACCGCCCTTCCCGACGCCGCCGATCCGATGGTCCGGATCGTCGACCAGCTAGACCGCTATGCGCGGCGGGGCGACCAACGCCGGGACGAGGTCCGCAACCGTCGCACGCGACCAACCTTGGCTGAGCCGGCAGATGGAGCAGAGCGCCCGGGACCACTGGGCGAAGCGCCACCGGGCCAGGTGGACCCGGACAATCCCCGCCGAACACCGCCA
>CBDUCI010000195.1:0-4431 GCA_965365605.1 uncultured bacterium
CACGACCGAGCCGCATGTCGGCGAGCTGTCCTACTTCCGCGTCTTCAGCGGTCAGGTCAAGAGCGGTCAGGACGTGTACAACTCGACGCAACAGCACGACGAGCGATTGGCGCACGTCGGCGTCATGCAAGGCCGCGATCGAACTGAGGTCAGCAGTGTGAACAGTGGCGACATAGGGGTTGTCCCCAAGCTCAAGGATTCCCATACCGGGGACTCGTTCTGTAACCGCAACGACCCAATCGTTCTTCGCGGGATCGATTTTCCGAAGCCGGTCATATCCGTGGCGATCGAACCGACACACGAGGGCGAGGAGGAGAAGATCGGGAGCGCGCTGTCGAAGCTGCACGAGGAAGATCCGACGTTTGTTCACGCCTACAACCCGGAGCTCGGTCAGACGATTATCCGCGGGATGGGTGAGCTCCACTTGCAAGTCGTGCTCGAGCGGATGAAGCGCAAGTTCCACGTTTCGGCCAACATGCTCCAGCCAAAGATCGCCTATCGTGAGACGATAAAGCGGCGTGGGGAGGCTCAAGGACGATACAAGAAACAGACCGGCGGCCGGGGTCAGTTCGGCGACTGCAAAGTGCGCTTGATTCCCAAGGGTCGCGGTGAGGGGTACGAGTTCGTGGATCAGATCACCGGCGGTGTCATTCCCAACAAGTTCATCCCGGCGGTGAACAAGGGGATCCAGGAAACGATGAGCAAGGGTGTGTTGGCTGGGTACCCGGTGGTCGACCTTCAGGTTGAGCTGATCGACGGCTCACACCATTCGGTCGATTCGAGCGAGATGGCGTTTAAGGTCGCGGGCTCGATGGCGTTCCAGAACGCGGTTGGAAAGTGCGACGCCGTGTTGCTCGAGCCGATCATGGAGGTAACGGTACTGACACCGGATGAGTATCTGGGCGACGTGATCGGTGATCTGAATCAGCGTCGGGGTAGGGTGCTGGGAATGGAACCGAGCGGGAACGGGAAACAAAAGATCAGCGCTCACGTTCCGCAGGCCGAGCTGTACCGCTACTCGACGAGTCTGAGATCGATCACCCAGGGTCGAGGCGATCATGTGCGCACCTTTCACGGGTACGAAGAGGTGCCGCACGATATCGCACAGAAGGTGATCGCGGAGGCGGAGAAGGAGCGCGAGGGGGCGGGTATTAGGCACTAGGGTGCCGACCCGATCCCTACTTGCGTTTCACATCCTTGAGGATTTCGCGGGCGGCGTTGTAACCGGGTCTTGCGCTCACGCCACCACCGGGGTGCGTGCCGGCCCCGCATAGATAGAGGTTCTCGATCGGCGTGCGATAGCGGGCCCAGCCCGGGACCGGGCGCATGAAGAAGAGCTGATCGAGCGTCATCTCACCGTGATAGATGTTCCCCTCGGTCAACCCAAAATCGGTTTCGAGATCGCGCGGGCTCAAGACGTGTTGCGCCAAGATGATTTGTTCAAGGTTGGGCGCATACTGAGCCAACGTGTCACTGCCCGATCGGCGAGCTCGGTGCTCCTCGACTCATCCCACGCGCCATCGTCGAGATGGTAGGGTGCATACTGGATGAGGATCGACATGACGTGTTTGCCGGCGGGTGCCAATGATGGATCCGTTAGCGAGGGGATGACCACCTCGAGATACGGCTCGCGGGAGATCTCTCCGTACTTGGCGTCATCGTACGCCCGCTCCAGATAGTCGAGGCTCGGGCTGATCGATACGACACCACCGAGGTGGGCCATATCACCGCAAGTGAAGCTCGGCAAAGCATCGAGCGCCAGGTTCACTTTGGCGCACGCGCCCCGGTACCTGATGTTCCGAACCTGACGTACGAATCGCGGGGTCAGATCGAGCGGGTCGACGAGATCGAGAAACGTGCGTTGCGGGTCAGCGTTCGAGATGACACGCTCGGCTTCTATCTCTTCGCCGTTAGCGAGTACTACACCGGTCGCCCGACCATCCTTGACGGCGATTCGAGTGACCGGTGCGTTGGTCCGGATTACCACGCCACACGATCGAGCGAGATCGCGCAACGCGTGTGACAAAACGCCGACCCCGCCTCGTATCCGGTCCACGGACCGGACCGCGCCGTTTTCCATACCCACGTGATTGTGGAGCAGCATGTACGCTGTTCCGGCCGCCATCGGACCCTGAAACATGCCCTTGATACCTGTGGCACCGAGTGTCCCTTTGAGCAGATCGCTCTCAAACCACTCGTCGAGCAGCTCGGTGACGGTCATGGTCAGAAGCCGAGCTACCTCCACAGATCACTTGCATCAACCGATAGCAGATCGGGGGGGGGCCGTTCGTAGGCTGTCTCGAGCAAACCGGCGGCCTTCGTGACCAACTCGACAAACGAGCTCCAATTCTCGGCGTCACTCTCCGAGAGGGTTGCGATCGCCTCGGTGGTGGTTGCCTGGTCGCGCCACAAGAGCAGGTGACGGCCATCGATGAGTGGTGCAAACACGACCGGGTCGCAGCGCACGATGTCGGGTGTGACGCCTAGAGCTTGATCCAGGTCACCGACGACGCTGGGGTGTAAAGCCCCGATCTGGTGGCATGCGGCATCGACCTTGAAGCCGGGAAGGATCTCCTCGGTCACCAGGGCGCCGCCGACCGTGTCGCGACCCTCCAGCGCCAGTACGCGTAGGCCCCCCTTGGCGAGGCGCGCCGCCGTCGTGAGCCCGTTGTGTCCGGCACCGATAATGATGGCGTCGTAGGGTTGGCTCACATCACATGTCCTCGAGCATCGTCAACGCCGCCAGTCGCCCCGAGGCTCCCGATATACCCCCACCCGGGTGTGTGCCCGATCCACACTGATAGAAATCCGCGATCGGAGTGTGGTAGTCCGCCCACGGCGCCGCTGGTCGCATGAAGAAAAGCTGATGCAGCGAAAGCTCGCCATGGAAGATGTTGCCCTCGGTCAATCCGAAATCGCGCTCCATATCCCACGGCGTCAGGACTTGGCGATGGAGGATGATGTCTTTCAGGTTCGGCATGTACTCGGACAGCGTGTCGATCACGGCGTCGCCAAACTTCTCGCGCCGCACGTCGTTCCAGCCGCCATTCAGCTCGTATGGCGCGTACTGGACAAAGATCGACATCACGTGCTTGCCCGGTGGCGCCATGCCGGGATCGATCATCGATGGGATGACGATGTCCATGTAGGGATGGCGTGAGAAGCTCCCGTACTTGGCGTCGTCATAGGCTCGTTCCAGGTACTCGATGCTGGGGCTGATCGAAACCGCGCCGCGGAGGTGGGGTCCAGTGCCGGGGAGGCAAGCCAGGTTCGGGAGCGCGTCCAACGCAAGGTTCACCTTGCCCGACGATCCACGAATCCTGAACCGTTGGATCGCACTGACAAACTCAGTAGGCAGCTCGTCGGGCTCGATCAGGCCGAGAAACGTCCGCCTGGGGTCGATTCCGGACACGATCGCGTTGGCCCTGATCTCCTCGCCCGATTCCATCGCCACACCGGCCGCTCGACCGTTCTCGATGAGGACACGCGCGACCGACGCTTCGGTACGGATCTCGGCGCCGAAGCCTCGCGCCGCGCTAGCGATCGCCTCACTGACGCTGCCAGTCCCGCCCTTGGCGAACCCCCAGGCGCGGAACGCACCATCGATCTCTCCCATGTAATGGTGCAACAGCACGTAGGCAGTTCCTGGTGAGCGTGGCCCGAGAAAGGTGCCGATGACGCCGCTGGCGGACATCGTCGCCTTCAACGCTTCGGTCTCGAACCACTCATCGAGATAGTCGGCCGAGCTCATCGTCATCAGCTTGACCAGCGCGTACAACTTCTCTTCGCCCAGCCCGCGAAAGTGATTGGTGAGTTTCAGTAGCGATCGAAGATCACCCGGGCTCAGCGACGTCGGATCAGGCGGCACCATCGAAAGGATCGGCTTGACCGCAAACGCGAGGTGGTACATCAGCTTGCCAAACTCATCGTACGCTTCGGCATCCCGCGGTGAGTGGCGATAGAGCTCACGGCGCGTCTGATCGTGGTCCGCCCACCGGGCCAGGTAGTCGCCATTCGGCAGCGGTGTGACGGTACTCTCGAGGGGTAGCAGCTCGAGCTCATGGGCGGAGAGGTCCAGCTCGCGGATGATCTCGGGGCGGAGCAGGCTCACAACGTAAGAGCAGACCGAGTACTTGAAACCGGGGTAGACCTCTTCGGTGACTGCCGCGCCGCCGACCAGGTGGCGCCGTTCGAGAACCAGAACTTTCTTCCCCGCCCGGGCGAGATACGCCGCGGCGACCAGGCCATTGTGCCCCCCACCCACCACCACTGCGTCGTATCTCGCCGCCATTGCGTCCCCTCCAGAGCTCGAAGAGAACCCCACAGAGAACCCCTGGAAGCAGGAGATGCATCGCACCGATAAATCGGTCGTACGGCACATCTACCAGCACGACGATCAAAGCGTGAGCGAAAAAGAACCCGAAGCCGAGA
>CBDUCI010000196.1:0-4430 GCA_965365605.1 uncultured bacterium
GCTCTGGAACCTGCGCGTGTTCGACGACGACGACGGGGTCCCCAACCGCTCCGCCGCCGACCTCGGTGCCGGGATCCTCGTCGTCAGCGCCCTCATCCTCGCCGTCGCCTTGCAAGGCCGCCCCGAGCTGTGGAGCGCCATGGTGGCAAAAGAGGAATTACTGGCGAAGGCAGAGCACGATTTCGATGCCGACCGATTCTCCGAACTCGAGGAAATCGTGCAACATCACGACGGGTATAGCGCCGAAGCGCGCGCTGCGACCATCCTCGAGGGTCTGGGAATACCTACCGAGATACATCGCGATCCGATCTCGACGCTGTCGGGGGGATTCCGGCTTCGGGTGCTTCTCGCACAGGTCCTGGCGAGCGACCCCGATGTGGTTCTACTCGATGAGCCGACCAATCATCTCGACATCCTCTCCATCCGATGGCTCGAGAAATTTTTGCGAGAGTTCGTCGGAATCGTGGTCGTGATTTCCCACGACCACCGCTTCCTCGACAACGTGGTCACGACGATTCTGGATGTCGATTACGAGACCGTGCTCTCGTACCCCGGCGACTACAGCGACTTTCTCCAGGCGAAGGCTGCCGAGCGAGAGCGCCGCAGCAAGGAAATCGCCACCCGCCAGAGTGAGATCGCGCATCATCAGAAGTTCGTGGACCGGTTCCGAGCCAAAGCGAGTAAGGCGCGCCAGGCGCAGAGCAGAGTTCGTATGATCGAGAAGAAGGCGGAATCGTTGGAGGAGCTGCCGCAGACCTCAAGACGATACCCGAAGTTTCGCTTCGAGCAACGGCGTAACAGCGGACGGGAAGTATTGGCGATCAAGGGAGTCAAGAAAGCGTTTGGCGACAACCAGGTGCTGCACGGTGTCGACCTCACCGTCGCTCGTGGCGATCGGCTCGCCGTCATGGGGCCCAACGGGATCGGGAAATCGACGCTTCTCAAGATCGTGATGGGACAACTCACCGCTGATGCCGGGGGTGTCGAATGGGGCTACGAAACACATCCCGGATACTTTGCCCAGGATCACCAGGAAGAGTTCGAAACACGAGATGGAACCGCCGAAGAGTGGGTCTGGGGTTTCTGCCCGGACCGCGACTTCGGGTACGTGCGTGGCGTCATGGGTCTCATGCTTTTCTCCGGCGATGATGGCAACAAGCCATTGCGGGCGCTGTCGGGTGGCGAAGCCACTCGGCTCGTTTTCACGCGTCTGAGCATCGAACAACCTAACGTGCTCGTGCTCGACGAACCGACCAACCACCTCGACCTGGAATCGATCGAAGCATTGGTCGAAGGGCTGAAGGCGTATCCCGGCACGTTGATTCTGGTTTCACACGACCGCTGGTTCGTGAGCCAACTGGCCACGCGCATCCTCGAGATCCGAGCAGACGGCATCACCGATTACCCCGGCCCATACGACGAATACGTCCACGCTTGCGGGGACGATCATCTCGATGTCGACCATGTCGTCCTCAAGGCGCGCAGGGAAAAACGGCGGAAGCAGACGTCACCAACCTCGAAGTCCGCCGAACGACCCCGAAAACGAAAGAATCCCAAGCGCGACCTGGAGCAACGCCGCCAACGACTCGCGGCGATCATGCAACGCATCGAGGCCGTCGAGACACGCGTTCGGGAGATCGACGAGCTGTTCTGTGAACCCGACTACTTCGCGCGAACGCCGGTCGACGAGGCCCGTGAACGACAAGCGGAGCGCAACCGTCTCCAGCTCGAGCTGCGCGATCTGATCAATGATTGGGAGACGATCGAGAGCCAAGTCAACGCGCTGGAAACGCGACTCGAGAGTCGTTGAATCGAGGACCGAGGGCAGCGCGCGGTACCCCGCGCTAGGGCGTCCGAAGCTGAGCGAACTCCTCCAGCGCGGGTCGTTGAATAGCTCGTCGAAGGCGGTACCCATCTCCTCGAACACCTTCCCCGCTTCTGTTGGATACGTGCTGGCACGGTTGTCCTGGTCTTTCGGTTGCCCTGACACGGACGACCCACAATCTTAGCCAGGCGACCAGTACTCAAGGGCTCAACGAAAGCGCGTGCGCGTGGGAACGGATCTTCCACTCGAAGGCAGCGCCCCGCGGACCACCCGCGGATGGCGGCTCCTCGTCAGCGTCGCCGCTGTGATCGTCATCGTCTACGGGATCCAGGCCTCCCAGCAGGTCCTCGTTCCCTTCCTGCTCTCCGTTTTTCTGGCGGTCATCGGAGCCCGGCCGGTGGCGTGGATGGACCGGCGCGGCCTGCCGCACACCCTATCCGTCGTAATCTTCGTCGTCGGAGTGATGAGCGCGCTGATCCTCGTCTCGGCCATCGTCGGTACGTCGATTACCGAGTTTTCGAACCGCATCCCCCTTTACCAGGAGAGCTTGTCCAAAGCGTTGACCGACGTCGCCGAGCGAATCGTGGGCCGGCGGACTCCGCTCTCCGTCGAAGAGCTGCTCGCCAACGTCAGGCCGGCGTCCGCGATGCGGCTGACGGCCACCGTCTTGAACGCCCTTCGCGGCGTCTTCGCCGACGCCTTCGTGATCCTGTTTATGGTCGTGTTCATCCTGCTCGAGGTCTCGAGCTTCCCCGTCAAGCTCGATGCGATCCACCCGCGATCGCGGGCAACGATCCAGGAGTTTGCCGCCTTCGCTGACAGCCTGCAGCACTACCTGAACCTCAAGACGCTCATTTGCTTGTTGACCGGGTTGGCCGTCGGCGTGTGGGTGGCCGTGTTGGGAATCGACTTCCCCGTCCTGTGGGGCCTGCTCGCGTTTCTCCTGAACTACATACCGACGATCGGGTCGTTCATCGCCGCGATTCCCGCCGTGATGCTCGGATTCATCCAGTTCGGTCTCGGCCGCGCGCTCATCGCCGCTGCCGGCTACGCGGTGATCAACATCGTGATCGGGAACCTCCTCGAGCCGCGGGTCATGGGGAAAGGGTTGGGGCTCTCCACGCTGGTCGTCTTTCTCTCGCTCCTCTTCTGGGGGTGGGTCCTCGGACCGGTTGGCATGATCCTCTCGGTGCCGTTAACCATGACGATCAAGATCGCCTTGCAGAACAGCTCCCGAACCCGCTGGGTCGCCGTGCTCCTCGGTCGTGGAGACGCGCCGTCGATCGTCGATGCGTCGATGACCGTCTCGAGCGAGACGGTGGTAGATACCGGCAAGGCATGATAGGCGCGGCGTCACCAAGCAAATCGGATCAGTGGCATTGCGCCAGCCGCCGTCAATCCCGCCGCAACGGTTTCGGCGTCACCGGCGCCAGCACCCAGGACACTACGTGCAGATGTTGTCGATCCTCCGACCTCGGTTGACCGAAGAGCTCGGACAGGCGCATTAGCAGTGCGTTGACTTCCGCGATTTCCTCCCGATTCAGCCAGCCTTTCTTCCGCGCTGCCCACAGATTACGGCGTTCGCCTTTCACGACAGAAAGCTCCGAAGCAAGACCGTCCTCGAAGTCGTGTTGTGTTGTGTTGAGCATACTGCGAACGATCTTAGCGATGCGTTCGCGGTTGCTGGGATCCTCCAGGTGGTACTCAAGCCGCATCGGTCGTCTTGGGAAGGGTATGGTATAGATGACCTCCTCGCGCCGCAGGCCTCTTGCGGTGCCGCGCTTTACGAGCAGCCCGGTGCGCACCAATTCCTTGACATGGTAATAGAGCCCGTCGGCGGGGCGCCCCAGCATGCGTGCGATATCCGCGATCGAGCACTCGCCGAGCGACTGCACGGTGTCGATGATCTCCTGACGCACCCCCGAGGCTAGGCAGTCGAGCTGCTTCGCTTCGCGAATCCAGTAGCTCTTGCGCACGATTGATGCCTCCTTGACGATGTTTAAAATATAGCCTATTATTTCAACAATCAACCTCTCTGGAGATGCTCTCGTTGAACACTGACCCAAAGATTGTGTTGGTTGCGGGAATTATCGCGTTGACCGGTGTGCTTCCAGCCTGTCAAACGTCTGACACGACATCAGAGTCAACCGAAATTCCATTCGTGCTCGTACGCGACCAGGTGCTGCTTGAAGCGAGCGTGAACGGGCACGGGCCTCTTAATCTGATCCTGGATACGGCCGGGGATCCCTCCGCGATCGACCTGACGACAGCAGATAGCATCCATCTTTCGGTGGATCGCGACCGGGAGGGTGAAGCGTCGGGAGTCGGGAGCGAAACAATCCCTATCTACCCTGCGCAGATGGTGGACCTGAGACTCGATGGTCATTCATTTGGCGACGTGGAGGCCCTAGCTCTGGATCTGAGCCATGTGGCCGATCGTTTCGGGCGACCGCTTCACGGGATCCTGGGACACAGCTTCCTGCAGGGTCGGATTGTGCAGATTGACTACCCGCACCGAACACTTCGTTTCCGGCCCGGCGCTGGCGCAACCTCCCTTCCTCACCTTCGAAAGCGCGCAGTGGCGTCCGTTGACCCTCTCGCCGGA
>CBDUCI010000197.1:0-4402 GCA_965365605.1 uncultured bacterium
AAGGTCGATCTACAATGGCCGCAGGTGCACTATACCGACTACCTCTCGTTGATCAAGATCGGTGAGGAGTGGAAGATCGTGAACAAGATCTGGCACCAGAAGCCACCGGTGGGGCCAACCGCGGGCTAGGGTCGTAAGAGCCAGCCGCCTTGCGGTTTGCGGCTTGTGGTAGCGCCTGGTCGCGTGATTCCGGGAAACGCGGGAACCCGGATCAGGACCACCACGGACCAAAACCGGAGCGCTGCGTCCGCGCGCTTTGAGCCACGTTTCCGAAAAAGGGCACAGCCACTTCCGTCTGCATGGTGTCGGTTGCTCCCTGTTGCACACATTGGGGCGCATCGTTCCGCTCACGACCAACACCTCGACAGAACGCACTGCAGCGGGTGGGTACAGCTCGTGCTCGAAACGAGTGCGCAAGACCCCGAGACTTTCAAGACAGGCCATCACTAAGGGGGGCAATTTGCGGACCATTCCGCTTCTTGTGGTTGTCTTCGCGGTCGCCGCGTTCGGGTGCCAGGAGTCGACGGTCGGTCCGTCGGCGGCGTCGAGGGGGCTGGCGATCGAGGGTGAGGTCGTGCTGGGAACCGTTGAGGCTTTGACGATGAGTTCTGCGGATGTGGTGTCTGGTTTTAATTGCGCGGTGGGTATCTTCGGCGGATATCCGCTCGTGTGGACGACCGATAGTCACATAACCCGGTCCAGCAGCGGCAATATGATCCTCACTTGTCACGGACAGCTTCCAGCATGGAGTGAGCCTCCGGAAACGGCAGAGATGCAACGCTCCGAGGAGTCGGGTGGCAGTTGCAGAGTGTTCTCTACGATGGCCACGCGGTGGCAGCAGGTCTTTACTCCTTCTGGAGAGATCACGCTGAAGTGTTACGTGAAGTAGGGTTTCAAGGCTGCCAGGCATGATCAGGGGCGCGGGGGCTTAAGCTCCCGCGCCTTTCTTTTTGATCCAGTCAACCCGTTGCGCGGGAGACCGGGAGGGAACAGCTTCGTCTCATGACGAACATCGGCCTCGACCGTCGCACGATCGTCGTCGGGCTCGTGTGGAATCGTGACGGCGGGCTGTTGTTCTGTCGCATGGATCCTGAGCGCGGTGTATTCCCGGGTCAATGGGGGTTTCCTGGTGGCGGCATCGAGCCCGGGGAGCGCATGGAAGACGCATTGCGCCGGGAGCTCAGGGAAGAGCTCGGGATCGAGGTCGAGAACGTGCGCCCTGCTTTCTTCAAGGATTGCACACACGACAAGATCTTCGCCGACGGTACGACGCGGCCGGTGTACATGATCTTCTTGCTCTTTCACTGCAACGCGATGTCCGATCGCCTCGAGCTCAACGACGAGTTTGTCGAGTACCGATGGGTCCGAGAGGATGAGGTCGCTGACATGGATCTGAACTCGGAGACCGTGGATACTCTCGAGCGGCTGGGGCCATGGCCGTAACCCCACGCAACGACAACTACGAATCGGTCATCCGGGAGATCTTCTCGCGGGCTCAGTTTGTCGAGGAGCTGGGCATCGAGCTGGTGCGGGTCGCACCCGGCGAGGCGGAAACGACCCTGGAGGTTCGGGATGCGCACCGCCAGCAGGACGGCTTTGTGCACGCCGGCGTGCAGGCGACGATGGCCGATCACACCGGCGGCGCCGCCGCGGCGACGCTGTTTGCCGAGGGTCAGTACCCGCTATCGGCCGAGTTCAAGATCAATTTCCTGCGCGTCGCCGACGGGACTTTGTTGACGTGCCGATCCAAGGTGCTGAAACCCGGCAAGACGCTGTCGGTTGTCGAGTCGGAGGTCTATTCGACCGACGAGTCGGGGGAGAAGCTGACCTCCAAGGCGACCCTCACGATCGCGATCGTGGAACCGGATGCGGACTCGCGTTAGTGGAGCTCACAGCTTCACGCCGACGCCGGAATGATGGTAGCAAGCGCCTTCGGCGACGCTCCGCCGCGTGCGCGGCACCCCAAGCCGACCGAAACTGACGTAGTGTCCGGGTAGAACGTCGTACGAGCCGTACGTTTTCCACTTCCCGAACCGCTTGTACTGCGTCACGAACCTTGTCGTGCCCTGACACGAGTAGACGGTCGCGCCGATCCCGATGCTCCACACGCTGTAATTGGTTCTTCCTTGCCGGTTCAGCCAACACCACGAGACGTCTCGGCCGCTGCCCTTGTGACAGAACTCCTTCTGGAACCAATCCGCCCGGTTCTTGGCTTCATTGGTCGGTGGCAGGTCGGCCGGCTCCTCTTTGGGTGTGTTGTTGGCCCCCGGTTTCGCGCTGGGCTGGGCCGGTACCTTGCCGACCGGTTTGGCGCGCTTGGCCTGGATGACCGGCTTCACCTCCTCGCCTTGGAGCCGCGGTTGGACTGGCTTCGCCACGAGGATGATCTCTTCGCCGCTGTTGGCGATGTCGGGCTCCGGCTCCTCCTCCTCGGGGACCGCCAACGTTGCGACTTGTATCGTTTCCGGAACCGGCTGATCGGGTGCAAGTGCTCTGTAGAGATCGGCAGGAGTGGCGTCTTCGTCGAGATCGAGCCGGGGCAGAGCCGGGGTCGCCGGCCACTCACCCTGTTCGACGACCAATACAACCCCCGGCTCGAGTTCGAGGAATTCTACTCGGCTGCCGTTATCGAGCGGGATCGCGGTGAGACTCTTCATCTGGGCCAGCGCCGTCGCTGGCGCCTCGCACGTGACCGAGCTGAAACCATCGCAGAACCCCTCATCACAGATCAACCCGTCTTTGAGTGTCTTGGTCGGCGCGCGATCGCCGATGTCGTTGGCGACTTCCCACTTTGCTGCCGTGTTGAACCCTTCCGCTTCGCAAAACGCTGTCGCTGAGGGTTCGCCGCAATCGGCGCCCCAGCTCAAACATAGGTCGAGGCGATAGTCCTCATCGACCATCGGGTTCTCAAAAGTGCGTGTCTCTTGTGCCGATGCTGCGGTGGTCGCGATGAGCAGGAACACCGCTAGGGAGATAACGACCCTCATATCCTGTCTCCTTCTCGGTGCGCGGCGGGGATCCGCGCCTAAACCCGAATAACGCTCGATAGGAAGGGTACTACCCCAGGATAATCAAAGGGTTCGGCGACAGGGAAGAGGAGGGCGCCACCGCCAGCTGGGGGCAGATGGTGGCGCCCGTTTTGTTACTGTTGTCCTGGGGGCAGGACGTCCACGAAGACTGTTTTGGTATTCCCAAAAGTCGGATCCGTCTGGGAGAGCTCGAAATCCGTGCTCCCGTCATGGGACACGCCACTCTCGACCTTGGTTGCGTCCATCGTGTACAGGACCGGTGATCCGTCATTGGCGTCGTCGAGGTTTGCGGCCAGGACGTCTGGGATCGTGCACTCCGACGTCTTTGGACCGGTCGCTACTGTTACGCAGTTTTTGTCCGGGACCGGTTCGTTTGACGGTCGTGAGAGCACCGTGCAGGTCGTGCCTTCGGAAACCGCTGCAGACGTGGACGTCACACTACATACGACGTCACGCACGGCGAGCTCGCCGTCGACGGCTGTCCACAGGCTAGGGGCAAAAGCCAAGGCTCCCTTGCTGCAGCTGAGAAGTCCGCGGGCCGGCTCTGGGTCGGCCGGTGCGCACGTGCTGCCAGCGCAGCGCCCCGGAACATCGGCGAAGTCTACCGGGCCCTCGCAGATCTCGATATAGAGGCCTTGCCCGGCGATCGGGTCGTTGTCGTTGTACGCGTCGCCCACGCCGTCCATGTCGACGGTGTAATTGTTCTGCACGCAGTCGTTGTCGGAGGGCAAGGGGCACTCGCCGGCAAGCGCCGTAGGCATGTTCTCGCGAATCGAGACAAAGGCCGCTGTGTTTCCGGCCTCCAGGTTGTCTATCTCGACACCGAACTCGCCGTTCGGTAGAACAATCTCGTCTCCCACGGCCCCGACGGCGACGATCCAGCCACCCGCTATCTCGGCCGTTGGGTCGGTCGGTAGTACGGTCGGCACGAGCAGGTTGTTGGCGTGGGGAACGACGCAGTCGACGTCGCCGGTCTGGGGCAGGGCCGGGACCAGGTCGCACGTCGCCTTGGCGAACACGACGACTTCAGCCGGGTCGACGCTGGCCCCGTCCGCGAACGGGCAAGCATCGAGATCTTGCGTGCCGAACGGTGCACCCACGCACGCCGCGTAGTCGTTGTAGAGCGCCAACAGAAGTTGGTTGATCACGAGCTCGGCCGCGGTGAGATCGCCATCATCCACGAACTCAGCCGCGTCCTTACACGCAGCGATCTTATCGCTCTTGAACTTGTTCTCGTAGACGTCGGTTACGCTCTTGTCCCAATCACACCGAATTGCCGGGGCGCCGGCGAGCGTACGGTCCGGGGCGACTGGTGCCCGGGTGTCGCCCTGGCATCCCATGAGCAGTAGACCGATCGAGAATACGGGAAGATA
>CBDUCI010000198.1:0-4359 GCA_965365605.1 uncultured bacterium
TTACCGCGGCTGCTGGCACGGAGTTAGCCGGTGCTTCCTCTGGAGGTACCGTCAGCGGCGACAGCTATTAGCCGTCACCGGTTTCTTCCCTCCTGACAGAGGTTTACAACCCGAAGGCCTTCATCCCTCACGCGGCGTCGCTGCGTCAGGCTTTCGCCCATTGCGCAAGATTCCTCACTGCTGCCTCCCGTAGGAGTCTGGGCCGTGTCTCAGTCCCAATGAGGCCGAGCACCCTCTCAGGCCGGCTACCCGTCGTAGCCTTGGTGAGCCGTTACCTCACCAACAAGCTGATAGGCCGCGAGACCCTCCCCAAGCGATGGCTTGCAAGCAGAGGCCACCTTTAACAACTGTCCCATGTGGGATGGTTGCGTCATGCGGAATTAGCCACGATTTCTCGAGGTTATTCCCCACTCGAGGGCAGGTTCCTCACGTGTTACGCTCCCGTTCGCCACTTTACTAGGGTCGCTTTCGAAGTTCCCAGCAAGCTGGGATCAAAGAGAGCTTCCCGTTCCCGTGCGACTTGCATGTGTAAGGCACGCCGCCAACGTTCGTCCTGAGCCAGGATCAAACTCTCCGTAGTAGAGAATTCGATTGTCCTGACAAGAATCGTCAGTACTACCTGCTTTGAAACCCCCAATGCCGCGCGAAGCAGTGCGCACGGCGGGGCCCATTCAGGCTGTCCAGGCTAAGCACGATTCGGTTTTCAGAGAGCAGAGTCCCGTTTCGAAGGGATCATGAACATACGGTTCCCCGGGGGGAACGTCAAGTGAGGCGGCTTTAGAAACCGAGCCCCACCGGGGCTTTCGATGGCGTCAAAGGGCTGGTCGGGAGGCCCGACCGCGGCTGAGGAGCGTTGTATTCGCTCGGCGCCACGTCGTTCGGAGCGTCAGGATAGAAGAGGCTCGCCAGGGCCTGGATCTGAGGTCGCCCCGGGCCGAGCTCGAACTGGCCCCCGCCATAGAGGCTAATCCCGCGCTCGAAGCAGGCGTCGATCGCTTCGAACAACCGCTCGACGGATCCGAATCGTGAGGGCTTGATATTGATGTATCGCGGTTCCATCTCCAGCGCGTCGATGTCGGCCAGCGAGTGGATCGGCGCGTCCCACGAGAGCCGGTCCTCGAACCCGCTCAATGCAGCGATCGATTCGTCGGTGCACGCGACGTCCTCCAGGATCGCGTCGGGAAATGTCTCGGCCACCCGCCTGTAGAGTACCGGATCGGGTTCGGTGTCGACGACAGTGCCCACGTAGTACGCCTTGAAATCGAGCGCCCGCACGCGATCGGTGGCGGCCACCGCGGCCATCTTCTCGGTGTCCCAATCGGAGCTCGGATCGAGCTTGAACTCGAGCTCGGGGTAGAGTTCAAGCCACGATTCGATGTCGAGCCGCGTCGAGACGACGAACCGCACCGGTCGATACGTGCGCCCCAGTGCCGTGCCGAGGTTGGTCCCCGATTGGCGCAACGCGAGATCGAGCGCCGCGCTCTCGAACGCCCACCGCCGGTAGTCGTGGGAGCCGTGTTGAACGGGCGCCGTTGGAAATAAGACGTGCTCGCCCATGTGTCGCGAAAAGGTGTCGATCGTCCAGCCGCCACCAAGTGGGAGGTCGGCCGGCATCGTCTCCTGGTCCTCAGCCTCGTACGTGATGTCTTCGCCCTGGCCGATCTCGCCGCGGCCCTCGAGACAAACGGTGTGCGTAATCCGCTTGAAGCCGCTGGAAACTTCGAGTTCGCGCCGCCCGAGCGTGTAGCCGCCGACCTCCAGCTCGAGATCTCGGAGCCGATCGTACGATGCGGAGCCCACGCTACCGCTCGAGCTTTAAACGCGCGAAGCGCCGCTTGCCGACCTTCACGAGAACGGTCGAACCGGCGGCCAACCGGTGGGCCGGGTCGTCGATTCGTTCGTCGTCGATCGACACCCCGCCTTGCACGACGAGTCGGCGTCCTTCGGTCGTCGAGCTCGCCAACCCCGCTGCCTTGAGCAACCACGCGATCGGCGCGTCTTCGTCGGTCAACCGAACCGTGATCTCGGGCACTTCGTCGGGGGTCTCGCGATGCACGAACAGCTTGTCGAAGTGCGCTTCGGCCGCGTCTGCCGCCCCAACGTCGTGGTACGTCGCTACGATCGATCGCGCCAAGCGGCGTTTGAGGTCGCGTGGGTTCGTGCCCGCCGCCAGTTGCTGCTCGACCTCGGTGACGTCTTCGGCAGACGCGCCCAGGCCGTAGCGGAAGTACTTGGCGATCAGCTCGTCGGGGATCGACATCGTCTTGCCGAACATCTCTTCCGGCGGTTCGGTCAGACCGATGTAGTTGTCGAGTGACTTCGACATCTTCTGCACGCCATCGGTCCCCTCGAGCATCGGCAGCGTCAGGATGACCTGCGGCTCGACGCCGAACTCGCGCTGAATGTCGCGTGCGACCAACAGATTGAACTTCTGATCGGTACCTCCCAGCTCGACGTCGGCCTTTAGCGCGACCGAGTCGTAGCCCTGGGCCAGCGGGTACAGTAACTCGTGGATCGAGATCGGTGTCTCGGCGGTGAACCGCTTGCGGAAGTCGTCACGCTCGAGCATCCGCGCCACGGTGTACTTGGCCGCCAGCTTGAGCACGTCCTCGAACCTGAACTCGTCCAGCCACTCCGAGTTGTAGCGGATCGTAGTGAGGCCCGGGTCGAGCACACGAAAAACCTGATCCCGGAACGTCCCGGCGTTGGCGTCGACTTCTTCGCGCGATAGCGGCGGCCGGGTGGCCGATCGACCCGACGGGTCGCCGATCAGCGCCGTGAAGCTTCCGATCAAAAACGTGACGTCGTGACCCAGCTCTTGAAAGTCACGCAGCTTCCGCAGAGTCGGCGTGTGACCGAGATGCAGATCGGGCCGAGTGGGATCATAGCCGCACTTGACGACCAGCGGCCGGCCCGACGCGAGCGAGCGCTCGAGCTTGGCGACGAGCTCGTCCTCGGGCAGGATCTCGTCGACATCGCGGCGGATCTTCGCCAGCTGCTCGTCGACAGATGGAAAGGGTTGCGCGGCCACACCATCAAAGTACCGACCCGCTACGGGCTGGGAAAGCGGTCGCTCTAGCGTACTAGACAAGGCGTACGAAACGGATTAGGATAGCGCGATCCTGGGTTCGCTCATCTTCGGCGGGGGGGCCAATTGAAGAAGCTCGCCACGATTTTCACGATCATCGCAGTCACGACCATCGGTGTAATCCCGGTTGCGGCGCAGGAACAATTGCCTCCCGGCGTCCTTCCGTACGACGACCCGCAGCGCCCGCAGCCACCGGAAGGTTTTCAAGTCGAGCGCGAGAAGAAAGGCG
This sequence comes from uncultured bacterium, assembly GCA_965365605.1. Taxonomy (GTDB): domain Bacteria; phylum Gemmatimonadota; class Gemmatimonadetes; order JACCXV01; family JAHWKZ01; genus CAMYLR01. The sequence continues at coordinate 3,318 of CBDUCI010000198.1, forward strand.
GTCTGCTATACGCCGCGGGGCGCTACGTCGAAGACCATTGCGGCAATCTGGCCGCCGGGCTTGGAGGCGCCGGGCTCGCGGCATGTTTCCCGCGCCACTGGGAGCCGACCGCGTTCTACGGTGGAAGACCAGGATTCTCAGTCGGCCTCAACGTCCACAACGATCGCTTTCGGACTACCGGGCCCCAGTTTGGGATTACGAGCAGCATCTCATCGGCTGTCTATCAACGGTACACCGGTTATTTCGGGTGGAATAACCCCGCCAGCCAACCCGCGGTCACGCTGACCGGCTACTACGACGACCAGACCCGAGAGCAGTTCTGGGGGCTTGGATCCGACAGCGATGAAGACGATCGATCGACATACGGTTGGGAGCGGTACGGCGTGGAGGCGAAAGTCAGCGTCCCTCGACACCACCGGATCTCGGGCCACGCCGGAGTTCGGTACGAGGAATCGGATATCCACGATGGGCGAAAGGCCGGCTCCGACCCGAAGGTCGAGGAACGATTCGATCCCGACGAGGCTCCGGGGTTGGACTTCGTTCGCCAGGAGTACGTCGTCCCCAACGCGACCGTCGTCATCGATCTGACGCGAAACCCGGGAGGACGTCCAACCCTGGGCGCGATCATCAAGGGTTGGTGGGAGATGTACAGCACACAGAACGACATCCCGCTCGAGTGGACGACGATCGGCGGCTCAGCCTCGGTCCATGTCGGGAGCGAGTTCCATAACCTGTCGTTCATGGCTGGTGTCGAAGAGGCCGATCCCGACGGCAGCGGGGACGAGATCCTGTTCTCGCATCTGCCGTCGCTCGGGGGCAGCACCACGCTGCGCGGTTTTCCCTCGCGCCGTTTTCGCGATCGCGCCGCTGGGTGGGGAACGGTCGCCTACCGGTTCGCGCTATGGCGCGCACGCACCGACGACCCGCACGCGCGGGCCGCAGCGATCGAGACCCAGATCTTCTACGACATCGGCGGTGTTGGCGACGATATCGGCGATGTCGATTTCACCGACGAGTATTCGTATGGCATCGAGTTCCGCGG
>CBDUCI010000199.1:0-4353 GCA_965365605.1 uncultured bacterium
GGTATCCGAGCCGCGTGCAGCGCCGGTGCCACTGTCGGCGAGATCGCCAACGTGTTCCGTGATATCGCTGGTACGTACAGAGACCCTGCCGCCGGTCGTCCCTAAAGGTTCCGATCACAAGGAGGAGCGTTGCCGACTTACGTGTATAAATGTGTTGAATGCGATCACACCTTTGAGATCTTCCAGAGGAAGGCGACTCGCGCCCGTGCGCGGCGTTGTCCAGAGTGCGAAGGGCGTGCCGAGCGTCAGATTTCGGGCGGGGCGGGACTCTTGTTCAAGGGCTCTGGGTTTTACATCACCGACTACCGCAGCGACGAGTACCGATCGAAGGCATCCTCAGAGAAACAAACGGGTTCTGACAAGAGCGACAAGAAGGAACAACAAAAAAAGGGCACGAAGAAGCCGAATGGAAGCAGCAAGAATACGTCCGCGTGAGGAGTTTCGGGCCGCGATCACATCCCGACTCGTCGAGCTGGGTTGGCCCTGCGAGGAGATCGTCGTTGAGCGTCCTGGTGACCCGGAGCACGGCGACTGGTCTTCGCCCATAGCTCTCGCGCTGACCCGACCGCTAAAGCGATCGCCCCGTGAGATAGCCACCGAGTTGATCGCCGGGCTCGATCTCGATCCTGATCGCTTCGGCGATATCGCGGTCGCCGGCCCGGGGTTCATCAACGTTCGGTTGGCACCTCGCTATCTCCAGGAAGTGGTGCGGGATATCGTCACGCAGCGAGAGTCGTACGGACATTCCGACCGTCTGAAGGATCGAAAAATCAATGTCGAGTTTGTGTCCTCCAACCCGACCGGGCCGCTACACATCGGTCACGCCCGCAACGCTGCCCTGGGAGACGCGATCGCGTCCCTGCTGGAGAGTCAGGGAGCGAGCGTAACCCGTGAGTATTACTTCAACGACGCGGGGCGACAGATGGATATGCTGGGCGCATCCGTCCACGCTCGTTATCAGCAGCTCTGGAACCCGTCGTTTCCGTTTCCCGACGGCGGATACCGGGGTGAGTATATACGCGACCTGGCGAAGACGATGCGTGATGAAGTCGGCGATCGTTGGTTAGAGCGACCGATCGAAGAGTGTGGCTCAGAGTTTCGCGACTTTGCGGGCGAGCGGCTGAATGCGGCGATTCGATCTGACTTGGATCGTTTTCGCGTCAGGTTCGAGGTCTGGTTCAACGAGTCGAGTCTCTACGCTGACGATCGATTGACAGCGACGATCGCCGACCTTAAAAAAGCCGGCGCAGTGTACGAAGACGATGACGCGACCTGGTTTCGAGCGTCAGAGTACGGCGACGCCAAGGATCGCGTTCTTGTCAAGCGCACCGGCCAACCGACGTATTTGCTGCCCGACATCGCCTACCATCGGGACAAACACGAACGCGGCTTCGACACCGCGATCGACATATGGGGTGCAGATCATCACGACTACGCGATCAGAATGCGCGCCGCTCTTAGCGCCCTCGGCTACCCGCCAAATTGGCTACGCCCGGTGATCTATCAACAGATCAGTCTGCTTGAGGACGGTCAGGAGGTTCGACTATCCACTCGCAGCGATCGTATGGTACTACTCGAAGACCTTATGGACGACATCGGCGTCGACGTGACGCGTTACTTTCTCGTCATGCGCAAGGGCGACACGCACATGGTTCTAGACCTCGATCTGGCGAGACGGCAAACCGATGAGAACCCTGTCTACTACGTGCAGTACGCGCACGCTCGAATCTCGAGCGTGTTTGGACGTCTGGAGGAACCGGCATGGGATCCCGAAACGGCCGGAGTACCCGACAGCCTGGGTCTATTGACCGCGCCAACGGAGATCGACCTCCTGCGCATGCTCGATGACTATCCCGACGTAATCGCCGATGCCGCCGATGCGTTAGAGCCACACCGAGTCACGGATTATTTGGAGTCGCTGGCCCGCCGGTTTCATCTTTGGTACCACGGTGAGCACATCCTGGTCGAGGACGAGCCGTTGGCGCGTGCCCGCCTAGCGCTTGCTCGGGCCACTCAGTACGTACTTCGAGGAGGATTGGAGCAAATTGGGGTCACTGCACCGGAGTCTATGTGAGCTACGCCACAACCTTTTGCATGAGGAGCGCTGAACTTCAATGTCGATTCTGGTGGTAGGATCAGTCGCGCTTGACGACGTCGAGACGCCCTTCGGGAAACGGACATCGGCTCTCGGTGGAGCCGCGGTGTACTTCGGACTAGCTGCCTCATACTTCACCGATGTCCAGATCGTTGCCGTTGTCGGCACCGATTTTCCCCAACCGCATTTGGATCTGTTGTCCGATCGCGGCATCGATCTGAGGGGCCTTCAAGTCCGCGAAGGAGCGACGTTCCGGTGGGGAGGCCGATACGGATACGACCTCAACGCCCGTGATACGACGTTCACCGACCTCAACGTCTTCGCCGAATTCGACCCCACGATCCCCGAAGAGTACCGTCAGACAGAGCACGTCTTCCTCGCCAACATCGCGCCGTCGCTTCAATTGAACGTTCTCGATCAGATGAAAGCTCCGAAGTCAGCGGCGCTCGATACGATGGACTTCTGGATCGAGGGAACACCGGACGAACTCCGTAAGGTGCTGGAGCGCGTTGACATCGTCTTGATCAACGACTCCGAAACACGAGAATTGGCCCAAGAACCCAACATCCGAACAGCTGCCAATTCGATTCTCGGCTGGGGGCCGCAGCTACTCGTAGTCAAGAAGGGCGAGCACGGTGCGATCGCGTTTGCGAACGACTGGTTATTCGCCGTTCCAGGCCTACCATTGGAGACGATTGTGGACCCGACTGGAGCAGGCGATTCATTTGCCGGGGGCTTCCTTGGCTACCTTGCGGCGACTGGGGAGATCACTCCCGATAGCATCCGGCGAGCGGCGATTTACGGCTCTGCGATGGGCTCGTTTTGCTGCGAGGCGTTTTCGATCGACGGCTTGGCTCATTTGGAGCCCGCGCAAATCGATACCCGGTTCCGCGAGTTCGAGCACCTGACGCGATTCGACTATGAGCCGCTTCTTCAGGATGCCTGAGTCTTCGATCGACTCGGCGCCTAGCTATCGAGACGCGGGCGTCGATCTAGCCACCGCGGATCGGATCAAGCGACGTCTGAAAGCGATCGTCGAACCGACATTTGACGTTGGAGTCGTGACCGAGGCCGGTGGGTTCGCCGGTGGCTACGATCTCTCCTCGAACCCCGACCTCGGCTCGATTCTCGTGGCGTCTGCCGATGGGGTGGGCACCAAGGTGCTGGTCGCGCAGCTCGCCAATCGACACGATACCGTCGGCGAGGATTTGGTGAACCACTGCGTTGACGATCTCCTGGCAGCGGGTGCGAAACCTCTCTTTTTCCTCGACTACATAGCGACCGGGAAGCTCGACAAGGAGATCGTCATATCGATCGTGAAGGGGTTTGCGCGTGGCTGTGCTGCCAACGCGATCCCGCTTCTCGGGGGTGAAACCGCCGAGATGCCGGATCTCTACCCAGCTGGCAAATACGACCTGGCGGGTTTCGCCGTCGGTTCGATGGTCGCCCAGTGGGGGACCTCGGAGAACCGGGTGCGGATCGGAGACGTGATTCTCGGACTGGGCTCGACGGGTCTGCATACCAACGGATACTCGCTGGCGCGAAAACTCGTTTTCGACGCGGCTGGCCACCGACCTCAGGACGTTGTGCCGTGGGCAGCGACGACCTGGGCCGATGAGCTACTGGCGGTTCATCGATCGTATCTGAAGTCGGTGGGACCGTTGTTGGCAGACGAGGCGTTGCACGCCGCGGCCCACATAACCGGCGGCGGCTTCTCCGGTAATCTGACGCGCGTGCTGCCACCCGGATCAGCTGCCTCCATCGATCGCTCTGCGTGGGCACCGGCTCCGTTGTTCGACTATCTCGCGACCGTTGGGAGCATTGAAAGTGACGAGATGTACCGCGTCTTCAATATGGGGATCGGGTTCTGTTTGATCGTTTCCGCTGAGCACGCAAGTGAAATCGCCAAGCGTTGTCGAGCATCCGGCCAACCGGCGGTTTGCATCGGCGAGGTCGTTGCCGGCGAGGGTTTGCAATGGGTTTGACGCACAGAGAGCTCGTCGTTGTCGTTTTGGTGATTCTGGCTTGCGGATTCGCTGTTCCGGTTCGCGCGCAAGTTGTTTCTGAGCTGCGAGTCCGTGCTGCGATCGAAGATGCGTCCCGTGGCTTGGGGCAGACTATCGCCGGTGGCAGCCCGCTCACTGGGCCGGCTCCCACGACTGGCGGACTGGGCGGATTCCGGCTTGGCGCAGCGCTGGGTCTGACCAACGTCGGCATCCTGGACCCGCGTCGGCCAACCGGAGACGTCGACTTTCACA
>CBDUCI010000200.1:0-4352 GCA_965365605.1 uncultured bacterium
GAAATAGGGAGCGTCGTTGAAGCGCCTGTCCTCACCCCGAACGTTGAGGGGCTCGACCTTCGCACGCGCATACTGATCGTCGGTCAACCGGTTCTGATCGTGCATCAAGGTCAGAACCAGATCCCGTCGCGCCTTCGCCCGTTCGGGATGTCGGTGTGGGCTGTACCTGCCGGGATCGCGGATCAACCCTGCCAGCGTAGCGGCCTGCGGAAGATCGACCTCACGCACCGACTTGCCGAAGTAGTACCGCGACGCCTGCTCGATCCCCATGATCGACGAGGCCCCGCGCTGACCGAGGTAGATCTCGTTCAGGTACGCCTCGAGGATCTCGTGCTTCGAGTACTTGGCTTCGAGGATCAACGCCATCACCGCCTCCTTCAGCTTGCGGCGGTATGTGCGCTCGGAGGTCAAGTAGTAGTTCTTGACGAGTTGCTGGGTAATCGTCGATCCGCCCTGCATGGTGCGTCGAGCGCGGAGATTGACCAGTGAAGCGCCGGCCATCCGTATCGGGTCGAGACCGGGATGGCTGTGGTAGCGCGCATCCTCGACCGCCAGGATCGCCTGTACCACGTAGGCTGGGATCTCCTCCAGGTCGATCGGTGTGCGGTCCTCCATCTGCTGATCGAAGATGACGCCGATCACCTCCGGTTGGAGCGCGGCGCTGCTCAGCTCCTCGCCGGTGCGGGCGTTGGTTATGCTGCGAACGATCTGACGCCGGGTGCGGATGCGAATCGGATACGCTGGATTTGTGCCGTCCGGGTAGTCGAAAGCGTGTAAATAGACGAGCCACTCGTCGTCGTTTCGCGTGTATTCGCCTGGCTCGTCGATCTCACCCGCCTGCTCGAGATACCCCAACCGTTTCAGCCGCGCCTCGAAGTCCTCGTCGCTCAGCGGTTGTCCCGGGAATAGCAGAAAAGCGTCGGAGAACACCTTCGACGGGAGGTTCCACTTGCGGCCGTCCCATTTCGAAGTGACCCGGCGCTCGAGCACGACCGAGTACACACCGATCGAAACGGCGCCGATGATGAGAATCGGGAACGCGACCAGAACCCACGCCGGTGGGCGCCATTTGATGCGCTTGATCATGCGCAAATCCAGTTTCAGATGCGGGAGGCGTAGCACGGCTGTCTACAATCTACACCGCGGCGATCAGAAAGGTCGGACCGGGTCACCTCTTCGCGACCCGGTCGAGCACGCGCAACCAGTTGCCACCGAGAACCTTACGGAGATTCTGACCGGTCAGGCCGCGGCGCTCGAGCTCGGTGGCGATCAGCGGAAGGTCCTCGACTCCGTGGAACCCGGAAGGCAGCCTCGGGACGCCGTCCATGTCCGAGCCAAGGGCTGCGTGTTCAACCCCAGCTACGTCAATGACCCGCTCGATGTGGTCGACGATCAGCGTCCAGTCGGGATCGGCAACACCGGGTGCGAGGTAGTCACAGAAGAAGTTGATCCCGATGAGGCCACCGTTCTCTGCTATCCCGCGCAGCTGATCGTCGGAGACGTTGCGCGGATGTGGTCCATGCGCTTCGGTAGCCGAGTGACTCACCACAATCGGATGGCTCGTCTGCTCGAGAACGTCCCAGAACGTGGTCGGTGCCGCGTGAGCCAGATCGATCATCATCCCGATATCGTTCATCGCCTCGACAACGCTCTTCCCAAGCGGCGATAGCCCGCCGTGAACAGGCTCATCGCCGGCAGCATCGCCCAAGGCGTTGGTCCGCATCCAAGTCAGCGTCAGGTAGCGGGCGCCGTGTTCGTACAGCCGCGCGACATTGTCCGCGCGTTCTTCGAGCGCATCACCATTTTCGACGCCGGCGAGAAGAGCGATCCGTTCGTTGGCCGCAGCTGTGATGACGTCGGCAGCGTTGGTGGCGAAGGCCAGCCGGTCCCGGTGAGTGCGTGCCGTCTCCTGTATCAACGAGAGCAACTGTCGAGCCCGCCCGAAGGCGCGATCGGGTCCCAAAGCGGGGTCGACCCACGCGGCCATGAAGACGGCGTCCAAACCGCCATCGATCATGCGTGGCAGATCGACGTGACTGGACGTCCCGCGAACACCGAAATCGACCCCATCCTCTGCGATCCTGAGCGGCGTGTCGATGTGCCCGTCGAGCACCAACGCGTCCCGGTACAACTGTGATCCTCCATTTTCTCGGGTTCGGGAAACGATACCGGTGGGTCACGGAGGGGGCAAAAAAGATAGGCGGCCCGCCATATATCGGCGGGCCGCCAAATGCGGCTTCTGCCGGGTCAAACAGAAACCGCTTGTGATCCCCGGAAGGGGGGCTCCCGGGAATCGGGCCAGGCTATGGACGTGACGCCCCCTGGCATTCGATAAAAGAGACGATCATGAGCAAACGTTTATTCCACCCCACTCGATCCCTGGTAGCGGATCCAAACCCCGCGGCAGTTTGCCGATGCCCGACCCCCTGGCTACTGTCCGTCCCCATGGCCGATCCGCGCGCGGGAGTCCATCACGGAGGAGTACAACGATGACTTTTGGGGGTTGGGAGAAGGCTCTCCTCGGGGTCCTGTTCCTCGTATCGCTCGCCCTGACACTCAACGAGCTGGCTCCAAAGATCCGCTTCATCCTCGCCGGTCACTCCGACCGTTCGAGGACGAATCGGTTGGGCAAGCGGATCGCCCGGGTAGTCGTGGAAGTCTTCCTGCAGTGGAGAGTCATCAAGGGGCGGCCGGTAGTCGGTACGATGCACGCCCTGGTGTTTCTTGGCTTCGTCCTGTTCGCACTCGAGACCACCGATCACTTCCTGGAACCTTTTCAAGTGCCGCTACTGGCATCCCTGTTCGGCAGCGCGGAAGGGGCGGTGAAACTGTTCTTGGCGGCCGTGGCCGTGCTCGTCATCGTCGGCATCACCGGGCTCTTCATCCGCCGCTTCTTCATGGTGAGCATCTCGCCCGACCCAAAGTCGTGGAGCTCGGGTCTGGTGGCGATCATGATTCTGGTACTGATGGCGACCTATCTATATGGCCTCACCGGGGCAAACGGGCTGGAGAAGCCGAACTGGTGGGTTCATGCGGTTGTCGTTCTGGCCTTTCCGCCTTTGATCGTGCGATCGAAGCACCTCCACATCCTGATGGCACCGATCAACGTCTTCTTCCGGCGTGACCGGCTCGGAGATTACCTGCCGCTAGACCTCGATCTCGATGCGCTGGCGGAGAGCGAGGACGAGGTGACACTGGGCCTCGAGACGATGGACGACACGCCGTGGAAGATGCGCATGGACTTTGTCACGTGCGTAGAGTGCAAGCGATGCACGGAGCAGTGTCCGGCGGCGATCTCGGGTCAGGAGCTGAGCCCGATGGAGTTCATACTCGCGGGCGCTTGCGAAAACGTTTGTCCGACGGGCATCGAGCACCTCGATGTGCTGATCGGCGCCAAGCGCGCCCAGGCGCTGGTCTCGGGTCGGGACATGGTGGCCGGCGAGTTTCTCGAGACGATCGAGCGCCACGGCAATCCGTTCTCGGAACCGGCGAGCATGCGGCGCGCGTTGATCGAAGATCTCAACATACCGCTCTACAGCAAGGGCGAAACCGAGTACCTGCTGTGGATGGGATGCACGTGGACCTACAACCAGGATGCTCGCACGAGCTTGACGGCGATGATCAAGGTGCTGAAGCAGGCCGGGGTCAGCTACGGCGTGCTACAGGAGGAGTCGTGCAGCGGGCACCACTCGCGCCGTCAGGGAGAGGAGCTCCAGTTTCAAACCCTGGCCGCAGAGAACATCGCGCGCTTCGAAGACCAGGCGGTCAGCAAGATCGTGGCGCCGTGTCCGCACTGTTTGCACACGTTCAGGCGCGAGTATCCCACCGTCGCCAGTGATCTTTCGGTGGAGACGATTCACCACTCCGAGCTGCTGCTCGAGTTGATCCGCGAGGGCGAGATCAATCTCGAATCGCAGGCGCTGAACGGACGCAAGCTGACGTACCATGATCCCTGCTACCTGGGTCGTTACGAAGACAGCTACGACGAGCCGCGCGATGTGATCCGCGAGGCCGGGTTCGAGATCGCGGAGCTGCCGCGGAGTAGGGAACGATCGTTCTGCTGCGGCGGTGGCAGCGCCGGGTTCATCCGCGAACAGGACGTCGAATTCCGTGTCGATCAGGAACGCAAGCGCGAAATCGTGGAATCAGGGGCGGAAGTGCTGATCACGGGTTGCCCCGAGTGCAAGATGATGTTGGACGCTGCCGTCGACGAGACGATGGATCTCGTCGAGCTGGTCGAGCGGGCCAGCCGTTCGGACTCGCCCTGAACCGATCCTTGAAAGGTCACACCAAACTCGCGGCGGCGATGACACGTCGCCGGTTCCTGACCGCGCTCTCTGTTGCCGGGGTCG
>CBDUCI010000201.1:0-4328 GCA_965365605.1 uncultured bacterium
TGTCAGGTGCTCGATCACCGACTTCATGTTGGCGTCTTCCTCGACGGTGGGGAACGGAGCCTCCAAATAGCCCGTGAGCGGCTTGTCCAACGCTTCCGGCTCGGACAGCACCCGGTTGAGCAAGGACCCTTCGGACAAAGTCCCCTTTTGTTCGCCGTTCTCGATCACCGGAATCTGACTCACGTTGTACTCTTCCATCAGGTTGAGCGCATCGCGCACGGTGCCCGTGCAGTCGATCTTGATCAGCGTCGGCACGTCCTCGCGGAGCTTGCGCTCGAGCAGGTAGCCGGCCTCGACCCGTTCATCGTCAAACATCCGGTTTTCCCGCATCCACTCGTCTGAGTGGAACTTCGACAAGTACCGCTCGCCGAGGTCACACAACAACGCCACTACGCAATGATCGGGATCGTCGAGCTCGCGACCGATTTCCAGCGCCACGGTCACGATCGCACCAGTGGAACCGCCAACAAACAGCCCTTCGTCCCGGGTCAGCCGCCGCGCCATCTGGAACGACTGCTTGTCGCTAACGTTGCGCACCTCGTCCACGTATTCGATGTCGAGCGCACCGGGGACCTTGTCCATGCCGATGCCTTCGACCATGTACGTCTTGCCCTCGCCAACGACCCTCGTCTCGAGGTACTCCTTCAAAATGGAACCCACTGGATCGGCGACAACGATCCGGATATCCGGATTCTTCTCCTTCAGGAACCGCCCGACACCGCTGACCGTCCCGCCGGTAGCCGCGCCCGACACCAGTGCCGCGATCTGGCCCTGTGTCTGGTCCCAAATCTCGGGGCCTGTTGTCTTGTAGTGCGCCTCGGTGTTGGCGCGGTTGTAGAACTGATTGGCGAACACGGCGTTGGGCGTCTCTTCAGCGATCTTCTTGGCGGTGTTCACGTAGTAGTCGGGATGGTCGGGCGGCACCGCGGTGGGCGTGATCACGATGCGGGCACCAAACGCGCGCAACAACCGGATCTTCTCGCCGCTCATCTTGTCCGGTAGCGCGAAAACCGTCTTGTACCCCTTGATCGTGGCTGCCATGGCGAGCGCAACACCGGTGTTCCCGGCGGTCGCTTCGACCACCGTTCCGCCCGGTCTCAAATCGCCGGCTTTCTCGGCCGCCTCGATGATCGCCACACCGATTCGGTCCTTGACCGAGCCCCCGGGGCTCAAGTACTCGGCCTTCCCGTAGATCGGGGTGCGAATGGTTTGGGTGATTCGATTGAGCTTTACGAGTGGAGTGTTCCCCAGCCCTTCGAGGATGTTCTCGAAGACGCCACGACTGGGGTCATGGAGGTCGAGCACCATGTTGATGGCGAAGGTATGGCGGGGTTATCGAGCGAGCAAGCCATCTTCGTGCCGGCGAACCCTCCAGGCTCCGAGCGTCAGCAGCGGGACCACCAGCACCACGATGAAAAACCACGTCATGAAGCCGTACCCTCGAGCGATCAACGCGATGATTCCAAATCGCGACAGCAACCAGCCGGTGGTAAGCACAACCACCGCGATCAGGGGTCTCAGTCGGCGGGGCATTTCGGCTCCATGCACTCGGTACACCGTGGCGACCCGCTCGTTGAAAGCGTGGATGAGCCCGGTTCCGGTTTCGATCAACGTGCCAAACAGCATTGTCTGATACAGGATCTGGAATGGTCGCGAGCCAAGCCCTTCGAGGACGAAGTTGGCCGGAACCGGTCGCTCGAGGATCGCGGGATACTGACCGACCATCGCCAGCAAAAACAAAATGGCCGGTATCGTGCCGATCGGTCCGGCGAGAAGCCCGGCGGCGATGGCTTCTCTCCGCGTTTCTATGTGGGCGGTCGCAAACAGCATCGCCGGTACGAGAGCCAGACCCAGCGCTGAGTACCGTATGCCCGATAACAACCATCCGCTGTCCACCTCACCTGAAGCGAGATGCGACCGGATCACCGGCCCAAAGCTCACCAGACTCCAGACGAACATCGCGATGAACACACCGTACAGAACGAACGACCAGGCCGACATCGCGCTCTCGATCACCCGCGTCCCGCGAAACACGAGAAAGCCGATCGCCAGCAGCAGCCCGACCCCACCGACGACGGGCGGCAACCCAAACGTCTCCGAGAGAAAATGACCCGCCGCTGATCCGATCACGGCGACGATCAACAAGATCGATACGAGGTAGCCGATCTCGTAGACGAACCACACCCGCCCCAGCAACTGCTTCAGGAAAGCGCTGTAGTCGTAGCTCTGCGTTTGCCGTGCCAGCTCGAACGCGATCGCGCACGCCACACTGATGATGATCGTGGCCGGGAGGAGCAGCCCCAGGAGACCGCCCAACGGCCCGAAATGCAGGAAGAACTCGACGATCTCCCGGCCGGTACCGTACCCGCCGGCGACGATGATCGATTGGAAAACGAGGCCCGGAAGCAGATACCGTTGAAACCAGGACGACTTCATCGGCCGCAGAGTATAGGGCGTGTGATGTTTTTGGGTCCCAGAGGATACAGAAGAACAATTGCGATCCGCGACCTTGCCTTGCCACGTATCGCACGCGAGAGCTGGATGCGACCCTTGACAGGGCTCCTTGTATCGTGTAATATTATTACACACCTAATGTAAGGACATTTCCGTCGGGAGGGTACTGTGGCTAAATCCACCGCCAATCTCTGGGACACGATTCAGAATGAACTCAACAGCCTCGGGGTCGACCTCGAACAGCTGTGCGGCGATAAACTCGATCCCAAGAAGATCAAGGTCGTCTGCCTTGGCTCCGGGATGCGCGAGAGCTTGAGCGAGCTCGGCGATGCGATCCGCGACAAGGTCGTCATGGTGCGCGTCGACGAGGAGACGAGCGAAGAGCTGGACGCGTGGGTCGAAACCGAGGTCGTCAAGAGCCGCTCCGAGGCCGCGGCCTTGTTTATTCGCGAGGGCCTCAAGGTGCGCGCCGACGAGTTGGCGCAGCTAAAAGACGCCCTGCGCGACGTCGAGCGCGCCAAGGAGAACCTGCGGGACAAGGCGCGCGACGTGTTCGACGGCGCGGGGATCGGTTAGCGCCGGGCTAGTTCTCCCGCGCTTCCGCTGCGGCCACGCGCATCGCTTTCTTGCGTGTGCTGGGGTCGAGCAGTCGCTTTCTGAGCCGGATAGCGTCGGGGGTAACCTCGATCAGCTCGTCGTCGTTGATGAACTCGAGCGCCAGCTCGAGTGTTAGCTCGCGCGGCGTCTCCAGCTTCACATTCTCGTCCGACGCAGCGGCCCTCATGTTGGTGAGCTTCTTGCCCTTCGACACGTTGACCTCGAGATCGCCCGGCCGCACGTGTTCTCCCACGATCATCCCGCCGTAGACCTCTACGCCAGGCTCGACAAACATTACGGCGCGCTCCTGTAGGTTGAAGAGCGCGAACGCGACCGCCAAGCCTTGTCGGTCGGCCACGAGCACCCCCTTTGGGCGGCTCTGGAGGTGCCCCGCTCGCGGGCCGTACTCCAGGAAGCCGTGGTGGAGCTGCCCCTCTCCGCGCGTGTCGGTCAAGAACTCGGACCGATACCCGAAGAGCCCGCGAGCCGGGAGCTTGAACTCGAGTCGAACCGGTCCCTGGTCGGTGGGCCGCATCGCGAGAAGCTCGGCCCGTCGACCTCCCATCTTCTCCATAACCACGCCGACCATCTCCTGTGGCACTTCGACCACCGCTTTCTCGTAGGGCTCGAGCGTTTCGCCATCCAGCCCTTCTCTCAGAATCACCCGCGGGCGAGACACAGAAAACTCGTACCCCTCGCGCCGCATCGTCTCCATCAGGATTGTGAGGTGAAGCTCGCCGCGGCCGGAGACGGAAAACGTGTCTGGTGAGTCCGTATCTTCGACCCGAAGCGCGACGTTCCGCTCCAACTCGCGGAACAACCGTTCGCGCAGCTGGCGCGTCGTCACGTACTTGCCCACTCGACCGGCGAACGGCGAGTCATTGACGCGGAAGTCAACCGACAGCGTCGGTTGCTCGACGGCGATGCCGAGCAACCGTTCACGGTGGTCCGGGTCCGTGATCGTCTGCCCGATCTCGACGCCTTCGAGCCCAGCGAGCGCGACGATATCCCCCGCGCCGGCGCTCGACACCTCGACTCGCTTGAGTCCATCGAAGCCGTAGATCTTGAGCACCTTTGACGGGATAGTCTCGCTTTGAGGCACTTCGCCCGGATCCCCGAGGGGTAGCAGGACGACGCTATCCCCTTTGGTGACCGAGCCCCGCTCGATCCGCCCGATCGCGATTCGCCCCACGTAACTCGAGTAATCGAGCGTCGAGGTCAACATCTGAAACGGCCCGTCGATGTCTCCGCTCGGCGGGGGAACCGAACCGACGATC
>CBDUCI010000202.1:0-4319 GCA_965365605.1 uncultured bacterium
GTACCCCCGGTGTTTGCTAATGGTGGTGGACCGCTCCACGGCAACGATCTCGCGGAAGTCACCCTTGCAACCTGGCGGCTGTATTTCAATCACCTCAACCGCGGCCAGGTGCGAGCGGCACTGGAGACGCTGAACGGGCCCGGCTTTGCCGAAGAGCAACGGCCAGTTGGGCACTGGGTCCAGACGCTCGACTGATGGTGATTGAATCGGTGATCCCGGAAACGCCAGAGTTTGATACGGGCAAGTGGATGCACCTGAACATGATGATGATGGCCACCGGGCGGGAACGTACAGCGGCCGAGTTTCACGAACTGCTTGATCAATCCGGCTTTGCGCTAGAGCAGATCGTCTCCACACCTTCACCGCTCAGGATTGTCGTAGGAAAAGCAACAGGTTGATTCTTACCATGCGCCGAGTCACCTGCCCGAATGGGCGATCGTCGAGGACAACGACACCGGATCAAACTTCCTGGACATTTCCGTCCGGGGACACCGCCGGCCGCCCGGCGTATTGGTGGACCCGGTTCAGCGCGTCGTGCGAGAGATCTTTGGTGAAGCTCCGCGCGCAAGCTCCCAAAGTGATGAGGGCGAGTAGTGGCCAGAGAGGATCCACAGGACCTTCAGCATCGAGTTAGTCCTCTCGCCAGCTCAGTGCTATAGCTTCCAGCACGGACTCGTCTAGGATCCGATACCGACGCCGTCCCTCTTGCTCGATCATCCCATCGGTCTTGAGCCGCCGCAGCTCACGAGCAAGTACTTCGCGAACCGTGCCGATGTCCTCGGCCCATTCCCTCTGCGTTCCGTTCACTTGCGCTACCCCGTCCTCGGACTCGCTGGAAAGCGCCAATAGAGTTGACGCGACTCGTGATCGGACGGTCCCAATCGTGTAACTCGTCAAGTGGTCGACAAGAAAACGCACTCGAGCGCTGAGTCCCTCGATCAGTCGAATCGCTAATTCTGCATCTGCTTGAATGGCCGGGAATACTCCCTCTCTTGTCACGAAGAGACTTCGGGTGAGCACCGCCGCGACCGCAGTTGCTGGATACCCTCGGCCGTCGAATAAAGGGATCTCCCCGATCGTTTGACCGGACTCGGCTATATGAACGAGATGCTGACGATTGTGCGCCCATTGAATGATTCGCACCCTGCCTTCGAGTACGGTGTGAAGACCTCGGGCACCCTCATCCCGCCTCCACAACACCTGGCTTTTCGCGTAACTGCGAATCACGGATTGGCCACTCAATGCTTTGATCGCCCGGTCATTCAGTCCCCGGAAGATCGGAATCTGTCTGATGATCTCTTCGTTGACCATGTGCTTGTTGCGAAGCCGGTAATATGACAAGCGGTCCTGTGAAAAGTGTAACAGATGTCACAGACCTCGCCCCTGGTGCCTCCGATCTTGCTCCTGCCCGTCGTGATCTGACTTCAACCAGGAGCCGCAAGATGCCAGGTCGTCTAATTGCTCTGATTATTTTTTGTCTAACCTACCCCACAGGGTTGCAGGCCCAACACAACAACGAGACGCACGCGAATCACCAGTCCGAATACGCCGATGAGATCTTAAGCGAGATCCCGGCACTAACAGTAGAAGAGCTTCAGGACTTGCGTGCCGGAGCAGGGATGGGCTTTGCGCGCGTGGCCGAGCTCAACCACTATCCGGGACCTCGACACGTTCTCGATATGGCCGATGTCCTCGACCTCTCCGACAAACAAGTGGGCATTATCCAGGAAACATTCGAGACGATGCAACGCGAGGCTCGACGTTTGGGCGCTATGATCATCGAGGCTGAACAGCACTTGGATCACCGGTTTGTTCGCGGCCATCTCGATTCCGACGCGATAAGCAAATCTATCCTGGAGCTTGGCATGCTCTACGGAAAGCTAAGGGACGTGCACCTCCAAGCGCACGTCACGACGACTGCCGTGCTGATGGAAGACCAGATTGACGCGTACGACCGTCTGCGCGGTTACCCGTCAGCCCGGCTCGCAGACGCGCCACCTTCTGATGAGGGGAATAGGGGCGAGGAGCGCGTTTCTGGAATGCAGGACTAATTGATGAGTGGGCCCAGGGCGATCGTGGCTGGGAAATGCGGGGAATTAGGTTCGGGTTGACTCCTCTGAGACCGTGCCCGTCATGACGCTCAGGTGCAGTTGATATGCCAGTCGAAGAGGCGAACGTTGAGCGGCACCTCGAACGATTCGTCAGGGTTCACTGCCTCGATCGCCAGATAGGGGCTGCCTGCCGCCAGCAGTTCGAAGAACTCGCGAAACGAGATATTGCCCCAGTTTACAGTACCCCGTGCACCAGAGGGCTCGCTGTAGAGACTGGGCACAAGCTCCCGATACTCTGCAGAAACCGGGGGAAAGTCGAAAACGACCTCTGGCCCCTCCCGTTCCCGATCGAGCATCAGCCGCACGTTCGTTACTCTTTCATTTAGTGAGGGTTCGAACCGCACTCCCCAATTGAAGGATTGCGTATAGACGGTGCTTAGCGGCCGGTCGTGTTCGATGAGCCTAATGGAAGCCATCGCCGGCGACTCCGTTGGCGTCAGTGCCTCTAGTGACCTCAACGCGACCGTCCCTGGGCCGCAGTGATCCGGACGAGGAGGGCGCTGGCCTCGAAACGTCGGGATCCAGGCCGTCTGGTAGACGCGTTTGGCTGGGCTCGACTCCCTACCGTCCGGAGAACTCGGATCAGTCATGACAAGCTTGATGTGCCCAACTTTAATCGCCGAAATCAGTTCTGGTACGGACATGCGTGCATCGGAAGCTGATAGATAGGGGTTCCATCGCCCCTGCGTTCTAGGAAGCTTGAAAGTCTTGGACGTGTCTCGTACATCGACCAAGTAGAGTGAAGACGGCGCGAGCTGCGTGTCGGAATCGCTGATTAGATTCCACAGAATCTCGTTAGCGACAGCACCATCTTCGATCGTGCTGCAGAATTCAAGAAGCTCGATATCGAGGCGAATCACAGGGCGATCAGCCTCGGTGGTGACGGCTTGGTACCGACCCGCTCGGTGCGATGCGGTACCGGGCGGGCACGGCTCCTGTGCATGCCCCTTGGCTGCAGCACCGAGCAACAGCGCACCGAGGAGCAGAGCTCTCACCCGCATGGTAACCCTGAAACGACATTTACAAGTGTGCTATTTAGCGCTTTTCCCACCGCAACTCTTTCTGTTTAAGCGAAGGATAAAACTTGCCATGTTTAACATATGCACAAACCGGCAAGAAAAGGAGTTGGGCGCCCAATCTCCTGCGCTGTGCTAAGAGAGAAACAGGAAGTATGATAATGCGCATGGCGCATTTCTTCCCTCGGCGACGTCATCTCCCACCGATTCGAGTTGTTGCGTGGGGCGGGTCGCTCTGTTTGGCGATGGTGGTGGTGAGCTGCGGAGGCGCGAGACAGACCGGAGTCGCGGTAGGCGACACTCCCTCAGCGGGGCTCTATTACATGGGGACGAAGGGGTATGTCGGGTATCGTCTGTTGGCCGAGTTGGATAACGACGATGACCTGTGTCCCGTACCCTGGGTTGCGACACCACGCGCGGTCGAGGGGGAGTTGCCCCCTGGTCTCTCGTTTGTGCTGCCGTTCGGGACGATCGAGGGGACTCCTCAGAACGTGGGGACGTGGAAGGTCCGGGTCCTCCTGGATGACGTGACCTGCGGAGATCGCGCATTGCACTCCGTAGCTGTCCCGGTGACGTTCACGATCGAGAAGTTCGAGTCCAGCTAGCTACCCTCCGGAGCACCACCCAGCCCGGGACTTCGGGTGACGAGTTGGCACCGCGCGGAGGGTGATTGTGGGAAGCGACCGATACTGGCAGCAGGGTTTCGACTGATGGAGATGGTAGGCAACAGGCCAGAAGGCCTCGTACTCGCACTGGTCTCGGTGGCGGTGTCAGCATGCGGTATTCGGAGCACACACCCGGGCGTCGATACACCACCGGTCGTCGAGGACCATCCCCTGCGGGTCGATGTGCCTACCACCTTCTACCGGTGTGAGGATGGTTACGAATTCATCGTTCAGCAGAATCCATTCCACGACATCGCGACCCTGTTTCTGCCCGAGGAGACAGTGAATGTTCCGCGCGCCGACGCCGAGGCTGGTGATCGATACTCGAACGATGCCGTCGATCTCCGGATCGCAGCCGACGGGGCAACGCTTCGATTGGGGGAGAAGTCCCACGGACGATGCAATGTGGATGCCTGGCGCACCGAGTGGGCGGGGGCGGCGCTCAACGCCGTTGAATGGCGAGGCGTCGGCATAGACCCCGGCTGGGTGGTTGAGATCGTTGAAGCCGGGGGGATCATCTTTGTAAC
>CBDUCI010000203.1:0-4260 GCA_965365605.1 uncultured bacterium
CAGTTTCCTGACGGAATCGCGTTAAAGAGCTTCAACAAGTCAGCCTCGGCTAGCTCGGCGCTGGCCACATGTCGGCGAGCGATCCGTACCGGTGGCTCCTGTTATGCAACCTTCGAAAATCATCCGACGCCATCTGTTGTCGCTACTCGGTACCCGGCATCAGCCGAAGCACGAATACCTCGCGCTGCGGTCCGGCATACGCCAGCGCGAGCTCGTCGACGTGGCGCTCAAACATAGGCGCCAGAAAGGATTGCGTGAGCGGATCGACGATGATGTGTGTCACGCCTCGGCGGCGCATGAACCTCCAGGTCCGGTCTGGGTCCCCATGGAAAGGATAGACCAGACTGGGTCGTTGACTCCAGTACCACGCGAAGGTCGGCTTGCGGGCCGCGATCACCGCCTGTGGGTTCTCCTCTCCGATCCATTTGGCGGACTCGAAATAGTCCTGCCAGAACGTGGGGTAACCGGCCATCCTGTCCCCGTCGAGGTAGGCCCGGGTGTACACCCATTGAGCGGGCACTGTGCGGAGGACGCCGACGAGCAGAACGAGCGCCAGCGCGACGACCACAAGCGCGACCCACCGTCGACCGGTCAGAATCGACGAGACCCGATCCAACCCGGTCAGTACGTACAACCACACGAACGGGACCAGCGTCAGAAAGAACCGATCGCCCCGCCAAGGCCACAGGAGCAGCATCGTCAGGGTCGCCAGCAAGTACAGGTCCCAGACCGCTAACCCGCGTCGCTTCAGAAGAGCCCAGCTACCGACGAGCACTAGAACGACCCCAAGGACGGCGCCGAGCAACCGCACCCAGATCGGGATCGGAAACTCTGGCCAGAAAAGCTGTGGCAGCTCTATCTGCACGTAGTATGAGAGGTTGTCCCAGGCCCGGTCGATGAACGTCACCAGCGGAATCGTCGCGCTCTCCGGATCGAGGCGGTCGACCGACCGAACTTGTTGCAGGTAGCCGCCGGTCGCCGGCGGACGACGGGCCGTCCACCATAGCCAAGGAAGAGCACCCGCCACGGCCGCGATCATCGCGACTCCGAAGTGCCGCCAATGTCTTCGCAGCAACGCCCAGCATAGGACCGCCCCGATCAACGCCACGCCCGCCGTTCGTACCCAGAAGCCGAGCAGCATGAGAAGGCATCCAACGACCCACCACTTCATCGAGGGGCCACCACCGGGATCGCCATCGTTGGTGTGGGAAAACGTCCACAACGCGAGCACTGCGACCGCGGTGTACGACATGTCAGAGAGTACAAAGTGGGTATAGATGAGGAACACGGGCGCGAGGCCGACCAGCCATACGGCCGCGATCGGCGCCCAGGGGGGCAACCCCCGATCCCGAACCGCGATTCCCCAGGTCGCCACCAGGACGATCGCGCCACCGAGCAGCGATTGAAGCTTGAGCGCTACAAACGATCCCCCGAAAACCCAATAGAACGGAACCAAGAGCGCCGGGTATCCAGGTGGGTATACTGTTTCCGGCCGAGAGTGTGGCGCGATCAGGTTCACATACCCCTGTCCCGTCGCGAGAGCGCGGGTGAGGGCATAGTAGGTGACGTTGTCGCCGCCAGTGAACAGGTAGGGGTCGAAGACCGCCAGTGCGACCGCCATCGCGACGCACCCCCCGACCAGAGCCCAGTAGCCTGACGGCTTCGCTCCCCCCGTGGGGCTGGATTCTGCGCGATCGCTCACGACCGGTCTTCCGACTGCGGACCATACCTAGGACGCATAATGACGGTAGCCTACATCACCCAAGGTCAGAGATCACCTTGCGATTCGGGCTCAATCCCGTTATTAGGATAGCCGTCAGGCTGCTATGAATCCCACTGTTTCCGTCATCATCCCGAGCCACAATGCCGGTCGCTTCCTCGGCGAAGCCGTCGAGAGCGTCCTGTCGCAAACTTACCCAAGCGTCGAGCTCATCGTTGTCGACGACGGATCGACCGACCAGACCCAACGTCTCCTCTCGGGTTATGACGGTCGGATCCGACACATCAGGCAGCCGAACCAAGGGGTCTCGGCTGCTCGCAATCGCGGGATCGCGATAGCCACTGGGGACCTAATTTCGTTCCTCGATGCGGACGATCTGATGCTCCCGGGCAAACTGCGAGATCAGGTGGCTCGCTTCCAACAGGCACCACGAAAACCTGGGATCGTCAACAGCGGCTGGCGAACCGTTGACGCAGCGGGGAATCCGATCAGAGATCACGAGCCGTGGAAGGAAGCCCCAAAGCTAGACCTCCGCACATGGCTGTTATGGAAACCGATGGTTCCCGGAGGCCTCATGATCGAG
Organism: uncultured bacterium; assembly: GCA_965365605.1. Classification (GTDB taxonomy): domain Bacteria; phylum Gemmatimonadota; class Gemmatimonadetes; order JACCXV01; family JAHWKZ01; genus CAMYLR01. Next base: position 2,304 of record CBDUCI010000203.1, read on the forward strand.
CGCGGTTGGCTGAATCGGGTTGGTGGGTTCAACACCAACTACTCGCAATCGGAAGACGTGGATCTCATTCTGCGCCTCTCCCTGGCTGGATGTCGGGCAACCTGGCTCCGGCAGCCGACCGTTGCCTATCGTCAGCATGCGGATAGCGCTATGCAAAACGCACCCGCGCAGGCTGCGGGGATTCTGACGGTCTTGCGGGAGTTCTACGCGACCGCAGGCTTGCCACGGTCGGTGCGGAAGCTCAAACGAGCTGTCTTTTACTACACCACACTCTGGACCGCCTGGCATCTGTACCGCTGCGGATACTCTGACGAAGCAGTATCTCACCTCGCGAAAACCGCCATCATGACCCGCCACGACAGCGAGCACATCGTATACCACTGGTTTGCTCAGTTTGCCCGGTTTGCTTCGCGCGAGGGATGCGATCACGAGGAGCTCATCGGGAGCGTCGACATGCTGCGGCGCGCGAGTGGCATTCATGACACGCGGTGGCCGATCGTGGAACGTACGATCGTTCATTGTTCGGACGTTTGGGCCCTGTACGAGAAGAAGCGCTACAACCGTGCCAAGAAGAGGCTCGCTTCGTACGCCGACTGGGAGTACGAGGAAATATTCAAGATGACCCAGCACTGGCTCCTCGTGTCGCCGGAACCCGTTGGGGTCGAGTCGATCAATCGGTTTTGGAGGGATCTTACGCGGCTCCGAGTGCCTCCGCCTCCCCGTCACCACGATATCGCCCTGTTGCACCTGAGCGGAGTCGCTCAGCACGTGTGGAATCGACGCTGGCGCCAGGCGATCCGAGCGTCTCACTGGGCGTTCCGAACTGGTTTCCGCCCCCGCGCCGGTTATGTGTGGCGGCGTTTCTTCCGAGCTACCTTTCGGCACTACATACTTCGAGCGCGACCTGCCGTAGGCGCGTTCGATACCTAACGCCCCACCGCCACGGATCGACTTGGCGACAGATTCAGATCACAACGCAAGCCAGCCGACAGACCCAAGGGCCGACCTCGGGACGTTGATCGCCAACGCCCGCTGGGCTTTGAGGCTCGCTTGGTCGACAACGCCCGGCCTCGTCACGACCCGGCTCTTGATCGCCGTCATCACTGGACTGGTACCCGCCGGTTTCGTCTTCGCCATCCGGGAGGTCATCGATGCTCTCCGGACGTCGGCCTCCCTGGCCGATGCCATGCCGTGGATCGTCATCGTGCCGCTGCTCTCCTTTGTTTCTGTCGCTTTACGGCCGGTCGCGGCGTTTGCGAGCTCTCGTCTTTCCGACGAGCTCCAGCTAAGCACCAGCCTGCGCATCCTCGAGCATGCTTCAACTCTCGATCTCGCCTTTTTCGAGGATCCGGCGAATCAGGATATGCTCGCACGAACCCAGGCCAACTCGGCTCGTCACATGGAGGCACTGGTTCGTGATTTGGCGGCCCTGCTCCGACACACCATCCAGCTGGTGACGCTTCTGTTGGTGATCCTCCTGATCGAACCCGTGGTTGTGGCCGCGCTCGCGGTTCTCGCTCTTCCCTACTTGCTGTACCAAATCCGGCTATCGCGGACCCACTACTGGATCGAGCACAACCGCGAGGGACGTCGTCGCTGGACGCGTTACTTCTCGGGCTTGCTGATGGGTCATGGTTCGGTCCCCGAGGTGAAACTGCTGGATCTGGCCCCGTATCTGATGGAGCGTTTTTCGGCCCTCATGCAAACAATCCGCGATCAGAACACAAAGATCTACCGTCGGCGCGCGATAGGAGGGCTGTTCTTTGGGCTCTTCGGGGGCATCGTCGTCTATGCAGCTGTGTTTCACCTCGCTGCCGAGGCGCTACGCGGAGACGCCACGCTGGGGATCCAGGGCGGCGGCGAAGAACGGGCTCTCGTTGTTCGCTCGTCGCACCTCGTGGTAGGTCGCGATGGTTGCCTGCATGCGCTCTCTGTTCTGCGCCGCATCGATACCGGC
>CBDUCI010000204.1:0-4198 GCA_965365605.1 uncultured bacterium
CGATGTTGCTGCACCTGGTGCTGGCCGAGGACCCCCGCAGCGACGACGAGCTCCTGAGAGCCTGGCGAGCCGGTGACGCCAAAGGCGCGAGCGAGATGCTCAGTCTGGCGATAGAGCGATCCGGATCGAGCGGCGAAGCGCCAGCTCTGTTGTTGGCTGCGGGTCGCTGGGCAGCGATGGCAAACGACAACGAGCGCGCGATGGCCTTGTGGCGCGAGATCGTCGCTGAGCATGCGAACAGCCCGTATGCACTCGAGGCGCGGCGACTGCTCGCCGCGACCGACAGTGACGAGGGACGGTCGTGAATCGCCGTCGGTTTCTCCGGCTCGCGGGATTGGCTGCGGTGACCGCCGTGCCAGGGTTAGCGCGAGCGGGGTCTCGTGGCGGTCGCAGTCGACCTGCCGCGTCCCAGCCTTTCGTTGTCCCGATGGACGATGCCCAGCCACAACCATTGCGCGCCTATGGGGTTGTCTATCGCGCATTGCGGCGAGGCGGAACCGCTGATTGGTTGCTCAATTATCGTGGCGGCTCGTTTCTGGTTCATCATCCGCCCGCATACGAGGACAGTCTCGAGCACGGCGTCATGACCGAATCGGCCAGCGATCTGGTGTTGAGTGCGTACGAGTTGTCCTTGAGTGGTGGGCAAGCGCCGGTGCGGCTCGAGGTCGCACCGGAGATCGCTGTGTACGCGCCGCCCTACGCCGCGCCATGGGACGACGCCGTGCGACTGGCGCTCGAGTTTGCCGACATCCCGTACCGAGTAGTGTGGGACCGAGACGTGCTTGGTACTGGACTCGCTGACATCGACTGGTTGCATCTTCACCACGAGGATTTCACCGGCCAGTACGGCAAGTATGGTCTCAACGTGCGATCGACTGATTGGTACAGGGAGGCGGTCAGAGTCGACAAGGAGACCGCCACCGAACTCGGTTTTGGAGACACTCGGTCGCTCAAGCGCGCGGTCGCGATCGCGATCCGCGAGTACGTCAACAAGGGCGGGTTCCTGTTCGCGATGTGCGCGGCTACGGAAACCCTGGATATCGCCCTTGCCGGTGACCCACCAGACTTTAGCGGGACGCTTTCGTTCACTGATTTTTCACTCGAGGCGGGCGACGTCGGGCCCTTTTCGACGATCGATGGACATCGCGTCAATACCCCCGACCGCCGGGTACTCGACGCGGTACAAGTGGCGCAATTCGCGCCGACCGTTGACCCGGTTGCGGCGATGTTGACGCAAAACCATCGTCTGCGGTTTCCAGACTGGTACGGTCTGACGACCTCTTTTCAAGCGACCCTAAAACCGGGCGTGCTCGTGCTGGCCACTTGTGCTGACCGCACTTTGGCCAAGTACGTGCACGGGGACTTGGGCGCGGGCACGTTCACCTTCCTCGGCGGTCATGATCCCGAGGATCCTCAGCACGCCATCGGCGATCCCCCTACTGATCTCGAGTACCACCCACGATCGCCCGGCTATCGCCTGATTCTGAACAACGTTCTCTTCCCGGCGGCCCGTCAGGAGGAGCGTAAGACATAGCGCCACTTGTAGATCCGGCGTAACTTTTTGTCGTGATCGCCTCGGCATCCCGGACCCCCGAGGTGGCGGGGCTGCTCGAACGATTCGTTCGCGGCGACCGCCGCGCGCTGGCCCGTGCGCTGACTTGGATCGAAGACCAGCAGCCCGGGTTCGAGCAACTGCTGCACGCGACCCACGCCGGCTTGGGGCGCGCGTTTCGTGTTGGCGTCACAGGCCCTCCGGGCGCGGGAAAGAGCACGCTGACCGAGAAGTTCGCGCTGCTGTGTCGGCGCCGCGATCAAGAGGTCGCCATCCTCGCCGTCGATCCCAGCAGCCCTTTCACTGGCGGAGCGTTGCTTGGTGATCGAATTCGGATGCAGGATCTGACGCTGGATGACGGGGTGTTCATCCGGTCGATGGCTTCGCGCGGGCGACTTGGTGGTTTGGCCACCACATCGCTCGAAGCGGCCGACCTGTTGGAGGCCTTTGGGTTCGATGTCGTCATTCACGAAACGGTCGGGGTCGGTCAGACGGAGCGTGATATCGTGAGCGCAGCCGACACGACGGTGGTCGTGCTGGTGCCGGAATCTGGCGACGCCGTCCAGACGATGAAGGCTGGATTGATGGAGATCGCGGATGTGTTCGTTGTGAACAAGGCCGACCGCCCTGGAGCCGAGAACCTGGAGCGAGCGCTGACAGCCACGCTGGGGCTTAGGCCGCGCGGGGATCGGGAATGGAATCCACCTATCGTGCGTACGGTTGCGGTCGATGGCGAAGGCATCCAAGAGCTCTCGGCGGCGATTGATGCTCACCGAACGCATTGCCAGGAGAGTGGGGCGTTGATCGCCAAGCAACGCGCCCGATCTACGGAGCGGGTTCGCGATTTGGTCGCGCGTCGGATCGATGCGCAGGTGTGGGAACGGTCGGGAGGAGAAGAGATCCTGAAAGGTGCCCTCGATCGGATCCGCGACGGCGAGGCGACGCCGTATTCGGTTGCTGACGAGATCGTAGCCGCTGCTGGGTTTGGCGCAAGGCAGGAGGAGAGCGCATGACGCCACGCGTGCGCAAGGGTCGCCGTGACGATGGCCGGCCGGTCGTTGAGGAGTCGTCCACGCGCGAGGAGAGGATGGCAGCGCGCGTGGCGGCGTGGCGTGACCGATGGGATCGGCAGTCCAAGCGGGACATCGATTTCACCACCACGTCCTCCATGGAAGTCGCGCCGATCTATACACCCCTCGATCTGGCGGACAACGACCCGGTCGACGACTTGGGCCTGCCCGGCGAGTACCCCTACACGCGTGGCGTGTACGACTCGATGTATCGAACACGTCTTTGGACAATGCGGCAGTTCGCTGGGTTTGCCACCGCCGAGGAGACCAACGAGCGCTACCACTTCTTGCTAGATCACGGCCAGACCGGTCTGTCTGTCGCCTTCGACCTCCCAACGCTGATGGGATACGACTCCGACCACCCGATGTCGGAGGGGGAAGTTGGGGTGTGTGGCGTCGCGATCGACAGCTTGGCTGACATGGAGACCTTGTTTCGGGGTATCCCGCTCGATCAGGTGTCGACCTCGATGACGATCAACGGACCGGCGATCATCTTCCTCGCCCTCTATGTGGCGGTGGCCGAGAAACAGAGCGTTCCCCCTGGAGAGCTGCGCGGGACGCTTCAAACCGACATTCTCAAGGAGTACATCGCCCAGAAAGAGTGGCTCTTCCCGCCCGATCCGCACCTGAAAATCATCGTCGATATGATGGCGTGGTGTGCGGATAACGCACCGAAATGGCATCCCATATCGATCTCCGGGTATCACATTCGGGAGGCTGGCTCGACCGCCGTGCAAGAGCTCGCGTTCACGTTGGCGGATGGTTTCACGTATGTCGAAGAGGGAATAAGAGCCGGGCTCGATGTCGATCGCTTCGCTCCCAGACTGTCGTTCTTCTGGAACGCGCACAACGACTTCTTTGAAGAGGTCGCCAAATATCGCGCCGCCCGGCGGATCTGGGCGCGTCACATGAAGGAGCGTTACGGGGCCAAAGAACCACGTTCGTTGCTGATGCGATTTCACACCCAGACAGCCGGGTGCTCGCTCACCGAGCAGCAGCCCGAGAACAACATCGTGCGGACTGCCATCCAGGCGTTGGCAGGTGTGATGGGTGGGACACAGAGTCTGCATACCAACTCGATGGACGAGACGTACGCGCTACCAACCGAAAAAGCGGTCAAGATCGCGTTGCGAACCCAGCAGGTGATCGCCTACGAATCGGGGGTCGCCAACGTGATCGATCCGTTGGGCGGCTCGTACTACGTCGAAGCGTTGACTGATCGGATGGAGGCCGAAGCAGAAGCCTACTTCTGCCAGATAGAGAATCTCGGTGGTGTCGTGGCCGGGATCGAGGAAGGCTTCTTTCAGCGCGAATTGGCTGGGGCAGCGAGCCGGTACCAGGAAGAGGTCGACGCGCGACGGCGAGTCATTGTCGGCGTCAACGAGTTTATCGAGCAAGATGAGCGTCTGGAGATTCCGATTCTCAGGATCGACCCGCGTTACGAGCGCGAGCAGTGCGACCGAGTGAGGAAGCTGCGAACCGAGCGCGACGATGCGAAATACCAATCGGCCATGGCGAAGCTCCGTCATGCCGTTCGTGACAAGCAGAACTTGATGCAACCCGTGCTCGACGCAGT
>CBDUCI010000205.1:0-4129 GCA_965365605.1 uncultured bacterium
CGCGCAGCCTGGTCATCGGCGCCTTCGGTCGTGGGCTGCTGTCACGCTTGGAGCTCGCCGCGCAGCTCGAGATGATCGATCAGCTCACGATGCAGGACGAGGTCACAGCCGAGCGATACCGGGGCTCGGTGCGATACCTCGAGCGCGTCGGACTGTGGGTCCAGGCGACGATCGAAGCGGTTTTTGGTGAAACCGTGGAGCGCTACTCGCAGATCGAGCCCGTGGCCGAGTCGTTCGCGGCCGATCTGCTGCGAGCGACGGCACTCTTGCCGCTGGCCAACGTTATCGAGTCCCTCACGCTTGATGCCAACGGCGAGCTCGGTGTCACACACACCGCGTTCGGACGTTCGCTCGGCGGAGCGATCTACGGGCTCAACCCAGGCGTCGCCCGTGGTGTGCTCGAGCACGTTACCGAGGCCGAAGCCGCTGGTTTCGATTACCGACCCGACCGCATCTACATCTTGCCGCAGACGCTTGCCGACCTGCCCCCGGTCGGTGGGATTCTATCGCTCGATCAAGGCAACATGCTCTCGCATCTGCAGTTGCTTGCGCGGAGCTTGGGCATACCTAACAGCGTCATCGCCAACACGGCGCTCGAAGCGATCTTGCCTCACCTCGGCGAGGAGCTGTTCTACGCGGTGTCCGGGTTGGGCATCGTCATTCTGAAGGAGATCGATCAGCTGACCCCTGAAGAACGCGCCCTTCTGACTGAGAAGGAGACCGGTCCGGCGCGCACGTTCCGGATCGACGAAGACGCACTCGATCTCGACGAGCGGCGCGTCCTTCCACTCGAGGTGCTGGATCTCGACCGTGCTGGCGAGGTTGTGGGACCTAAGGCGGCCGGGGTAGCCCGCCTCCAACGCGCATTCCCGTCACAGGTTTCTCCCGGCGTGGCGCTCCCGTTTGGGATCTTCCGTTCTCATCTCGAACGCCATCGCACGACCGGCGGCACCAACCTCTACGCCGAAATGGTCGCGTTCTACGAAACCGTTGATAGGATGGAGGAGGCAGGCGAACCAACATCGGAGATCGACGCATTTGTCTCCGAACGGTTGGCGTCGTTCCGCCGCGAAATCTTGCAGATCGATCTCGATCCGGAGTTGGTTTCAGATGTTAGAGAGCGGCTGTCTGCATGGGGGCCGTCGGGCTCGTACGGCGTGTTTGTCCGTAGCGATACCAATGTCGAAGATCTGGCCGAGTTCAGCGGTGCTGGCCTAAATCTCACGGTACCCAACCAGATCCGGTTCGAGGACATCCTCGACTCGATCAAGAGGGTGTGGGCATCCCCTTTCACCGAGCGGGCTTTCGCATGGCGCCGACCGATCCTCGAAAACCCTGAGCACACCTATGTTTCGGTCTTGATTCAGCGCAGCGTCCCGGTCGAGAAATCCGGTGTCCTCGTCACTGCTGATCTGGTCACCGGTGATCCCGCTTACCTGACCGCGACAGCGTCCGAGGGCGTTGGGGGTGTCGTCGGCGGCGAAGCGTCGGAAGCGTTACTCTTGCCGGTCAATGGCGACCAGCCAATCCTGCTCGACCAGTACAAGGCGCCCACGCGTAGCCAGCTCAAGATGACTGGCGAAGGGGGGTTCCAAGAAGTCGCGCCATCCGGCGCCGAACGGGTTTTGCTCGACCCGGAAAGGTTCGATCCACCACGAGACGAAGCCGGTCGAGCGCTTCCCTGGGACGTCGAGTTCGGCTTTCTGGATGGCGCGCTGTGGCTGTTTCAGATCCGTCCACTGTCCTCCGACTCTCCAACCGCCCAGTTGGCCGGGTTGGCGGCAATGGACCGCGCCGTGCTCGATCGCGCGAGCCGGCCGGTGCGGTTGGACGAACCTCTGCGCGCGAGACCTTGATCACGAACACGACCGCGAAGCTCCTGATGCTGGCAGGCGTGGCACTCTTGGTACCGGCCTCGATCCCGAGCTACCCACTCGACGGTTACGAGCGCACTCGGATCCGCCGGCTGGAGGCGTATCGGCAGGTTCAGGAAGGCACGCTTCCAGGACGGAAGGTGCCCAACGGTGCGCTCCTCGGAGAGGCCGACATCCAGCTTCGGATGGCGGGGGTGAACACGACTTTCGAGCTCGTCGCCGACACTCCACGTGATCCCTATCTCCAGCAGGGAATCGAATCGATCTTCCGGGGACGGAACCGGAGTTACTCGATCGCCGTGCTGGATATCACCGATCCTGCGAGCCCAAAGTACGCCGCACTGCGAGAACACCAGACGTACGCTCCAGGGAGCATCGGTAAGCTAGTCGTGATGACGGGGATCTTCGCCGAGTTGGCCCGGCTCTGGCCCGCACCTGGAGATCGGCTGCGCGTCCTCCGCGATACCCAGATCGCCGCCGAGCCGATCATCCACACCGATTCCCACTCGGTTCCGATAGTCGATATCGAAAAAAACTCACTCGTTCACCGCCCGATTCGCGTGGGCGATGTGTTCACTCTTTGGGAGTGGGTCGATCACATGGCGTCTCCAAGCTCCAACGCCGCCGCCAGCACAGTGTGGCGCGAGGCGATGTACCTGTCGCGGTTTGGTCGCGATTACCCGGCTTCGCCAGAGGAAGAGGGCGCGTACTTTCGGGACACACCCAAGCCGGAACTCCAGTCGACCTCGATCGAGGTAATCAACGATCCGCTGCGGCAGATAGGGATCGGCGAGGAGGAGTGGCGGCATGGAACGTTCTTCACCCGTGGGGGTCAAAACCTGGTTCCAGGAATCTCGAGTTACGCCAGCCCCTTCGCATTGCTCAAGTGGTTGGTTGCGCTCGAGCAGGGGAGGATGATCGATCGGTGGTCATCGCTCGAGATAAAAAAACTCATTTACTTCACTCGCCGGCGTTATCGCTATGCGTCGTCTCCAGCACTCAACGACGCGGCAGTGTACTTCAAGTCCGGTTCGCTTTACAGCTGTCGACCGGAAGAGGGTTTTACTTGCGGCAAGTACCGCGGCAACCGGCTCAACTACATGAACTCGGTGGCGATCGTGGAGTCCCCAGCCGGCGCGGAGAACCCACGGGTCTATCTCGTGGCAATGATGTCGAATGTGCTCAAGATCAATTCCGCCGTCGAGCATCAGACGATCGCGACTCTCGTCGAACGGTTGATTCGAGACCGACCGGAGAGCTGAAGTCGTGATACGCTCGGTGACATCCGTGATCGCGCTGATCGTTGCGATCGGTGTGACATCGACGTGCGGCATGTACTCACCGTCGGAAGCCGGCGATAAGGCGTCCAACGTGCTCGCCACACCGATGGCACTCGAACAAATCGATCGCGGTCTTCAGGCCGAGCTCCAAGCGGCTCTGGTAGAGCTCGATCTTCAGCCGTTGGTTCGTCACCAGCAGATCGGCGTCGCGCTGGTCGATCTCACCGTGCCGGAAGAGCTGCGCTACGCGGGGATCAACGACGACGTGATGTTCTACGCCGCCAGCCTGCCCAAGATCGCGGTTCTGTTAACGGTCTTCGAGAAGATCGAGGCCGGCGAAATCGATGATTCCGATGCGCTTAGACAGACGCTCACCGACATGATCCGTGTGTCGAGCAACGCTGCGGCCACGCGGGCTATCCGGTTGGTCGGATTCGATTCGATCGCTGAAACGTTGGAAAAGCCCGAATACCGGCTCTATGATCTGACTGGAAACGGCGGACTGTGGGTCGGTAAGGCTTACGATCCCACTCCTGCCGTCCGGCGCGATCCGTTGTTCAACTACTCTCACGGCGCCACCGCCCGTCAGGCGGCTCGCTTCTTCGCGCTGCTCGACAAGGGTCTCCTGGTCAACCAAGAGCGAAGCCGCGAGATGCTCGAGATCCTCGGTGACCCGGGGATCCAGCACAAGTTCGTTAGAGGGCTGGCGAGCCGTCCCGAGGCGACGATCTATCGCAAGTCGGGGAGCTTCCGGCAGCACCACGCCGATGCCGCGTTGATCGAGCACAACGGCCACCGTTACATCGCCGCAGCTCTAGTCGACGATCCGCGCGGGGGTCGAATCCTCGAGCGACTCATCCTGGCGCTCGACGACATCATCGCGTCAAGCGACGTCGCGGAAGCAACGGCTAGGCGCTGAGCGTCACCACCCCGATCAGGATCAGCGCGAGTGCCCACACCAGATCGACGTTGACC
>CBDUCI010000206.1:0-4107 GCA_965365605.1 uncultured bacterium
GTCTGGAGACCACCGGCTTGACGCACGTCGTCATCAACAAGGGAGCCGTCTCATACCTGGTCGATGGAGGCATGGATTTGGATCTCGTTGAGTGGCCCGAATGGGAGGCTTTTCGCAACCGCTGCCTGAGCCTGATGCACGAAGACCAGGTCTACGCCCTGTACCGGTTTGGAGTCGAGGGCGGCACGTAGAGTCTCTTAGCGCGCTGCCTCCTCTAGCCAGTCGCGTGCCTCGTCGGGTTTTGCAATCTGTCCCTGCAACAAACCGAGCAGCAGGTCGTGAAGCACGCTCGCGTGGAGTGAGTCCGGGACGACGACTCGCGTTTGTTGCCGCGGGAGCTTCATGAGGAGAGGGACCCTGCGGATTCCTATATCGTTGCGGTTCAGCGGCGCTGGGGGGAGCCCGTAGTTCTCATCCCACACACCGTGGTCCGCCGTCACGATTACGGTCGTCTCGTCCCACACTCCATTCTCCTCCATCACAGCGCGCAGATCACCGAGAGTGTGATCGACGAGAACCAAGTTGTCGAAGTAATCTGCCTCCGTGGTCCGGAATGTTGTCAGTCGTTGCCGTTTCCTATCGTAGATGATTGGTCGATGAGGGATGGGATAATGTACGAACAGTAGGTCGATATCCTCGTCGACAGCCATCATCGCTGCCGATTGATACCCAGCCCGGGCAACAGATACTGCCACTGGTCTCGCGCGCTCTGGAGGATCCCTTGGTCGTGACCGCGTGAGGTCCACCAGATCGGCATCCAGAAACACTTGGTGAGCGACTCGTTGAACAACCGGCAGTAGGGATGGTACCAACCGGACACCGCGGTCTCGAAGCCTAACTCTCGAGCCGCCTCAAATAGATTGGGCTGCGTGATCCAGTCGCGCTCCTCCTGATCCCCTTCGTACCGGATGACAAGCTGGTCAGTACCTGCGGGTCGCGTTTCGACAACCTTGCGGCCGCTCAGAATTCCTGGAATCGCTAGCTGCGTGTACCCACCGTTGGGGTAGAACTGGATCGCTTCCAAGGCCTGTTGCCGGAACCGGTCGAACTCGGGTAACCGAACGTCAGCTGGCCTCTCATCGATCGCCAGTTCTTGGTCCAGCTCGTCAAACAAAAGAAGCACGACGCGTTGCGCGATCGGGGCCGGTTCCGAGACCGGCCCGGCCGGTACCAGGTCTGCAAACGTGATGGTCGGCTCGTATCGCACCGCAAACCAGATCGACCCGAGCAACGTGAACAGGGCCCACGGAAACAGAATCATGACGATCACTTTGGTCACTGTCACAACCACACCGAAATACCTGTAAACGAGGACAATCCCGATCGCGACGGCGATTCCGATCAAGATGACCGCTAGCGGCGACTCTGTTATCGGGGGCGACTCACGGACTTGTTCGCTCGTCACGTACAATGTTGAGGGATCCGCGATCATGCGGTCCATCGCCCGGATGTGATTGAGCACAAACAAAGTGACCGCAACGAAAACCGTTTTGGCGACCGCTGTCAGGTATCGGTTATCGACCCTCTTCACCATCATCGCGCCAAAGGCGAAGAGAACTCCCAAACCGATGACATTCACGACGAACGCCAGATAATCATCATTTGCGACACGCAAGAAATAGCTATCGCCTCTGGTGATAGCCTTATTCATCTGCCAGACCCACAGAAAGGCGAGATTGGCCAGCGAGATTCCGATGATCAGGTGGTCGCGACGGGAGGCGCTCAACGTTCAGCCGCTCTTTTTCTCCAAGGCGTACACGCGGCGGTGCCCGCCTGGCTGAAGGCGGCTTTCGAGGATGGTGAAGTGGTGCTGGCAAATCTGTTCGAACAAGGCTTGATCGAGGTCGGCGTGGAGCGCGTCGCGACCCCTTGCCAGATGTTGAAACATCGGGTCTTCCGGACTCACGTATTCGACAATCGCCCACCGCGTTGTCAAGTCCGCGGCCAACCCCAAGATCTCGTCAAGCGGAATACGCTCACTGACTAGCAAGTGGTGGATGACCGCCAACATGAGCACCAACTCGACCGAGCCCCTCAAACGATCGAGCAGTGACACGCACTCGCTGTTCCGCCAACCGTACCAGGGGTTTGGACGCGAGATATCGGCTACTAGCGGCTGCACGTCGAGCTCTCCCTCACGTGCTCTCGTCCACACGCGTCCTACGACAGCCGGATCGGCGTCGATCGCCACAACGCGTGCCCCCTGTCGCGCAGCTACAACGCTGAAGTCGCCGGTGTTGCAGCCGATATCGAGCACCGAATCGGGCTGGAGCTTCGCGAGCATCTTCCCGATCGTTTCCAGCTTCTTTTCCACGTACTCTTCGGAGTGAACCCCTGATGATGTGTACTCCGACCATGCCGATAACGAACCTTCCTCCGGCTTTGCTCGGACTAGCTGTTTTCGAAGATGACGGAACAGACGACCTAGGACGTATCGTGCACGCTCCGGATCTTTGGTCGCTTTTGCCTTCGGTGAGGGCTTGCCATGGCCACCGTCGGAACCCGACAACCAGTGCGGGATCGTGACCAGCGTCAAATACGGTCGCCAAAGCCGCCGTAGCGGCCCGCAGAGCTTATACAGCTGGTCGGGCTCGAGACCGTCTCGGTGGACGCTGAAGATCTGATTGAGCGAGATGCCGAACTCCCGATTGGCGAGCAGTGGGAGAACAAAGGTTCGTACGAACTGTGCATACGGAAGCCAGGTCGCGTCGTGCGGGTCGCGGCGCTCGATCGACAGAAAGTCGATAAAGACAGGGTTGGGCCCGCGATAGAGTACGTTGTACGGGGTCGCGTCCTTGAGACCCAATCCTTCTGCCAACAGGGCTTCAGAAATATCCAGTGTCAAGACACCGGCCTCGTAGAGCATCCGCGGAGACCACTCGTATGGATACGTCGGGACAGCGAGGTGCTCGTGCTCGAGGACGACCTCGACGTCGCGCTCGAGACCCAAACCACGCTTCGCCGCCAGGGAGCGTAGCCGTTCTGCCTCGTCGGACTCGACGACCCGGCTCTCGACAATCCGACCGCGTTCCATGAACTCGCGAACAGTGGGCGATCCCCACGCTGCCTGAAACGTCTCACGGCCTTCGGTGTTCACGAAGCGAATCGCTCGCCCATCGAGGAGGACGAGGCGCCCTGACGGATCTCGAAAGGACGATGCCGGTCGGCGGGTCATCGTCACCCGTTCATGCGGTTTCGATCAGGCCTGAATGGCGGTACCGCGACCCTATGACTTCCCGTCGCCGGGCTGACCGTCTGCAGGATTCGTGGTTGGATCTGCTTCCACGGCCTGGGTCCAAGGGAGCTTCGAACGAACGAGCTGAACGAAACGACGCCCAAAAAAAAGGGCACCAAAAAACGCCGACAGGAGCGCCTGCCACAGGAGAGCCCCCGAACCAGGATCGATGTAGAAACCGAACGCGTCTGAATGCCAGATCAGAAGGGCGACCGGAACTGTGTACCAAACTGCGCGCAACATACCGCCTCCACAAAGCGATTCGCGGGTCCTCGGGTTCACGGCTCCCGGTCTTCTATGCTAGTCGCGTGACCGTAAGGGCGACAGCCCGTCGAGCCGTAGCAACCGCTTGTTGCAAGCGTTGTGCCGCCCTTCGGGCGAGAACGGTCCGTCCGCGCCGAAGGTCGCTTAGGACGGGCGATTGAGATTGAGAACGCTGAGGAAGAAACTCGACGAAGCGACTTGCACCCCGAGAACCGCCGCCGTGGCTGCCGGGACGACGATTCTGAGCGAGACTTGCGGGTCGAGATCACCAAAAGAGGCCTCACCCCAGAAGCGAATCGCGTACACCGAAATCGCCAACCCGATCGCGATCAGCAGGAATCCGGCGATAACTCCAACCTCTAGCCGCAACACATTCTGGAAGCGCCTCACGCTCTGATCCTCGGGTAACAGCCCGAAATTCATCGCCAAGATCTTGGCGAAGATAGAGAACACGACGAGCTGAAAACCTCCGATAATTGCTGCGCCACAGTAGACCAACGTGTTGACATCGAACGAAAGCGACCCGATCACGACGGGTCTCATAAGAATGCTGATCATAGAGAACAGCCCAAGCCCCATGAAGAGGTCGCTCCGTCCCAGACAGCTTG
>CBDUCI010000207.1:0-4073 GCA_965365605.1 uncultured bacterium
CGGCGCAGGTCAGCCCGTTGTGGCCGCCGCCGATCACGATCGCGTCGTAGGGACTCGCAGCCATCAGGCGCGCTTCCTTTCGGGATCGAAGAACGGCGTCGTGACGACTCTGGCTAGCGCCGATTTGCGCTGATGCTCGGCGGTGACCTCCATCGCTAGCTCGGTGCCCGGTTCCGCGTGTTGGGCACGCAAGTGTGCAAGCGCGATGTACCTCTTGAGCGTTGGGGACCAGGCTCCGCTCGTCGCGTAGCCGATCTGCTTATTGTTCGAATACACGGGCACACTCGTTCGCCAAGCGATCGTCGGAAGCTCGGGCGGGAGACCAAACTCGGCGTAGATCTTCTCCAGCGACTCCCACTCGATCTCCAAGCCCCTCAAGTGCCACGCGGGACCCCGGCGCTTTTCCTCGACCAACGCCGCGCGGCCCACGAATTGATCCTTGCCGAGCGCAACCGTCCACCCCAGGCCGAGCTCGAACGGCGACGATTTGCGCGTCTCGAGGAGCGCCTTGTTGGCTGGGACGTAATCGACTTGATTCAACAACAGGCCGGCCTCGATCCTCGAGACGTCGAGCGCGAGCATACCAGCGGGTGTGACTCCGTACGACTCGCCGATGGCCATGAGCGCGTCCCAGAGTGACACCGCGTGCTCCGCGTCGACCCAGACCTCGTAGCCCAGATCGCCGGTGTAACCGGTGCGCGAAATCGTCACCGGCACGTCTTGAACTCGGGCTGATGTCAATCGGAAAAACCGCAGCTCGTCAAGCTGGGCGTCGGAAGCGCGCTTTAGGATCTCGCGAGAGTTGGGGCCCTGCAGCGCCACCGCGGCGATCGAGTCGGTGACATCGTCGATCGTCACGTCCAGACCGAGGGCGTTGTCGTGGAGCCATCGCAGGTTCGGCTCAGCGGCGGTCAATCGGAACGTCTCCTGGTCGAATCGCGACAGCGTGCCGTCGTCGATGACCTTGCCCTGCTCGTCGCACCACGGAGTGTACATCACCTGATTGACCGCACACTTGTCGATGTCGCGTGTGACGACGCGATTCAGTAGCCGCCCGGCATCTGGTCCGCGCACTGAGTATTTATACAGTGGTGACACGTCGATCAGAGCCGCCGCGCTGCGGATGGCGTGGTATTCACGCTCGTGGGTGAGCTCGTACGAGCTGGCGACGACGTAGCCGGCCCAGCGGCGCCAATTCTGCGCTTGGCACAGCGGACCGGTGCGCGTGTGGAAGGGCGTCGTTCTGAGCATCAGTGACCCACGGTTGGCGAGAGTTCGTTCCTATCGCTTGAAAGCTTTAGCCGCACGCGTCGGCGTTCGTCACCCGGGCCTCGTTCATATAGATCCAGCCGTTGCGATCGTCCTTGGTCTGAACGCGAACCCACCAGTGAGGATCGGGCTCGGCAACTACGGTCCAAGCCGGACCGTCGATCGTGGGATCATCAACCGTCCCATGTTTGTCGGGGTCCTCGAACATCCAGAAAGCTTCGACTTCTAACATCCGTCCGCCCAGCCAAGCGTTGAAAAACCCTTCACCCACGTAGTCGAGCACGACGAGCGTGTCCCCCGCTTCGTAGTGGTAGGTGTCGTAGACGGTGTCGGTTACCGATCGATGTATCGCGACGAGCCCCAATCGATCGAGGTGCACGTTGCCCTCGATCGCGATGAACGACTCGCCGTCGCTCAGCGTGAACGCGGCGACCGTGGGGTCGTTCTCGGTCGCGTAGACCGGTATCTCGCCGATCGCCGTCCACTCTCGGTACACGCAGCATTCGAAAGGACAGACGTTTCGGCGGATGACCGGGGCGACGGGGCGTGAGACGAGTGAGTCTGCCTCTTGCGCTACGAGCGATGTGGTGAGGGGGAGAGCGACAAGTGTCAGCAGTGCCGATCGCATACCGGAATCTTTCGTTCATGACGCGCTGCCGCAATGGTTGGGACCGCGGCCGTCGTCGGTGGGTGATCCCACCGGCGAGAACCCGTGACTCCGCCCTATATTCAAGGACATGTCCGGTCACTCGAAGTGGTCCACGATCAAGCGCAAGAAGGCTGCTGCTGACGCGAAGCGTGGCAAGATCTTCTCCCGGCTGATCAAGGAAATCACCGTCGCCGCGAGGGATGGCGGGGGTGATACCAGTATGAACGCTCGTCTGCGTACCGCGGTGGAGAACGCCAAGGCGCAGAACATGCCCGCCGATAACATCGATCGGGCGATCAAGCGCGGTACGGGTGAACTGCCTGGCGTCAACTACGTGCCCGTCACCTACGAAGCTTATGGGCCCGGCGGGGTGGCGATCTTTATCGAGGCGCTGACCGACAACGAGAAGCGCACCGTCGCCTCGGTTCGTCACATACTGACCAAGTACGGGGGCAATCTCGGCAAGGATGGCTCGGTGGCGTGGATGTTCGATCAGAAGGGTCAGATCTTGATCGACGCGTCCAGGTTCGACGAAGAGTCCGTGTTCCTGCCAGCGATCGAGGCTGGCGCAGAAGACGTTCTCTCCGATGACGACTACTACCGTGTGATGACCTCTTTTGGTGACCTGCATGCGGTGCAGGAGGCTTTACGCGAGGCCGGGGTCGAGAGCGAGGAAGCTGAACTGACAATGATCGCCAAGAGCGCCGTCACCGTAGAAGGCGGTGACGCCGAGAGGCTTCTCAAGCTGCTCGACGCTCTCGAGGACGACGACGATATCCAGCGCGTGGCCGCGAACTTCGATATCGACGAAGAGATTCTGGCCCGCGCCAGTTGAGGGGAGGCAGACAGTGCGTGTTCTGGGCATCGACCCGGGCAGCACGGTAACCGGCTACGGCGTGATCGAGCGGCGGGCCGGCTCCACGGTCTGCATCGACTGCGGTACGATCCCCGGCGGTAAGGGATCGCTGCCCGACCGATTGGCCGCGATCGACGACGGGTTCCGGGCCGTGGTCGAAGAGTTTTCGCCGGCCGCGATCGCGATCGAAAACGCTTTCCTGGGTCAGAACGTCAAAGCGCTGGCGGTCATGAGTCAGACGCGCGGTGTTTTGCTGCTTGCTGCCAGGCGCGCGAATCTGCCGATCCACGAGTACGCGCCGCGTCAGGTCAAGCGGTCGGTTGTCGGCAATGGCGGCGCCAGCAAGAGTCAGGTCGCATACATGGTGAGCTCGTTGCTAGGGTTGGGCGAGGCTGAGCTGCCGCCCGACGCCACCGACAGTCTGGCGGTGGCGTTGTGCCACCTTCATCGGGACAACGTCCCGGCGGTGAAATCGACATGATCGGATCGTTGAGTGGCGAACTCGTAAGCAAGGCGATCGACGAGTTGATCGTCGATGTCGGTGGCGTGGGGTACCGCGTAGCGATCCCGTTGTCGACCTACGAAGCTATGCCCGCCGAGGGCGACACAACGCGCGTCGTTACTTATTTGCACGTGCGCGCCGAGGAGCTCACGCTGTACGGTTTCGCCACCACCCGCGAACGGCGCCTCTTCGAGACGCTGATCACCGTCAGCGGGATCGGTCCGCGGCTGGCGCTCCACGTGCTATCCCGGCTGACCCCGGAGCGGTTTGTGACCGCTGTTCGACGCCAGGACCTGGCGACGCTGACCGGAATCAGTGGGGTGGGGAAAAAGACCGCCGAGCGAATGGTGCTCGAGCTAAAAGACAAAGTCGCCGATCTGGCCGAGACCGAAGTCGACGAGGAGCCGATCGAGTTGACGACCGAAGGCGAAGACGCGGTCAAGGCGTTGATCGCACTCGGAATCCGCCGCTCGGCTGCCGAGCGAGCGGTACAGCAAACACTCACCGATCACCCCGACGCGGAGGCACCCGAGATCACCCGCCACGCGCTGACCACGATAAACGAGTAGCCGATGTCAGAAGCCGACAAGCCGTTTCGATCGTACCTGACCGGAAGCGCCACGCGGCCTGAGCCGGCCGCACCCGAGGAGGAGGTGTTCGAGCAGACGCTCCGCCCGCGCACGTTGGCCGAGTTCGCGGGCCAGGAGAAGCTCAAACAAAACCTCGCGATCTCGATCGAAGCCGCCAAGCAACGCGGGGAACCGCTCGGTCATTGCTTATTTTCCGGTCCACCCGGA
>CBDUCI010000208.1:0-4046 GCA_965365605.1 uncultured bacterium
GTACTCGACCTCGGCCCGGATCGGCTCGGCCTGAGGGTCAGTATAGTCGCCGCTGTGGATCCGATACACTTCGGCGCAGATTTCATCCGCGTCCACACCGTACCGAAAAAAGAGCGTCCGAAAGTAATCTTTCATCGCTGGACAACGCTTGATCCAATGCGACAAGCCCTCTGCGACCTCTTCGTTGCTGCCCCCGATTGACGTGCGGTGCGTCTGACAGGGTCTCGATGCGCCAGAGTCACCGAGCAGGTCGAGCACGCGGATCGCCATTAGCCGTGCGGTGGTAAGCTTGCCGCCCAGAACGGAGACGAGGCCACTCCTTGACATTTCAATCACGTCCTCACGGCTTGCAGAATCGTGATCGCCATCGGACAACAGGGGCCGAAAACCACTGTAGACGAATTGCACGTTGTCTCGATCGAGTCCGGCATCCGGCATGTAGCGACGAAGCGAACCCAGTAGATACTCCACGTCTTTTGTGCTCGGTTTCGGCACCGCCGGATCGGCGTCCTCCCAATCGTCGCTCGTCCCGTAGAGGAAGCAGCCATCCCGTTTCACGAGAAAGAGCGGTCGCTCGTCGATAGGCGACAGAAAACCGGTGGTAACATCGAGCGGCACGTCTGCCGCTTCAAACACGAGGTGGGTGCCTTTGGAGAGCCGTATCCTCGGAGCTGCAGCCGGATCGTCCATTCGCCGAATCGCATCCGAGAATATCCCAGTCGCGTTAACCACCGCTCGGGCACGCACTTCACACTCGGCATGCCCAAACTCGTCCACGACGCGGGCCCCGCTCACCCTTTCGCCAGTTTTTGTAAGCCCAACGACGGGCGCGTAGTTGATCGCCAGTCCACCGTTTCTCACCCCGTCCTTGACGATCTCCAACGTCCACCGGTTGTCGCTGACCATGGCGTCGTAGTACAGGCACCCGCCAAGAAGACCCTCCTCACGGATTCCAGGCGCCAGGAGCAGCGTTTCCTCTCGAGAGAGGAACCGATGCCAGCGGTGGTTTCTCAGCCCGCCAAGGATCTCATAGCCGATCATCCCCACCCGCAGCAGGGCGCGGGGAATCCCGGTGAACCGGTACAAGGGGACGAGGAACGGGATCGGTCGAACGAGGCGATCGTTCAACCGAATGTGGAGGTTGCGCTCATGACACGATTCCCAAGCCAGCCGAAACCCGAGCTGCTTCACGTAACGGAGCCCGCCGTGAATGAGCTTCGAGCTTCGACTGCTTGTGCCCGATGCAAAATCTTTGGCCTCGACGAGCGCCACTCGCATGCCCCTGAGCGCCGCGTCGCGAAACAACGACGCGCCGGTAATGCCACCGCCGATGACCAACAGGTCGAACTCGTCGTCCAGGAGTTGCTGGAAAAGCCCGGGCCGTGACCGCTTGTTGAAGGACGTCAAAGCCATCGATTCAACGGCGGCCAAACAACAAGACGTGATTGATCGCGTCACGCCCCGACTCGAGGCTCGCCTGTAGACCATCAAAGCCACAGTAGTCCATCAGAGACTGATAGACGGAAGGCTCGTAGTAGTTGGCTTTGTAACCGGCGTACTTCCCCGATAGCGCGTAGGCAGCGGGGGTGAACGCGTCACTGATGAGAACCCCATTCTCATGCAGGCGGCTTGCGACCCATCGGAGGTGCGACACCATCTCGGGTTTGGGCAGCCAGGCAGAGAGCCCAACGAAGAGCGCCACGTCGAAAGGAGCTCGTTCGTCGAACAGTTGCCTCACTTCGGGCGCGTTCAGATCGCCGCGGACAAAACGAACGTCGACCCCCAGCTTCGCCGCGCGTTGGGTTACCTCGGCCATCAACCGACCGTGTGGGTCGAGGTCGGCAGCAAGCAATCGAACGCGTTGCATCGCCCCCGGTGTGCGCGCGGCGATCGACTCCAGTGGCTCAAACAGATCGTAGGCAAAGCCGGAGGGTGCGCTAAAGAGGCTGAGGTCACGGCCCTCCGCCAAGCGCGCCTCCAGCTCAGACTCGATCGATCGCGTCAGGATCTTCAATCGATCGTACACCGCGCGGTGCAACGGATGTTCGAAAAAGACACGGTTGAGGACACCTTCCCGCTCTTCTCTTCGATCGTAGATCAAGCACATGATGCGAGCCGAGTAGCCCTCCGCAAGGAACTGGCGACCTGGGGAAGAAAGCGCGAATAGCGGTTCTCGCCAGGCACCCTGGAACCACTTCGCCGCCAAGTAGTGAACGAGGTAGCGGTAGCTGACGACTTTCGATATCAGACCTTTCGTGCTCAAGTCCGCCCCGGTTGTTCCCAGCGGTGCCGAGGTGCCAGGCTCGTCCGCCAGCGTGTCCGGCAGGCGGGCACTGATCCAGGCTGCCGCTGCCGCGAGAATCTCACCCGGGGATCGTCCCTCGATCGGGAGGCGAAGCACAGCTTCGGGGGAGCGATAAGTGGCGAATGCGTCGAGTGTTTTTAGATACATCTCTCGCGCCTGACGCAGGTCTTGCACATTCTCGTGCACATCGACCTTGGAACCGCGGTCCTCGATTCGGTGAAACGCCTCCTCCGGCGGCAGGTCGAGGAACAGAACCATGTCCGGCAACCAGCCGGGATCGAGGCCGATCCGGCGCAAAACCGGTGTGATCCAGTCGACCGTCTCGAGCGATGGCAAGCGCACGATGCTCTCTGGCGGAATCTCGACACCGTCCGCAACGCGTCGCAGGATCGCCAGCAGGTCCTCCGCACCCGGCACTGGCATCCGTTTGTCCGTACCTTCGCTCGCCGGGCGACGGTAGTTCCCACCCCGGCCCGTGGCCGACAGCAATGTGTTGCCGTCGCTCACGAAGATGTTGGCATCGTAACGCCGCGCCAGCGATCGCGCCGCACGATCCTGGAAGAGCATCTGGCTCAGCTTATAGACCGGGTACCACTTTCGATCGTCAGCGAGCGCTTTCGCCCGGCGCTTGAAGTGCTTGGAAAGCCGAGCGGATATCGGAAACCCGTCGGGGTGGAATCCGGGCGTCAACAAATCTTCGTCTGGCGTCACCACCCGAAATGTGCTTCCTGCAGAGCCCGTTACGACACGAGACTCGGCCGCGAGGACAGCCGGAAGAGCATTGGTGACGGTGCTTTTTCCACTGCCATCGATACCCAGGATCGTAACGTGCAGCGGCATGCTCACTCCCCACCCGGCACGAAAGCTAGGCTTCCAGCCACCGATATCGTCACCTGCCGATACAGGGCGGTGGGATCCTCGTCCAAGAACATCTCGGCCCAATCCCGGTCGACGAGGCGAACCTGCGCGGGACGGTCCGACTCGATCGAGATCGTAATTACGTCGTTGAGCGCTCGTTTGTGTGCGGCCATGAGGCTCAGCGTTTGCCAACGCGACCGAAAGGGAACCAGGTGCATCGACAGCTTCGGCTCCTCGATCGACGTCCCCGTTTCGAAGGGCAACGCCTTGATCGGGAAGTTCAGCACCGCGCCGGCGAGAACGCGGAACCGTTCCGTTCTCTCCCCGCTCTCTACGTCGAGCGTCTCGACCACCCCTGGCGTCACAACGCAACGAATGGAGCGAAGCACCATGGCAAGCGCATACTCAGCGTCGTTGATACGCTCGAGGCGAACAGTACGGCTCATCGCTCTCCGAACCGCTCCCAGCCACCGGTGCCACCGCTCGAGATCACCGGATGTGCGCCCGAGCTGACCGAGGCCCACCAACCCCACTACGTAACGAGTTTCTCGTGTGGTCTCCGGACGCAAGAAATCGCACCGCCCGATGCACACAGGAACGTTACGACCACGGTGAACGTTTGCTATCAACTTCGAAAGGCCATCGATCGGGTCACGCGGCACGTGGAGCTGCTTGGCAACAAGGTTGCCCGACCCCATACGCAGGGGGGCGAAGCGTGCTCTCTCGGGGCCTGGCAACCTGCCATCACGCGCGTGAGCGCAGACGCCCTCGACCACAGCTCGTAACGTGCCACCACCACCGCCGACGATCAGGAGAGCTGGATCTTCACCGTCGCCCAGAAATGATGCGGCGACTCGCGTCGCTTCCGGGTGGTCGTCCACGA
>CBDUCI010000209.1:0-4034 GCA_965365605.1 uncultured bacterium
GAGATGGAGCGTGTTTTGGCTCCTGATGGTTACGCGATCCTCTGCACAATGACTACCGAACTCAACGGTCTGCCTTGGCTCAAGGAGCAGTTCTATCGACTGGCAAACGAGTTCTACTGCCTCGGTTACCACAAGGGGCGCTGGAATCCGATCTGGAGGATGCTGTTCGCGGGCTATGCGCCGCACTGCCGGCCGATCGCGCTGAGCCGATACGGATTCAGGGGGCGTTCGTGTCGACCGAGGAGACAACGAGAATCGTCGAGTATTTGCGTGCCGCGGGCGAGGCGCTGGGCGCGGAGGAGATCGCACCGCAGATCGACATCATAGCCGAGGCCTCGGAACTCGAGATGGCGGCCCTCGACGAGCGGGACGAGCTGTTCTTGGCCGCCGCCAGGGTGGTGGTTGACTACGAGCAGGGCTCCACCAGCCTGCTTCAGCGCCGGCTCAAGGTGGGGTACTCGCGGGCGGCGCGAATTCTCGATCAGCTTGAGCGAGCGAATATCGTCGGCCCGCCGGACGGCACGAAGCCGAGACGGGTTTTAGTGACCGCCGAGGATTTGGAGCCCCTTGAGCGCGACAGCGCCTAGGGTCCCGGAGAACCTCGCGTGAAGTGTTTGGTCACCGGCGGTGCGGGGTTTATCGGTTCACACTTGTGCGAAGCGCTGGTAGCGCGTGGCGATGACGTCGTGGCGGTCGACAACTTCGACCCTTTCTACAGTCGCGATATCAAGACTTTGAACTTGGCTGGTTTGGTGGACGATCCGCGGTTCGAGTTGATCGAGGCGGATGTGAGAGACCAGCCGGTGGCGGAGAGCCTCCTCGGTGGGAATCGATGGGATGTCGTCGTCCATCTGGCAGCCAGGGCGGGCGTACGCGCATCGATGATTGACCCGCGAGGTCATATCGACAACAACGTCGGCGGGACCGCGACGCTGTTGGAGGCGATGCGCCGGACCGGTTGTGAGCGACTCGTGTTTGCGTCCTCCTCGTCGGTCTACGGCGACAGTGACCGGTTGCCGTTCAGGGAGCGCGATCCTGTGCTGACCCCGTGCTCACCCTACGCGCTTACCAAGAAGGCTGGCGAGGATCTTTGCCAGATCTATCACCAGGCTTATGGCTTGACCGTCATCAACCTGCGTTTTTTCTCGGTCTATGGCCCTCGCCAGCGCCCCGACATGGCGATCCACGCGTTTACGCGAAGGTTGCTCGAGGGGCAGGCGATTCCGGTGTTTGGTGATGGCTCTGCCAAACGGGACTACACGTACGTGGGAGACGTTGTCGCTGGAGTGTTGCGAGCGATCGATCACGTCACCCGGCACGCGGGTTTTGAGCTGGTGAACCTCGGGGCCGGTGAACCGACTTCACTATCCGAATTGATCCAGCGGTTGGCGGCCGCGACCAGCACTGAGGCGACGGTTGAGCTGTTACCGCCCCCGCCGGGCGAAGTCAGGGGTACTTGGGCTGACATCCGCCGAGCACAACAGCTCTTGGGCTTCCAGCCCGAGACTGATCTTGCGACCGGGCTGGCAGCGTTCGTCGAGTGGTACCAGCACAACATCTTGATGCTCAGTCGGTGACGATCCCTGCGAGCGCCCTCCAGCAACGCATCGACGAGCGCACCGCCGTCATCGGTGTGATCGGCCTGGGCTATGTGGGTTTGCCGCTTTCGCTGACGTTCGCTGAACGTGGTTTTTCGGTCCTCGGTTTTGATGTCGACAAAGAAAAAATTAGCCGGCTCGAGCGAGGTGATAGCTACATCGGGCACTTGGCTGAAGACCGCATTCAAGACGCCATGAAGAGCCAGCGCTTCGTGGCCACCGCCGATTTCGAGCGGTTGTCCGAGCCCGATGCATTGCTCATTTGCGTGCCTACCCCGCTGACGTCGAACCTCGATCCCGACATGCAGTTTATCGTCGGTACAGCCGACCGCATTGCGGCCCGGTTAAGGCCGGGACAGCTGGTAGTGCTGGAGTCGACGACCTACCCAGGCACGACCGATGAGCTACTGCGTGCCAAGCTCGAGCAATCCGGTCTGATCTTGGGACGCGACTTTTTTCTGGCCTTCTCGCCGGAGCGCGAGGATCCCGGCAACACCGAGTTCACCACCCGCACGATACCGAAAGTCGTGGGTGGGGTGGATCGGGTATCAGGCGATCTGGCTCAATCGCTCTACGATCAAGTCGTCGTGTCCACCGTTCGCGTTTCATCGGCCCGGACAGCCGAGGCGACCAAGCTCGCCGAGAACGTTTTTCGGGCCGTCAACATCGCTTTCGTCAACGAATTGAAGGTGATTCTCCGGGCGATGGACATCGATGTGTGGGAAGTGCTGGACGCGGCGTCCACCAAGCCGTTTGGTTTCATGCGCTTCGACCCCGGACCCGGGTGGGGTGGGCACTGCATACCGATCGATCCCTACTACCTGGCGTGGAAGGCCAATCAACTTGGGCAACGCGCGCGCTTTGTCGAGCTCGCGGGGGAGGTAAACCGGTGGATGCCGGAATACGTCATCGACCGCTCGGTCGAAGCGCTCACCGCGCAAGGCAAGGATGTCGGTGGCAGCCGGGTGTTGATCGTCGGTCTAGCGTTCAAACCGAATGTGGCCGATGATCGGGAATCCCCCAGTTATCGGTTGATGGAGGAATTCGAGCGCCGGGGTGCCGAAGTCGCGTACTTCGACCCGTATATCCCGGTCATTCACGCCGGCCGACAGCATGCCAAATGGGAAGGAATGACATCAATTGAAATCAGCAAGGAAACGGTCGAAAGGTTCGACTTGGTGGTCGTTGCCACCCACCACGACGAGGTCGATTATGGAGCGTTGGCTCGATGGGCACCGGCCATTGTCGACACCCGCAGGGCGGTACCGCGAGAGGCGGAAACAGGGGCCCGGGTGTGGCCCGCGTGAGCGAGCATTTGACAGCACTAAATCGTCGCGGTTAGACTACTCGATCAACAAAACTGCGGAGCTCGATCGATCTCTACCCCCTTTGCGGACGAGTGCATGATCAGGCCCATACCGCTTGAAACCCTGCTTCCCGAGACAACTCCCGTCAGCCGTCCCCAGCGTGGGGCGGACTGGGCAAACGGGTCGAGCGGGATCATCGAAATTCCCATTGGTCCACCGGTGTCTGTCGACGAGTACCTGGCCGACGATCGGCGACCTCGATGGGGCAAGAAGTATCGCCTCGTAAAAGCTTACGCCACCGGACAGCCGGTCTGGGTGACGTGGCAGGTCACGTACAACTGCAACTACGGGTGCTCGTTTTGCACCTACTGGGAGAACGACTTCAAGCCGCACGAAGAGTGCTCGCTTGAGGATTTCGTCATCGGAGCCAAGAAGCTGTCCAGCCTAGGTTCGGTCATCGTTTCGCTAGCCGGCGGTGAGCCGATGCTCAGGCGTGACATCCATACCATCATCGAGGTGCTGTCACGCGATCACTTTCCGTATTTGACGACCTCTGGGTCCGGCATGACGCCCAAACGGGCTCGCCAGCTGTGGGAAGCCGGCTTGTGGGGTTGCTCCGTATCGATCGATTACGCTGATCCGGAGAAGCACGCTAGACACCGCGGCGTCAAGTTCGCTTTCGAACGGGCCGTAAAGGCGATCGAGCAGCTTCGGGACAATCGCACCGACCGCTCCTATCAGCGGGTTCAGATCATCTCCGTGCTGACCGATGACAACTTGGATCAAATGGGGGCGTTGTGTGAGTTGGCTCGCGAGCTGGGGGTCTACTGGCAAGTACAACCCTACTCGGTGATGAAGACGGGGAACGAAGGCCAGCGTCATCTGGACGGCGCCACCGAGGTGCTGCTCGATTTGAAACGGCGCTATCCAGAGACGTTCCACGCCAACAAGAAGTACCTCGAGAAGTTCGATGTGGCGGCAAACGATGGGATCGACGGGTGCATCGCGGGAAAGGCGATGTTCAACATCGACAACCAGATGGTCGTTTCCAAGTGCGTCGAGTTCAACAAGAGCGAGCCATGCGGGAACCTGCGCACCGACGACGTCGATTACGTGCTGGGACGGCTCC
>CBDUCI010000210.1:0-3988 GCA_965365605.1 uncultured bacterium
CTCGGCGAGGGACAGTGGACGCCAGCCCCCTGGATCAACGTCATCGCAAATCCCGGCTTCGGCTTTCAGGTTTCGGAGACGGGGTCTGGCTACACGTGGGCATCAAACAGCCGCGAGAATCGACTCACACCATGGTCCAACGATCCGGTTACCGATCCACCGGGCGAAGCGATCTACTTGCGCGACGAGGATACCGGAGAGGTTTGGACGCCGACCCCGTTACCGATCCGCCAATCATCGCCGTACGAGATCCGTCACGGGCAAGGATGGACGCGCTTCGGCCTCCAGTGTCACGAGGTCGCGACCGAGCTCACACAGTACGTCGCGGTTGATGATCCGATCAAGATCTCGCGCCTTGTCGTCAAAAACCTGTCGGATCGCACGCGCAAGCTCTCGGTCACCGCGTACGTCGAATGGGTGCTGGGCGTCGAACGAGATCAAAACGCGGCTTCGATCGTGACCAGTCTCGATCCGGAGACACAGGCACTGTTTGCCCAGAGCTGGTGGAGTGGTGAGTTCGCCGGACGCGTGGCGTTCGCCGATTTGAGCGGTCAGCAAGACGAGTGGTCCGGGGATCGGGGTGAGTTCGTGGGCCGTCACGGTACGCTGCGTGAGCCGGCCGGGATGGTTCCAGGATCGCGTCTGTCGGGTCGGGTCGGTTCGGCACACGACCCGTGCGCGACGCTGCGACGCCATCTCGTTCTCGAGCCGGGGGCGAGTATCGAGGTCGTTTTCTTCCTCGGGCAGGGAGTCGATACCGATCAGGCTCGAGCGCTTGTGACCGAGTACCGGATCGCGGACCTCGACGGCGTGCTTAATGGTGTGGTGGAGCGCTGGGACGACATCCTGGGCGCGCTGCAGGTTCGAACGCCTGATTACTCGATGTCGATCATGCTCAATCAGTGGTTGCTGTATCAGGCGCTGTCGTGCCGCATCTGGGCCCGGTCTGCCTTTTATCAGTCCGGCGGGGCTTACGGATTCAGAGATCAGCTCCAGGACGTGATGGCTCTGGTTGTTGCAGGCCGGGAGATCCCCCGCGCGCACCTGCTGCGAGCCGCGGCGCGCCAGTTCCCCGAGGGCGATGTCCAACATTGGTGGCACCCGCCATCGGGTCGTGGAGTGCGAACCCGGATCAGCGACGACCGAGTCTGGCTGCCGCTGGCTCTCGTCCACTATCTCCACGTGACTGGTGACGAGTCGATCCTGGACGAGAGCATACCGTTCCTGGATGGCGAGGTGTTACTGGAAGAGGAGGTCGAAAAGTACTTCCAACCCGCGCCGTCTGAAACTGTTGCCTCATTGTACGAGCACTGCGCGCGGGCCCTCGACGTCAGTCTCGGGGTCGGCGTGCATGGGCTGCCGCTAATCGGCTCCGGGGACTGGAACGACGGCATGAATCGAGTCGGGGATCAGGGGCGGGGAGAGAGCATCTGGTTGGCTTGGTTCCTTCACCTCGCGATCGACGGGTTCATCCCGATCGCTGAAAGCCGGGGCGATGGCGAACGGGTGGAGCGATGGAGAGCGTATCTCGAGGCACTCAAGCCGGCCATCGCCGAGCACGGTTGGGACGGTGACTGGTATCGGCGTGCCTACTTTGACGATGGGACGCCGCTCGGATCAGCGGCGAATGAGGAGTGCCGGATCGATTCGATCGCCCAGTCGTGGGCGGTTCTGTCGGGTACGGCCCGCGGTGATCGAGCGGAGCGAGCCATGAAAGCGGTCGAGCAACATTTGGTCAAGCGAGGCGACGGCCTGGTCTTGTTGTTCACTCCGCCGTTTGACAAGACACCGAGCGACCCTGGCTACATCAAGGGGTATCTGCCCGGAGTCCGCGAAAACGGTGGACAGTATACCCACGCCGCGATCTGGTCGGTGTTGGCTCTCGCCGAGCTGGGCGACGGAGACAAGGCGGCTGAGCTCTTCTCGATTCTGAACCCGATCAACCACGCAAGCACGAGAGCGGGGATTCACCGCTACAAGGTCGAGCCCTACGTCGCGGTGGCCGATGTTTACGCCGAGCCGCCTCACGTCGGACGGGGCGGATGGACTTGGTACACGGGTTCCGCCGGGTGGATGTATCGAGCCGGGGTGGAGTGGATTCTCGGGTTCCGGCTGCGCGGGGAGACGCTCTATGTCGACCCATGCATCCCGCGGGGTTGGCCTGATTTCGAGTTGTCCTTCAGGTATCATTCGGCGCAGTACGAGGTGGTTGTAAAGAACCCCAACGGCGTCATGTACGGGGTCCGGGAGGTGCGTCTCGACGGTCGAGATCTCGAGCTCGACCACGAGCGCATCCATTCGCCAACGACGCAACGCGCTCGGCCCGGAGCCGGTGCTCGAATCGGGCTGGTCGATGATGGGGCGACCCACGCGGTCGAGGTCGTGCTGGGCTAAGATGAACGTGCTGACTGGGTGCTCTTCGGGGGATATCTTCTCGATGTACGTGCGGAGAGGTGTCCGAGTGGTCGAAGGAGCGCGACTGGAAATCGCGTAGACGTTGACAGCGTCTCGCGGGTTCGAATCCCGCCCTCTCCGCCATTTGCCTGAGAGGCAGCCGCGGTGACCAGCCCAGAGATTCGGAAAGCGCCAGCGATTGTCATTCCGGCCTACCGGGCGGAATCGACGCTGTCGAGCGTGATCGAGCGCGTCCCAGCCGCGTTTTGGGAGACCGGGTCGGTCATTATCGTAAACGACGCCAGTCCCGACGGGACCGGCCAGGTGGCTCGCGAGCTGGCGGCCGGCAACCCGTGTATAGCGGTTGTTGATCACCCCGAGAATCGCGGTTATGGAGGGGCATTGAAGAGCGGACTCAGGGTGGCGTTGAATCGTGGAGCCTACGGCGTGGCTATCGTTCACTCCGACGGGCAGTATGCGCCCGAGAAGGCCCTGGATCTTCTGGCCCCCGTCTTGCACGATGATGCATACATCGTCCAAGGATCAAGGCTGTTGGGGGGTGGCGCGCGAAGGGGTGGCATGCCCCTTACCCGGTACATCCCAAACCGCGTGCTGACGACGATCGAAAACCTGGCGTTTGGTACCCGAATGAGAGAGTTCCACAGTGGATATATGGTGTACTCTCGCACCTTGCTGGAGAACGTCCCGTATGAGAAGCTCCAGGACAACTACAATTTCGATGCGGAGATGATCTTGATGGCGCACCTGGTGGGTATGCGGTGCGCTGAGATCGCGATTCCTACTCGCTACGACGAACACAGTTCGAGCTTGTCGCCGATACCCTACGGCCTAAATGTGCTGCGAATGATCGGTCGTCATATCGCGGGTCACTATCGAAATCTCCTTGAAGAACACAGACAGGCCATGGGTGCAGCTATCGAATGATCTTTCGCCTCCGGGACTACGTCCTGCATCCACTGGCCATAAAGCGGTTTCACGACCTGCTCGGCGAATCTCAATACTGGTCGTTAGACCGTCGTCGCGAATGGGTACAAGAGCGTCTCGACAGGACGTTGCGACACGCCGTTCAGAACGTACCGTACTATCGAAAGACGCTGGGTCCGTATGAATCCGACTTTAACGAAATGGTCGATCGGCTCGACATCAGTGCGCTGCCAGAGCTCACGAAGGAGACAATACGGCAAAACTTTCGCCAGCTACACGCCGAGAACCTGGACAATTACGGCCCAGTCCCGACTGAAACCAGTGGATCGACCGGGACGCCTACCAAGTTCCTTCTGGACCGGGAGTCGAACATCACGCAGTTCGCTTCGATCTGGAGAGTTCTGAACTGGGCCGGTTACCGATTCGGCGACCGTTTCGCCGACCTGACAGGCTTCTTGATCAAAGGCGATCGCCTGTTTCGGTACGACCCGAAGTTGAACTGCTTGCACTTGTCATCGTTCAACTTCAAGAAAGAAAACATGCCGCTCTACGTGCGGCGGCTCAAGAAGTTCCATCCTGTGCTGATCAAGGCTTACCCTTCGTCACTGGAGTTGTTCTGTCGTTGGCTTAAAGAGTTGGGACTGGACGA
>CBDUCI010000211.1:0-3985 GCA_965365605.1 uncultured bacterium
ATATTCAGCCTGTTTTTCAGAAATCGTGATGCCGGTCACCCGACAGCCGATTTCACGCGCGGCGAACTCGGCGAATCCTCCCCAGCCGCAGCCGATTTCGAGAACATGACTGTCTGCCCCGATCTTCGCTTTCTCCGCGAGCACTCGGTACTTGCGGCTCTGAGCGCGGGAGAGCTCTTCACTGCCATCGTCGAAGAGGGCTGCTGAGTATGTCATGGTGGGATCGAGGAAAAGCGCGAAGAACTCGTTGCCCAGGTCGTAGTGACGGGAAATGTTCTTTTTCGCGCCTCGAATCGTGTTGCGGCGCAGCCGGTGCGCTATCGCTTCGACGAAGCGGGCGATCTCCGTTCCTCTGACGGTGGTATTCCCGATCTCGATAATGAGCCTGATAAGCGCTACGAGATCGGTCGTATCCCAGTCGCCATCCATGTAAGACTCCCCGGCACCTGTCTCTCCATCGAGAAGCACGCGCCGGAAAGCCCTCCAGTCCTTGACGGTTACTGCTACCACCTGCTCAGACCCAGCTTCGCCGAATGCGTGCTTGACACCGTCCGGAAGCTCGACCTGCAGGCACCCGGACCGGATACGAGTCAGAGTGCCCAGGATCAGTCTGGCTGCACGGTGGTCGAGGCTGCTCACGCGTCCTGGAATTCGCATGGCGGCGGAGTCGGCCGGCGGTGAAACGACGCGCCCTTCCGCCACAGCTTGAACGCCTGCAGGTGGATGCGCAGAACCGTGTGTAGTGGCGTCAGCGGGTAGCGTAACATCGTCGCCGCGAGCGTCCGACTCGTTAGCGGGCGGCGCTCCAGTTGCAGCGTTGCGTCGAAGAACTTGCGCCCGCGGCGCATCTCGTCGATGTGAACCGTGAGTCGGGGTCCCGGCGTCGTGAGCAACCATTGATAGCCGATGTCCTCCATTCCGATGAAAGGAGACACGTGGAGACGTTTCTCGCAGCGCGCCGCGTAGGCATCATCGCCCTTTCGATCGAGAGCGCTCAGAAGATAGCAGTGCGAATCTCCGAACGTATTGTTGACCTCCGCGACGACGTGTCGGAGGTCACCATTCCCAGTCATGCAGAAGAAATAGCTTACCGGGTTGAATACGTGACCGAGCACCCTGAGGTTGGTGAGTAGTTGCACCCGATTCTCGCCAAGGGACTCGCCACGCGCTTCCATCCAATGTTGGAGTTTCTCCCGGACCGGATTCGCAGAACTGCCCAGATGATCGGTGTCATGGAAACTGGTCAGCCCCCGTCCGTTGTATCCAAACCACGGGATTGTCCGAGCCAGGGCATCCAGCTCGGCCAGGTCGAGCAGGACCTGATAAGTCGGATATGTGAACTCGTGCTGTGGAGCGCCGTATCTTCGATGTCGGACACTTCCCACGTAGAGAGCTGATCGCATCACGGCCCACCAGTCCCGAGCGACTCCGCCACTGAGACCGCCGAGCGAAAACCATCCTCGTGAAATCCGTATCCGAAGTAGGAGCCGCAGAACGAAACGCGCCCGTTGCCGTTCAGTGTAGGCAGGTCACCCCAGGTCGAGGTCGACTCGGGGGTCATCATCGGATGGCGATAGTTCATCCGCTGTATGACATGCTCCGGCCTGGGTGGCGACATAGGATTTAGGGTTACCATGTACTCGGTGCTGCTATCGATTCGTTGCAGTCGGTTTAGGCCGTAGGTAGCGGTGACGCGGTCGCGTGGCTGGCTACAGTCTTTGACCCGGTAGTTCCATGCTGAGTGAGTAGCTGAGCTTGCCGGGAGAAGATCCTCGTCGGTGTGAAGCCAGGTGTCGTTGGACTCGTATGTCCAGGCGGACAACAGCGCCTGCTCGGCAGGTGTCGGCGCGTGCAGGACAGACAATGCCTGGTCCGCGTGGGTGGCCAAGACGACATGGTCAAACTGTTCATCGCGGCCCGCGACCCGGATCTCGACGTTGCGGCTCCCCCGCGTGACCCGGCTGACCGGAGCATTCAAATGGATGCTTCCTCGCAGGGAGCGACGAATTGCCCGAACGTAGGTAGCGCTACCACCTGGAATCGTCTGCCAATCAAGCCTCTCCCTCAGCCGCAGCAACCCGTGGTTCCTGAAGAACTCGAGCAGCACGCGAATCGGGAAGCGTCGGACTACGCCAGGCCCTGACGACCAAAGAGCAGCGGCCATCGGGAGGATATAGTGGTCAGTAAATTCCTGTCCGTACGACTCCTCCCGGAGAAAGGTGTCCAGGGTGCGATCGTCGTCCTCGGGGATGGAATCGGCACGGCGGGCCAACCGACCAATGTCGTTGAGCATCCCTAAAAAGGCTGGCCGCACGGCGTTGCGCCTCTGAGCAAACAGGCCGCGGAATCCGCGCCCTGCATACGACAGACTGCAGGCGTCACACTGCACCGAAAACGACATGTCGGTCGGTTGGGAGGGAACACCCAGTTTGGAGAACAACCGGGTCAGCAGTGGGTAGCTGGCCCGATTGAAAATCATGAACCCGGTGTCGAGGCTCAATCGGCCTTCTGGTCGCTCCACCAGGACCGTGTGGGTATGACCACCCAGCCGGGGTCGAGACTCGAAAAGATGTACCTCGTGTCGGGGTGCGAGAAGCCACGCGGCTCCGAGACCAGAGATCCCGGAGCCGATAACAGCAATCCTCATGTTGAATTCCGTGGCTTGAAGGTTGTATCGGCTAGAACCTGATCTTCGCGCCGGCAGTGATCGGCCACACCCAGGCGGTCGATCCTGTGAATCCGTCAGCCTCATCCACGAAGGCGATATCGCCCTGCGGGCTCAGAAGCAGGCTGACCGCGTCGCTCAGTACATACTCGATTTCTCCCCCAGCGTTGATCGCGAAGTAGTTGAGGGTCTCAGGGGCACCATCGATATCGAACGAAAGCATACCGGCGCCCAGGTTCACGCTGACGCGCCACGGGCTGTCTTCCGTCGCGTCGACCAGCGGCAGACCGACTCCCGCGATGAAGTGGTTCACCTTCACATCGAGGTCACCACCGTCGACGATGTCGTGTGTGCCGAAGTCGGCGTTGGCTCGCGCGAACAGCCTGTCACCCAGCGGAACCTGCACGCCAAAGCCGAATCCCGGTCCCGACTCGGCGATGTCGGTGATGTCGAACGTCGGGACATTGATTCCTCCACGCACGTTGACCGCAAAGTCCTGTGTCTGGGCGGCGAGAGTCGCTGGCGCCAGCAACGCAAAGACAGTTATGAGCTTCATGTACTTGAACATAAGACACATCTCCAAGCTTGATGTCTAGTCATTGTCTAACTACGATGACAATTATAATGAACAAATCATAGACAGTCAAGCCCGGTGGGGTGTTTGCGGCGTTGGCCCTCTAATCGAGGATCGGCATCTTTCTCGCTTCCACTTCGCGATTCACGCACTCCATGTAGGGATCGAGGTCGAACTTGCGGCGAGTGTTCGAGGAGTTGAGAGGGCGGAGCTTTCCGAGTACGGGCATCTCTCTGAAAGCACGATCGTGCAGACCGAAGCACCAGAGGATGCTGGCGTACGTATTGGGATTGCGTCCGTCCAAGGCATAACGATGGTGCATACGTACCATGAAGTCCTGTGCCCGCTCGTAGCTCCCCGTCCAGCGAATCACGTTCTTGCCCCACAACATCCGGAGGTAGCCGTGGAAGGTCCCCGTGGCGACGAGCTCGCGCTGGGCGGCATTCCAGATCTCGTCATGCGTCCGGCCCCCCTCGAGTTCCTCGGGGCTGTAGCAGTAGTCCCTGTCGTCTCCCGCATGCGCAGACATCGTCTTGAGGGTCCAGTCGGGTAGCGCTTCGAGGGTCCGATGCTGCTCCACCGGGACGTACCGGCAGAAGTTGTAGGCGAGTTCGCGGCGCACGACCAGTTGCTCCAGGAAGGCGTCCACCCCTTCGTCGCTGGCGTCCGCCTGCAGCGTGGCCCGGACCACTTCAACGGTCGAGAGACATCCGTCCCAATCGACGTTGATGATCAAACTGTCCCCG
>CBDUCI010000212.1:0-3971 GCA_965365605.1 uncultured bacterium
TGAGGGGGTGGATTCCGTTGGGGATTGTCTGTGTGGCGCTCGGTGCGGGGTGTTCTGGTGTCCGACCCCAGCCCGAGCCCGAAGTCGTTCCTGCCGAGCCCGTTCGCTTGCCACCCGACCTCGACAGCTTGTCGAACATTCTCGCCGCCGCCGCCGATTCACTACCACCAAGCGAGCTACCACAACTCGAAACGCAAATACAGCAGTGGCTGGCGCGACTCGAATTCGAGGACCCGGAGCTATTGCCACAAGGCGAAACACCCGGCCGGTACTTCCGCTCCTACCGGGGGCGGCGCGAGGACCTGAGACAGGCGGAGGCCGCCCTCGTGTCGGCGGTTGCCGAGATCAACAGTCGCGGCACTACGACTGGCTACGCCGAGCACTTTCTGCACCTCGGACGCGTGTACGCGGCCCGCCGACAGTGGAGCGACGCGATCGATGCGTTCATCGATGCCGAGGTTCGCGGTGTGGGGGAACGCGCCACGCTGCCGCTCGAGACGGTGTACCGGCAGCGCCACGGCTCGCTTCGGGGGCTCGACGACCTGCGCGCGGCGGAGCGCGCCCGGATCGAGGACGAGCGCCAGCAACTGCTGGTGGCACAACCGCTCCGCGACCGGCTGCCCGACCTCGCCTATCCGCGGCGTACCGGCCCACCGATCGCTACGGGAGGTTTAATCGGCCGCCCGCTGGTGGTCGTGCTGTGGGACGCAGCGTGTGACGGCTGCCCGGGTTACTCCAGCCAACTCGACGAGTTGGCGACCGCGATGCGAAGCCGTGGGGGGGCGCTGGTCGGGGTCTGGCTGGGCGGTGATCCTGCAGCCGCCGGCCCGCCCCAGTCGTTCGCGATCGTCGTGCCGCCCGATCGGGACCGATCCCGGTCGGACTTCGGGGCCGACGTGACGCCTCAGATCCTGGTCGTGGACGAGTCTGGCTGGATTCGGTACCGTTGGGCCGGCGTGAACGCTGCGCCGCCGCCGACCGACGACATCCTCGTCCAGGTGGATCATCTGCGGAAACGAGCGGCAACGATCCGCTCCAGCTCCAACAGACCCCAATCCGGGGAGGCTCGATGAGCGAAGACGTCGTCACGACGCCGGAATCGACGACCCGTCAAGGCAAGGGTTTGCCACCCGAGGCCTACGAGGAGATCCCCGGCAGCGATTACCAACCCTATGTGCCCGCGGAAGCCACGCTGCCCGAGTTCACGCTACGTGCGGTGATCATCGGCATTCTCGTGGGCGTGGTGTTTGGCGCCGCCAACGCGTACCTGGGTCTGAAGGTGGGCCTCACCGTGAGCGCGTCGATCCCGGCGGCGGTCATGGGCGTGGCTTTCTTCCGCGTGCTCAAAGGTGGTTCGATCCTCGAAGGCAACATGGTCCAGACCGTCGGTTCGGCGGGCGAGTCGCTGGCCGCCGGGGTCATCTTCACGCTGCCCGCGCTGTTCATCTTCGGATTGGCACCGAGTCAATTGCTGATCTTTACGCTGGCTGCGCTCGGCGGATTGTTGGGTGTCCTCTTCATGATCCCTCTGCGCCGTTACTTGATCCGCGACGAGCACGGCAAGCTGCCCTACCCGGAGGGAACGGCGTGCGCCGAGGTACTGGCCGCCGGCGACACGGGTGGCGCCAAAGCGCGGCTTCTGTTCAGCGGTCTCGGGGTGGGGGCGGTCTATCAGTATTTCGTAAACAACAACGCGCTCTCGCTGTGGCGCGGCGACCCGTCTTTCCGAATCCGCGGGTATCCCAAAGCCGAGTTCGGCATCGACGCGACGCCCGAGCTGCTCGGGGTCGGTTACATCATCGGCCCGCGCATAGCGGCGATTCTGTTCATGGGGAGCGCCGTTTCGTGGCTCGTATTGATCCCGCTGATCGCCACTTTTGGGGCGTCGGCCGGCACGCCGCTCTATCCCGAGACCCAAGCGCTGATCCGCGACATGGAGCCGGGTGACATCTGGAATCGTTACATCCGGTATGTCGGCGCGGGCGCGGTTGCGTTCGGTGGCATCATCACGCTCGTGCGCGCGTTGCCGACGATCGTCGGCTCGTTCCGCATGGGCATGCGTGGGATCCGTGAGAGCGCCGACCAAGGTGCGATCAAGCGGACCGAGAGGGATCTTCCGTTCACGACCGTGATAGCTGGAGCGCTGGGGATCGCCCTGATCCTGGCTCTCCTGCCGGCGTCGTTCGCGCCCGCCGGGGCGATCGGTGCGATCCTGATGGTCGTTTTCTCGTTTTTCTTCGTTACGGTTTCGTCGCGGATCGTCGGCTTGGTCGGCACATCGTCCAACCCCGTCAGCGGCATGACCATCGCGACGTTGCTGCTGACGGCGTTGCTTTTCGTCGCGCTCGGCCGGACCGAGAACGCGGTCGGCGATCCCCGCATGGCGATCCTGCTCGTCGGTGCGATCATCGCGATCAGCGCGGCGATCGCTGGAGACACCTCACAGGACCTCAAGACCGGCTTTTTGATCGGAGCGACTCCGCGACGCCAGCAAATCGGCGAGATGATCGGTGTGCTGACGGCAGCCACTGTGATGGGCTCGGTCCTGATGGTATTGCACGGCGGGATCGGGATCGGCTCGGAAGAGCTGCCGGCTCCACAGGCGACGCTGATGGCGCTGGTGATCGACGGTGTGGTCAATGCTGACTTGCCGTGGGCGCTGGTCGTGGCGGGGATATTTTTGGCGGCGATGTTTGAGATGGTCGGGCTCCCGTCGCTGGTCGTGGCGGTCGGTCTCTATCTGCCGCTTTCGCTCATGTCCCCGATTCTCGTCGGTGGAATGGTGCGCTTGGCGATCGAGAAGCGTCACGCCGCTCGGATCGACGTTTTGCGAGAGAAACGAGAGAACGGCGTGTTGTTCGCTTCGGGGTTGATCGCTGGGGCCGCTCTCGTCGGCGTCATCATCGCCGGCCTGGTGTTCTTCGGTGAGCAGTCGGCACTGATCAATGCCTTCCAGACCGCGGTCACCGGTGTCACCGAAGGCGCCGGCACGGCCGTCTCGTTGATCGTTTTTGGTGGGTTGGCGGGGCTCCTCTGGTACGTCGCCGAACGCGCGCATTCCGGTGGCGAGGTAACCGAGGATCTTCGACGAGCCGAAGAGATGTAGGCTTGAGATAACATAGAGAAAGGAGATGTTGTGGACGTCTATGACAGCGCGGACATAAGAAATCTTGCCGTGATTGGACACGGCGCGTCGGGCAAAACCACGCTGGTAAACGCGATGGCGTGGTTGGCCGGCTCTTGCGCTCGCATGGGTTCGGTCGAAGATGGCACGTCGCTGACCGACTTCACTCCCGACGAGACGGAGCACCAGATATCGGTCAGCTTGGCGATGGCGTACGCCGAGTTCATGGATACCAAGGTCAACCTGATTGACACGCCCGGTTATCTCGACTTCGCCGGTGAGGTCGTGTCCGGGCTACGGGTGGCGGATAGCGCGTGCCTGGTGGTCAACGCCGTCGCCGGCGTCGAGGTCGGCACCGAGCGCGTGTGGGAGTACGCCGAAGCCGAGAAGCTGCCGCGGTTGATCTTTATCAACATGATGGACAAGGAACACGCTGATTTTGAGAAGGTCTATCGACAGATTCGCGATGGATTGTCGTCACGAGCTATCCCCGTCGAGATCCCGATCGGGCAGGGCGCCGATTTTCACGGCATCTGCAATCTGTTCAACGAGAACGCGCACCTCTACGAGGATGGTGCGACCGGGAAGCGCAAGATCGGAGAGATTCCGGATGAAGTGCGCGCCGACTATGATCGCTACCGGCGGGAATTGGTCGAGACCGTTGCTGAAACCGACGATACGCTGATCGAGCGCTACCTGGAAGGTGAGGAGTTCGATCGCGACGAGGTAACGACGGCCATGAAAGCGGGGATGGCAAGAGGGGAGCTGTTCCCGGTTTTCTGTGGCGCAGCCGAGCAGCTCAAAGGTGTGCGTTCGCTGCTCAAAGAGGTCGTAGAGTTGTGTCCGA
>CBDUCI010000213.1:0-3960 GCA_965365605.1 uncultured bacterium
AGGTGGCCGCACCGTCGGCGCCGGAGTCGTCACCAAGATCACCAAGTAGAGGCGATAGATGGCTAACAAGATCCGGATACGGCTAAAGGCGTTCGATCACGCGGTGATCGATCAGTCGACACAAGACATCGTCCGCGTGGCGCAGAGAACCGGGGCTATCGTTTCTGGTCCGGTTCCGCTACCCACGCGAACGCAGATCTTCACCGTGCTGCGCTCGCCACACATCGACAAAAAGTCACGCGAGCAGTTCGAGATGAAGACCCATAAGCGGCTGATCGACATTCTCGACGCCAAGCCTCAAACCGTTGACGCGTTGATGAAGCTCGATCTGCCGGCCGGCGTCGACGTGGAGATCAAGGTCTGAGCATGGTTGGTCTCATTGGACAGAAGCTGGGCATGACCCAAGTCTTCGATGATGACGGACGGGCGCACGCCGTGACGGTGATCAAAGCAGGTCCCAATTATGTGGCGCAGATCAAGACGTCGGAGACAGACGGCTACTGTGCGGTCCAGATCGGCTACGGGGAACACAGTGAGAAGCGGCTCTCGAAGCCCGAGCTGGGCCACTTGTCGAAGAATGGCCTCAAGCCAGTCCTGCGGCTGGAGGAGTTCCGGTTCGAGGAACAGCCGGAGTACACGGCGGGCCAACAACTGCCCCCCGAAGAAGTGTTCTCACCGGGTGATCGGGTGGACGTCGTCGGGGTTTCCAAGGGCAAGGGCTTTCAGGGCGTGATGAAACGGCACGGACATCATGGGTTTGATGCCACACATGGGACCAAGACTCACCATCGCAGGCCAGGATCCATGGGCCAGGCAGCCTATCCGGCGAAGACGTTCAAGAATCGCGCACTTCCGGGACAGACGGGTGGAAGACGAACCACGATCAAGAACCTCGAGGTACTCAAGGTCGATCCAGAGCGGATGCTGGTGTTCGTTCGCGGTTCGGTACCCGGGGCCAGGAACAGCTTCCTCCGGATTCAAAAGCGAGTAACGGCATGACCCGGGTCACGTGCTATACGACCGAGGGTTCGTCAGATCGCCAGGTTGAGCTGCCCGACGAATGGTTCGGTGTCGAGATAAACCGCCACGTGATGTACCAAGCGGTGCGGGCCCAGCAAACGAACTCGCGCGCGGGGACGGCGTCCTCGAAGACGCGGGCCGAGGTCCGTGGGAGCAGCGCAAAGCCGTGGCGCCAGAAGGGTACCGGACGCGCACGCGTCGGTTCACTGCGCTCACCCTTGTGGGAGGGTGGGGGCGTGATCCATGGCCCCAAACCAAAGCGCTGGCGTGAGCGGGTTCCTCACCAGGTTCGGAGCGCGGCGTTCGTTTCCGCCCTCTCTGACCGCGCGCAGGACGGTTTGGTGCGGGTGGTGGAGCTCGGAACTTTCGAGGAGCCGAGCACTGCGCGGTTGGCGCGTGCTATCAACCGCTGGGATGTGGAGGGCAAAGTGTTGCTCCTGCTCGGCGAGGCAGATAGGAACATCCTACTGTCAGGTCGGAACCTGGCGAGAGTTACGGTAAAGAAGTTCTCGGATGCTTCAGCCCACGATGTGCTGATACATGATGTGGTCGCAGTTGAGGATGGAGCATGGGACACTCGGCCTGCACCGATCAAGTCGCGCGTCGCTGAAGAGGAACAGGCCGATGGATAGGAAACGGTTTCGAGTGATAAAGCGGCCGCTGTTCACCGAGAAGTCAACGCGGATGCAAGATCAACAGAACCAGTATGTGTTTGCAGTCGATATGGGTGCCAATAAGCACGAGATCGCCGATGCAGTCGAGAAGCTGTTCTCGGTGAATGTCAAGAGTGTTCGCACGCAGAATCGGATGGGGAAGATACGCCGGATGGGTCGTTTCTCTGGCCGGGCTCCGTCTTGGAAGAAGGCGATTGTGACACTCGCCGAAGGCGACACGATCGATCTGTATGAGGGTTAAGGGGAACTAATGGGCATCAAGAAATTCAAGCCAGTGACGCCGAGTTCGCGGTACCGAACGGTGCTCGACACGTCGGAGCTGACAAAGAAGAAACCCGAGCGCTCGTTGGTTGAAGCGATGAGCAAGAGTGGAGGGCGCAACGCGGATGGCCGTGTGACCAGCCGTCGTCGTGGCGGCGGTCATAAGCGACGCTATCGGAGGATCGATTTCAAGCGTGACAAGCACGGTGTTCCAGGGAAGGTCGCGTCTATCGAGTACGACCCGAACCGCTCGGCCAACATCGCGTTGATTCACTACGCCGATGGCGAGAAGCGTTACATCCTGGCTCCAAGCGGTCTCAAGGTCGGCGCCAGAATCGAGGCTGGCCCGGATGCCGATGTAAAGGTAGGGAATACGTTGCCGCTGGCGAAGATCCCGCTTGGAACAACGCTCCACAATGTCGAGCTAAAGCCCGGCAAGGGTGGGCAGCTAGCGCGAGCGGCGGGTGCTGGCGTTCAGTTAGTCGCGCGTGAGGGGCGTTTTGTGTTGCTTCGCTTGCCATCTTCGGAGGTTCGCCGGGTGTTGTCGCGATGCCAGGCGACGATCGGCCAAGTCGGCAATCTCGACCACGAGAATCTCTCGCTGGGCAAGGCCGGCGCCTCGCGTTGGCTCGGAAGACGTCCGAAGGTACGGGGTGTGGCGATGAACCCGGTTGACCATCCGCTGGGTGGTGGTGAGGGCAAGTCCTCAGGCGGCCGCCATCCGACTACGCCGTGGGGTAAGCCGACGAAGGGATACAAGACCCGCAATAAGCGGAAGAGCTCCTCGGCGTACATAGTCCGCCGCCGGGGACAGAAGTAGGAAACGGAGGACCCATGGGACGCTCGTTGAAAAAAGGACCCTACGTTGAGGATAGGCTTCTCGCGAGAGTTCATGAGATGAACCAGAAGGGCGATAAGCGGGTCATCAAGACTTGGTCGCGGGCCTCGATGATTACGCCTGATTTCGTGGGCCACACAGTGGCCGTGCATAACGGCAACAAGTTCATACCGGTGTACATCTCGGAGAACATGGTAGGGCACAAGCTGGGTGAGTTCTCACCGACGAGGATCTTTCGCGGACACGGTGGCCGGATGGCATCCGAAAAGAAAACCAAGCTCGGTTAGGAATGGTAGGAGAACGATCCGATGGAAGCTAGAGCTGTCAGCCGACATGTTCGTGTAACACCGCGCAAAGCACGGTTGGTGATCGATCTTATTCGCGGAAAGAACGTCGAGGAGGCATACGCCCTACTTCAGTTCACCAAAAAGGCGGCGGCGATTCCGGTTCTAAAGACGCTGCGCTCGGCGGTTTCGAACGCCATGCAGGCTGAAGGTGGGTATAGCCCCGACCAACTAGTAATCAAGAGGGCGTTTGCCGATCCCGGGCCAACTTGGAAGCGGATTCGCCCGCGGGCGATGGGGCGAGCGTATTGGGTGCGTAAGCGAACCAGCCATATCACCGTCATCGTTGGTCCGGCCAACGACGACGCGGAGTAAGGAGAGTCGAGGGTGGGACAGAAAACTTCGCCGATAGGTTTTCGCTTGGGCATCGTCAAGCCTTGGCGGTCGCGCTGGTTCAATCACAAGAACATGGCGGAGTGGATCGAGGGCGATCAGATGATTCGACGCTACTTGAGGAGCCGGCTGTCACACGCTGCAATATCACGCGTGGAGATCGAGCGGACTCCCAAGCGAATCACGGTGATGATCTTCACTGCTCGTCCGGGCGTCGTGATCGGTCGCAAAGGCTCGGAGGTCGACAAGCTCCGAGACGAGTTGGCCCGCCTCACTAAGGATGATGTTCAGATCAAGGTGGAGGAAGTAAAGCGACCCGAGCTCGATGCCCAACTTGTGGCTGACAACATCGCATTCCAGTTGTCTCAGCGGATTTCTCACCGACGGGCGATGAAGAAAGCGGTGACGTCGGCCATGCGCATGGGTGCAGAGGGAATTCGGATTCAGTGTGGTGGTCGGCTGGGCGGCAACGAGATCTCTCGTTCGGAGG